>NZ_KV837995.1:55648-116163 GCF_001838615.1 Haemophilus sp. HMSC61B11
AGGCGTTGCTTCTCAAGAATCGTGCAACTTCTTAAAGGCTGTTTTCACAGCACCTTAAAAACTGTTGTTATTAAAATCTAAAGCAAACCTTAAATGTATAAAAAATTAAAAATTCTATTTGGAGATATTTTAGTCAAAAGAAAAGGTCACCCAGTTTCCTGAATGACCTTATAGTTTTGACTATAGATTGATTAAATAAAAATTAAGTAGGCCAAACTAATTTGATTCATAAAAATACTGATACGTTCGTTACCATATACGGATTTTTACGGCTCGCCTTATCCGATTACTTTGTGGCCATCAATCGGTTATATCTGTGGCATCAAATTGACACAAAGGGCACCCATTGTTTCACCGGTGGGCTCCGGTAAGGAAAAAGTAGCAAGCCATTGCGAATTTTCAAAATGCACTTTGCAATACACTTTAAAAATCCGCAATGGCCAGCGATTTGAAAAGTCGAGAGTAAATTGGGGCGTTACTCCATCATTACTCTGATTAACTAGGTGGCACACCTCACAAGGAGCGTTAATCAATGTGAGAAATTCCTTTCAGCGTGCTGGAATCATTTTTGGCTAGTGTGAATTGATAACCGACAATTCACGAACGGTCTTACGAAGGCTTTAGTATAGCACTATTTTTGAGGGCTCGCCATTCACAGGCGCTTAAATCCTAGTTCAATAAGCTTCGTAAAGATGAAATTTGCTCACTCACACTTTTACTCGACTTTTTCTTTAAATTTTTTGTACTTTTAGTATTCTTCTTGCTATCAATATTTTCAATATGTTGGCAATTTGGATAAGCAGAACACCCAAAAAAAGCCCCATTTTTACCATTTCTTTTAATCATTGGTGCACCGCACTTAGGGCATTTACGAATTTCAATATTCCCCAAACTCATTCCCTTTTTAAGGCAATCAGCCATCAAATGCCGCACAAAGACTTCTTGTTTTTGCATAAACACTTCTAGCGAAAGCGTTCTTTCAGCAATTTGATTGAGCGCTTGCTCCCAAAGTGCGGTTAAACCCGGATCTTTTAACATCTGAGGTAAATTATCAATTAGCGTCATTGCTTCATCTGTCGCTAATAGTGATTTACCTTTCTTTTTCAAGAAACCTTTATCAATCAAACCTTGAATCGTTCCCGCCCGAGTAGCTTCTGTTCCAAGCCCTTCAGTTTCTCGTAAGCGTTGTTTTAAACGCTCATCAGTTACAAAGCGAGCTGCATTTTTCATTGCGGTGAGCAATGTACCTTCCGTGAAGTGATTAGGTGGTGATGTTTGTAAGGTTTTTATTTCTGAATCAGAAATCTGACAGATTTGTCCTTGCTTTAACGTCGGCAAGGCTTGAGGTGCGTCATCATCTTCATCAAGTGATTTGCCAAATAGAATTTTCCAACCTGGAGCAATAAGCACATTCCCACGTGCACTTAATATATGTTGACCGCACTTCAAAATAATTTGTGTCTTATCTGTTTCAGAAACAGGTAAGAATTGAGCTAAATAACGACGACGTATGAGATCATAGAGCTTTAATTCTTCATCAGACATTTTGCTAATATCAGCTTTAATCATAGTCGGAATAATGCCATGGTGAGCAGTAATTTTTTTATCATTCCAAACTCGTGATTTTTGATTAAGGTTTAACATACCTGCAAGGGGGTGTAATCGATTATCGGATTGCAACAAACATTGGATAATTTGAGGCGCTTCTGCAAACTGAGACTCCGGTAAATAACCACAATCTGTTCTAGGATAGGTTGTCGCTTTGTGAGTCTCATAAAGTGATTGAGCTATATCCAATACTCTTTGCGCACCCAGTCCATAAAGGCGGTTAGCTTCTGATTGTAAGTCACTTAATGCAAAGCAAAGTGGGGCATTTTGTCTTTCACGTTTAGTTTCAACTGATTCCACTTTCGCTTGGCCAAATTGGCGAATTTGCTGATTTGCTGCTTGTATAACTTGGGCAGACAAACAAAGTCCATCAGGATCACAATATTGCTCCGGAATAACATATTGCGTAGCAAAATGCTGATTTCCATCAGAAAGCATTACTTGCAAAGCAAAATGTTGCTTAGGAATGAAGTTTTTTATCTCACGGTCACGATTAACAACCAAGCTTAATGTTGGAGTTTGTACCCGACCAACACTTAAAGGTTTCCCTTGATACCCTTGTTGTTGCGCTAATAAGGTATAGAGACGAGAGAAATTCATACCAATAAGCCAATCAGCTCGACTACGTGCAAGTCCCGCATAGTAAAGAGGTAGTGTCTCCTCATTATTTTTAAGTGCGCCCAAGGCTTTGCGAATACTGGTATCATCTAGTGCAGACAACCAAAGGCGTTTTATTTGCCCTCGAAATCCTGCCAAATCCAGCAATTCTCTTGCTATAGTTTCGCCCTCTCTATCAATATCGGTTGCAATGACAACAAGTTTAGCTTGTTTGATAAGTTTCATGACGACATTGAACTGTTTTTTTGTTTCTTTTTTAGGTGAAAGCCCCCATTTACCCGGGATAATTGGCAAGGTCTCAAATGCCCACTTTTTAAAGGCAGGATCATATTCTTCAGGATTAAATTGCTCTACTAGATGACCAATTCCCCAGGTAACTGTAAGCTGACCGTCAGGTGTTGATAAACAACCCTCACCACGCTTTGTCGCACCTAATACTTTTGCAATATCATTGCCTTGTGATGGTTTTTCACATAAAAATAATTTCATGATGTTTTCTCTCATTGATATTTGAGAGATATTTTCGATGTAATAAGATAAACCACAATTAGGAATTCTTTTTAAACTGAGGAGTAAATCATGATAAAACTGACCCCTTCATCAATTGGAGTGATGGTTGATACGCTTAGATATTCAGGTCGAGATAGATATATTATTTTTAGAATGAAAACGAGAGAGCAGAAAGTCGTGTATATGCGTTATCCACAGCATATTGAAAATATGGCTAATCAAGAGAACATGATTGTCATCGTAGATGCTCAAAAGTTTCTTTCTTTATGGCAGCGATCACCGTATGAGGTAGATAAAAATACATGTGCGGGCGATGAGTCAACATGGAGAAAAGATTATAAGTTTCATCATGCTGAAAACGGATTTGCTAAAAGTATGGATTCTCCAGTTCCACTTGCAGATGTAAATGTTCATATTAAAGATGGAGAAATAAGCTGTAGTCTTAATGATGGTATGACAAGAACGCTTTGGTTGCTTGCAAATGGTGTAAAGGAGTTTCCTATTTTGGTTAGAAACCATAAAGAGAAAGCTAAAATTCTGTCAAAGTATGCAAGCCCATTATCTTCACTTCATTTTGAGCCACTTAATTTATTTTTTGCAATTACAGGAGAAAAATACCCCTTGTAGCCAAGGGGTAAACGTTTGAGATATTAAACAATATGAGGAAAAGGAAAAGTTTGGATGGATCTCAAAAAACAAATTTGTTTCGTTATCTATCATACAAAATAATCATTATTATCGGTATCGAAATTTAAAAACACCTGAAATAAAAAAAGCCCCACTAAGGTTGGGGCAAAGGAGAATGAGGTATTGATTACCTACACTATGTTTATGTTGTCGTATTATTTAATTGCTTTTATCACTTCTGATTTAACAAATTGAGCAAAATCAGATTCATTTGAGGATGCAATCCAGGAAATTCTAACCTTGCCATCCTCTTTTGCAAGCGTTATGTCAATTTTTCGACCGCCAACATAGCTATTTGCCATGTGATAATAGACCCCAGGAGTCGCTTCATGAGCATGTCCTTCTTCATCTAAAAGCGATTCGTAACGTTGACGCTCATACCCGGATAATCCACTTAATGCTTCCTCCCGTGTTTTGAATTTTAAATTACGTTTAATTTTTACGTAAAGAGAGTCAATATTTTTAGATGATGTAATTGAATCCTCTACGTTATAGCGATGAGAACGAGAACTTTGAGTGTAAGCCACACCGGAAGAACTAGAGGAACTATTCCCCCCGCCAAGAACACTGCTGAGTTGACCTGCAACATTACCAACCGCATCATTCAATGAGTTTAATTCAGCACAACCACTTAAAGCAGCGACGGCAGATAAAACAAAAATTATTTTTTTCATCACGATTAACCTTAATTATATTGAGTTCAGAATGGTATTGAATCATCAAAAGCATTTGCCGATGCATCTTGTTGTGGCATTGGCTGAGAATTATTTGCACCATCTGCACTTTGAGGGCGAGTACCTAACATTTGCATTACATCACCTTGGATTTCCGTGGTATAACGATCTTGCCCGTTTTGATCTTGCCATTTACGAGTACGCAAGCGTCCTTCAATATAAACTTGCGCTCCTTTCTTGAGATATTGGCCGCAAATTTCAGCTAATTTGCGATAAAAAACGATTCGATGCCATTCAGTCACTTCACGACGTTCACCGGTGTTTTTATCCGTCCAAGCTTCGCTAGTTGCTACACTGATATTTGCAACTGCTTCACCATTCGGCATGCTTCGCATTTCAGGATCATTACCTAAATGTCCCACGATAATTACTTTATTAATTCCAGCCATATTGATTTCTCCTAAATCACAAAATTAACTGTCAAGATTGTGCATTTTTTACATCTAATCCTTAAGGGTAAATTCAGTAAAAAACACAGAGATTTTTTAACACAACCACGAAAGGCAAAGGCTTTTTTTCGTTAAGGTAAGGGGCTTGTCCCCTTACCTTTAAAAGGCCTTTTAGTGAGCCGATCACAAACTATATAAATTAGCCGATTACAAACTAGAAGATCCAACGTTCACAAATGTGAATGTTATAAATGATCTTCTATCTCTTTAATTTTATCTACCGCACTTGATACCTGTCTCATCATAAAATTTAGTACGGAGACCTGCAGATTAATCAAAATGCGTTCTTTCTCAGCTGAGACAAGTTTTTGTCGTAAGTCTGAAGATAACTGAGGATTATTAAATACCGGATTTAACACAGCATCACCAGTCTTAGAGGCTTGAAAACTGCGCCAGCGTAAAAACGTCCCACCGGATGATGAAGCTTTATCTCGGATCATGTGAATAGGTAATACACTAAGTTCACTTTTACGAACGTTCTGCAACATTTCATTCTGCTGCAACATTAAAGCTTCACGGACTGTAGCAAGGGATTCAGCTAGTAATTCATACTGTTGCACTGAGTCTAACTCACTGAATAACTGTTTCAGCGAGTCATTAAGTGGGGTTGTGCGTCCTAATTGTTTATACATATCAGAAGGAATGAGCACGTTATCCATAATCCCAATCTCCATTATTCAGTTTTATTTGCTGTAATTTGGACTTCAACAGAGCCATTATCATCTGATTCAGCAAGTGATGATTTTTTAATTGTTGGAGCAAATGTTGCACGTGTTGTACCGGAAAGCACGTCAGGCGTTAAGGTATATTTCATACGTTTTACAGCAGCTTGATAGCGAGCGTTATTTTCAAGCGCATCTTGGCGTGTAATACCGGAATTTCTGTAATTCTCAAGCACACCAAATGCACGACGAATTAATTTAGCTCCGGATTCTAACCAATCATACGCATCATCTTTTGTAAGTAATGCAATATGTGAAGCGGTCATCACTGTACGAGCTAACGAATCAAAGTCAGCCAAAAGATACAATAATTGATAACCCAGCTGAGTATTCACAAAAATAGGGTATTGAATCGGAGCAATATTGGCACAACGCTCAATTTGAAAGTTTTCAGGAATTTTCTCACTGTAGAGATTAACCATTCTCCAGGTCATATCTTGCATTTCTTTACGAAACCCTAATACTTTTTGTTCAAAACGAAGAAGATAATCATCAGCATAAGGATCATCTTGTTCGGCAGCTTGCTGAATTTGACTCAATAGAGATAGAGCATTAGGAATACTGAGAATTGATGATGTAACGACTTCCCCGGCTTCATTTTTAACTAAGTCACGACCATTCCAAAGACGTGTTGCATACTGAGTATGAAGCGTAAATGTAATCTCACTGCGTAACGGCCCAAGCTGTTGGTTGTATGTTGTTGTCATGTTATGTCACCTTTTATCATTTGGTTAAAATTTGTACTTTGTCCAGCCCCTGGACAGTGGTTAATTTTTGTTCACTGTGCAACCCTAGCACAGTGGTTAATTTTTGTTCACTGTGCAACCCTAGCACAGTGGTTAATTTTTGTTCACTGTGCAGTCCCCGCACACTGGTTAAAATTTGTACTTTGTAAAGTCCCTTTACAGTGGTTAAATTTTGTACTTTGTAGAACCCTTCTACACTATTCACTTTTTATACAGCTTATTCAATTGCAAATTGAAGCCTTAAATTGTCGAATGCGATCAGCTCTCGCTTTTCGCTCTTCTTCAGATTGCACTCGCATTGGTTTTATTGTGCTATCGGCTTTCACATTATTAACTAAGCTAGTTTCATCATGTTGTGATAACCGATTTTTTGATGATAATGATTGCGCTTGTGTAGCCAAAAATTGTTCATACAAATATGGTTTAAATTCACCACGGTGTGCACGTTGGATTAATGTCACTACATAGCCTTGTGGTTTTTTCACTTCACCTTTTGCCACACGCTGTTCTAGCTCAAATAAAATCGCTTTACAGATTCCTAAATCAAGTCCACGCATTGCTTGCATAATTGCTGTTTTTTCCAATGATGAAAACTGAATATTAGTCGGCCAGTCAATTTCATCCGCATTACCAGTACAGTACGTATTTATATAAATACTAGTACCTGTACTGTACTGTGAAAAACCTGAGTTCCCTTTTGGAACTAAGCCTGAAATCAATGACTTATCATCATTTTGGGTACTGAGTTCCTTTTTGGAACTCTGCTTGATTTTACTGAGTTCCATTTTGGAACTAAGGTGATTTTTACTGAGTTCCCCTGTTTTTTCACTGAGTTCCTTATTGGAACTTAGTAAGTTTTCTTGAATAAATGTTGATTCTTCTTGCTCTGAAATATCCATTTTTGGACGTTTTTGATAGTCTTGAAGGCGAGCTCGCATCCAGTCAATGTGAGAAATATAATGCCACTGAGTATTATCTGAGAGCAGGTTTTCTACAATATGGTTTGCTACACCTCGCACAAAGTTATCTCGATGCTGAATGGATTTTTCAAGGAGTGCGATGTAATCATGGTTTAATTGAATCGTATCAATGATTGGCATAGGTTCATCATGAAGGATGTAAAAATTACCCAATACTTGACCTTGCTCATTACGTACAGTTTCACAAAGTGTTAGCCAACGAGTTAATCTAAGTAATAACAACGTTTGGCTAACTAGCTTACGCGAGAGTTCTGCTTCATCATAAGGTTTATCTGAAAGTAATTTTGCAAGCACTTCGTATGATGGGAACATGCCTGATTGAAATTCTCTTGCTTTGTATTTTATAAGTTGCCATGCCAATTTTGCTCTTGATGTTAAATAAGGATCAAATAGCAAACGGGTTGGAACTGTTTCATGCTGGTTGCCAAAAAAGAGCAACCCATGCTCTTGTAATTTTGTTTCCATAATTTAATTCTCTCTGAGAATATTTCATTTTTATTGTTGCAATGTGCTTAAACATCTTTACAATAGCCAATGAACTTTCCCAAGTTCCTTACTAACGATATGAATAACGCCCAACTTAACGTAACGCACTAGGTTGGGCGTTATGTTTTTTAAGCTGCATTCCAGCGGCTAACAAGTTTCCAAATTTCAGTTAAATTAATACCGGTTTCTTCCGCAATTAAAATTAACAGCTCTAGTCCTTCTGTTGATTCAATTGTTTGAACATCACCTTTATGCTCTTGCCATAAGTCCCAAATTAATTTTTCTTCCTCTTCGGTTGCAGCTGGCTTACGTCCCATTGGTTCTTGTTTTCCAAGTAGGCTACGACGAGCAGATACTTTTGAAGTGGTTAAGCCGAAGTAGGAATTGAGCATTTGGATGGATGCACCTAACATTAATGCGCGATCAATAAGGCGACGTTCTTGTGACGACATGCGTACTCGAGCCACTAATCGCCAAAATGCATCGTGATTAATTTCAACTTTGGCAAAGGGAGCTTTGGTGTTAGCCAGTTCATAAACTTCCTCTGTGCTGAGTTTTTCAATTTCTTGCAATTCTTGTTTTGAGAAACCATAGTTCCGGCAAACATTGATATTGCCTTCTTGTAAATTAACCAAAATCTCATTCAATACCACTTGGTTTAAATTGCTGAACATGCTCATTATGCATCTCCTTCTGAACGAATATAGCGAACGAGGCGAATTAAACGGAATAATTTAACTAGCGTGGTATCATCAATTTCTTGAGTATTGAGTAAATATTCCGGTAATAAGGTGAAAGATGTCTGTGGGTGCACATCTGTTTGTAATAAATTTAAGAAGTCATAACACATCTGTGCTACACCGCTCACATCTTTATCTAATGGTTTTACGCGGTAAGTGTAATCAACAGGCTCTTTTACTACATGTTCAATGTAGTCAGTTAATCCAACACTTTCCGCAATGTCGAGTGCTAGTGAATAAGCTTCTACTTTATGCTGACGACCAGGATAAATTTTCCAAATATCATCAACTGGTTGACGGCCTACGCAAGCAAAGCCTAATCCATTTTCTTCTGCACGTTGTTGGCGTTGCTCCTGAATGCTCATGCCTGGAGTAATACCAAATTGTTGAGTTAAATTTTTAGCAAAATCAAAAGAAAGGCCATCTGAACTAGCATTAGTTTCATCAAACTCTTCATCCTCTGTTTTATCATCTGCTTCATTCTCAAATGAAGGAGAAATTTCAACACTTGCTTGCTTTAATACTGGCGCAGGTATTGATTTTTTTTCAGGGGTAGTCATTTTTGGAGTATTGACTACGCTAGGTTGAGATAATGTGTCTAATGCGGTTTCTTGTGGCTGTGGCGTATTAAACGCTTGAACATCTTGGATGCTTTCTTGTACGCTTTGTTGTATTTCGTGTTGTTTTTGCGCCATTTTCTTGAATTTTTGCTCATCGAGATCAATTTCAAGGTAAAGGACTTCATAACTTACACGATCACCTAACATGGATGACATTTCATCAATGAGATGGTCTTGGAATACTTTGATATGAAACGGTTGGTCATCATTACAACGAGCTAGGCTGTGTCCCCAAATTTCATCAAAGGACACTTCCAATTCAAATTGATAATTTTGCCAAATGGCTAAGGCGTTATTACGAATCGCAAGCAATTTATCAATTGGCGCATTACCTAAACCGTTAAAAAGTACATCCGGGATATAAGGATAAAGATACTCAATGCAACGTCCCATCTTCGCAATCATTGAAAATTGAATGATATACCCATCTTTTTCTAACTCACTTGAAAGCTCGCGAGCAGAAAGGGATTTTCCTAACTTTTTCTCGTAGTATTCTTTCGCTTGCTGAATTCCCAACGCTTTCTCAATAAAGGTTAAATCTGCACGTGTATCATTTTCAATTAAATGACCAATAAGCAAATCTAATTCCGCTTCTACACTATCAGCACTTTCACCTTTCCAGGGTTTATATAAGCATTCAATAGACCAAAAACGTTGATCTTGAGTCTCTGTAAACAGTTCTTTTAATGCTTGAATACGAGTATTCCCACCGTCAGCGATGATATAAAAAGGTTCGCCAGGTCGTTGAGTGATATTTGGTTTATGATCAAGACCACGACGACGAATTGACTCTTTAATCATTTCAAAGTTAGGATTACGTGTCTTACGAGGGTTGTGTTCATAAGGGCGTAATTTATCTAACGTAACGGTAATGTATTTAGATTGCGCAGGATAATGTGTTGCTGTTGTTGTTTGATAAGCAGCAGACTGATTATTAATAGGTTGAACATTTAATCCTTTCGCAATCGCGTCTAATTGACTTTGTTGTTTTTTATTTTTAGCAATAAATGGATTATTCATAATATCTATCCTGTGTCGTTAAATTCTCAAAAATGCTGTATTGACCTTGAAACAGTGTTTTTACTGTGGCTAACGGGCCATTACGCTGTTTACCAATGATGATTTCCGCAATGCCTTTATCTTCTGTGTCAGGGTTATAGATTTCATCTCTATAAAGATGAATGATGACATCAGCATCTTGTTCAAGAGAGCCGGAGTCACGTAAGTCGGCATTGATTGGACGCTTATTAGCTCGATTTTCTAAACCTCGGTTTAGTTGAGATAATGCATAAATTGGGCATCCAGTTTCTTTGGCTAATTTCTTTAAATCATTGGATATTTCGGCAAGTTCTAAATTGCGATTTTCAGTTTTATTTCCAGTTCTCATTAGTTGGATATAATCAATGAAAATCGCTTTAGGTTTGCCGTATAGACGAGTGTTTTTACGTACTTTGGCGCGTAAACGATGAGGTGTTAAAGAAGCTTCATCATCAATTAACAAACGATCTTTCCAGTCTTTTTTAATTGTCCCCATTGCATTAGCAAGGCGAGTCCATTCTTCCTCTTCAAGCTCAGTCGCTTGACGAATAGATTGCAAGCTGACGCGAGAGCGCATTGCCATAAAACGTTCTAATAGTTGATCAGCTGGCATTTCTTGACTGTAAAATTGGATAGGGCTGTCAGGAAATTTATCTAACGTACTTGCGGCAATCGTTTGTGCAAAGGTTGTTTTACCCATTGCTGGACGAGCTGCAATAATGATAAGTTCTCCTGGTTGACCGCCTGTTGTTGCTCTATCTAATTCAATAATGCCTGTTGGTGTTCCACTAACTGGATCGGCATTAATAGAGGACGTTTCCATGCGAGAAAGGATTCGCTCGAAACTTGCATTAAGATCAGCAACACCATCCGTCTCTTGTTCGATGACAATATTGGTATATTGCTTATCAACACTTTCCTCAAAAGAAGTTAATTCAATCTCATCTTTTGAAGATTGCATTTCAGTTACAATAAACTGGCCCAGAGTCAAAAAACGACGTTGTTTGCTATAACGAGAAATAATCTCAGCATACGCAGTGATATTAGATGCAGAAGGGGTATTGTGAATAATGTCAGCTAAGTATGCTAATCCCCCTATCTGATCAATCAGTTTTTTATCTTTGAAATACTGCTCCAAAGTTAAAATATCAGCGGGTTTTCCTTGTGTTAATAGATGGCTAACACCTTCAAACAATACTTTATGAGCTGAGACATAAAAATCATCAGAGCGCAGTAAAGTTGCGATCTCATCAAATTTGTCATTATCAATAATGAGAGCACCAATGACCGCACTTTCCGCTTCAATAGAAGCAATAAGTTTATCAGTCATATTAGCCTTCCTTTTTCATTGGTTTATCAAAAAGTGTTTTAAATTGAGGGAGTAACAAGCAACACAGTTCTTTGATAACAGGATATTCAGCTTGGCTATGGCGATAAACTGGCAATGAATAAGTTGCAGCTTCTCTATATGCCACATGCGCAGGGATTGAAAAATCAAGGAAGGTTTTGCTTTCATCAAAATTGGTTTCAAATAGGACATGCAATTGATTGAGTACAAATTTCACGTCATTAGTATTATCAACGCAATTTGCGATAGCTTTGAGAGGTGGTAATTTGAAGCCAAATGATTCAAAGGTTTCTAAATCTTGATACATTCCGATAGTTCCACGGATAAATTCTTTCGCAGAAAGAATGTGTGGAAGAATAGGGCAGAATAGGATGTCAGCTGCTAAGACAGACATATCGACAGTAATGTCTCTAGTACCTCGAGTATCAACCACAATAACATCATAATTATCAATGTTTTTAATTAAGTGACTAAATCGAATTGCACCATCAGGGGCATTACGTAGAGTTTGACTTACATTGTTTGATGGGTCATTTGATTGAATTAAATCCAAATTAGGAATGGATGTTTTTGAAATGATATGGGAAGGTTCAATATCACGACGGGTTAAAAACTCATAAATACCACCGGGAGCTTCTTCAGTTAAAGCATAATAAGAGCTTAAGGTTGGTTGAGTATCAGTATCAATAAGAAGAGTTCTTAAACCGTGGTCAGCGCAGAACGCCCCAATATTGGCAGCATTTGTACTTTTTGCAGAACCGCCTTTAGTACAAGCGACAGTAATAATATAAGGTTTTTTAGAAACAGAAGAGAAGTCCATAATTCCTCACCTAACGATAATTAAAAATTAAAGTTAAGTATTGGACTAGGTACTGATTATTGGTTTGGAATTAGATGGTGCCCGAAGCCAGACTTGAACTGGCACGCCTCGAAAGGCGAGGGATTTTAAATCCCTTGTGTCTACCGATTCCACCACTCGGGCATCGAGTGATTAACTAACTGCGTGGTTATGGAGGCGTGTCCCGGAGTCGAACCGAGCTACATGGATTTGCAATCCAGTGCATAACCGCTTTGCTAACACGCCGTTAGTTTGGAGCGGGAAACGAGGCTCGAACTCGCGACCCCGACCTTGGCAAGGTCGTGCTCTACCAACTGAGCTATTCCCGCATACGCTGTTAGTGCGGTGCATTTTACGGGAATTTGAAATTCTGTCAATCGAAGATATGAAAAAAAAATTCAAATGTTGAAAAAATCTTCGTTTCGGTTGAAATTACAGCAAAATTTAGCACAAGAATGTAATTTTTACAGAGTTTTCAATTTCTACTTTTATCGTGAGTGGCTTTATGACAAAATTGGAACGTTTTGTTCGCCATTAAATCAAGAAAAGTGCGGTCAAATTTTTGCATATTTAGAGGTAAATTATGACACAACAATATTCTATCGATACATTATTAGCCCAGGCGGGGAATCGCAGTGATGAGCGCACTGGTGCGGTTTCAACGCCAATTTATCTTTCAACGGCTTATGGCCATCATGGGATTGGCGAAAGCACGGGGTTTGATTATACCCGCACGAAAAACCCAACGCGTAGTGTTTTGGAAGATACCGTAGCCAAATTAGAAAATGGTGATCGTGGTTTTGCCTTTTCCTCCGGCATGGCGGCAATTCAAGTGTTAATGAATCTATTCAAAGGCCCAGATGAATGGATTTTATCAAGTGATGTATATGGTGGAACCTATCGTTTATTGGATTTTGCCTATAAAAATAACAACAGCGTAAAACCCGTTTATGTGAATACCGCTTCTTTAGCTGAAATTGAATCGGCTATTACAGCAAATACAAAAGCAATTTTTATTGAAACTCCATCAAATCCATTAATGGAAGAATGTGATGTGGCAGAAATTGCAAAATTAGCGAAAAAACACAATTTATTAATGATTGTGGATAATACCTTCTTAACCCCTGTACTATCTCGTCCATTAGATTTAGGCGCGGATATTGTAATCCACAGTGGCACAAAATATATTGCGGGTCATAATGATAGCTTGGTGGGCTTGATTATTGCAAAAGGACAAGAACTTTGTGATCGTATCGCCTATATTCAAAATGGTGCAGGTGCCGTACTTTCGCCATTCGATTCTTGGTTAACCGTGCGTGGAATGAAAACCCTTTCATTACGTATGAAACGCCATCAAGACAATGCGAAGGCGATTGCGGAATTTTTACGCGAACAACCACAAATTGATAGTGTGTTATATCCAAACAAAGGCGGTATGCTGTCTTTCCGTTTGAAAGATGAAAATTGGGTGAATACGTTCTTAAAATCAATCAAGTTGATTACCTTTGCGGAAAGCTTAGGCGGTACAGAAAGTTTTATTACCTATCCTGCGACCCAAACTCACATGGATATTCCTGAAGCAGAACGTGTCGCCCGTGGTATTACAAACACATTGTTGCGTTTTTCTGTTGGTTTAGAAGATGTGGAAGACATCAAGGCCGATTTATTACAGGCATTTGCACAGCTTAAATAGTTAGTTTTTACCAATCGAACTAATCTGTGCAATTCTATATACCTTATGCTATTATGCACGGCATCAATTAATGTTAGGTGTTAATTACTCAACATCTTATTAGATAAGGAAATAAAAATGAGCGAAGTATTACATATTACTGATGCAGATTTCGAAACTGCGGTTGTGCAATCTGATATCCCTGTATTAGTGGATTTTTGGGCACCTTGGTGTGGCCCTTGCAAAATGATTGCGCCAATTTTAGATGAAATTGCACCTGAATTTGCAGGTAAAGCAAAAATCGTTAAAATCAACGTAGATGACAACCAATTAGTGGCAGGTCAATTTGGTGTACGTAGTATCCCAACTTTACTACTTTTCAAAAATGGCCAACTTGTTGCAACACAAGTCGGTGCGTTACCAAAAAATCAATTAGCGGCGTTTATTAATCAACACCTATAATTGAGTTATTAAATATAAAAGAGCGGTCAAAAATTTTGAAGTTTTTGGCCGTTCTTATTTTTTCTCTCTCCAATAAGTGGCAAAACGAGGTTTTCCGGAGTTGGTTAATCCACGATATTTGTAGGTAATCGTGCTGCCAATAGGTGGTGGATTTTCACGCTCACTCAGATTAAATCCTGAACCGATTTTGAATTTTCCACGATGATTTTCACAGGTGAGTGAACCGAGTATATTTTCAAATTGTCCTTTTCCTTTATGATGCTCAACCACCATACATTCTTCATCATAAGCGGTTTTAAGCTTCAAAATTTGTGTACTGCGTTTTCTTTCATAAGGCGCATGAGGATTACGTAACACACTTCCTTCACCTTTTTTCCTTTCAATTTCATGTAAATACTCGAATAAATGTGTTTTATCTCGAATTGGAATTTGCGGAATAATCTTGATATAAGGCGTAGGGTGATCTTTCAAATAATCTTCTAAGGTTTTGAGACGTTCAAAAAGGTTGCCTGATGCATTAGGCACATCAAAAACATAAAGTGTTAATTTTGCCCAATTATCACCTTTAAAAGATTTCGTGATAGAAGCAATTTCTTCAAATTGATTACGTTGACTAAATAGTTCACCATCAATGGCAAAAGGCGGAAATTGAGCCGTAAAGTATGCTGGAGCAGGCAAGGGTAATCCTTGACGACTTAATAACGTTTTGCCATCCCAATAACCTCGTACTCCATCTAATTTTTCAGACATCACCCAACCCTGGATATCTTGGTTTTCATAGGTACCTAATAGCATTAAATCACTATCGTTCGCCCAAGTTATTTGACTGAATAACATACAAAGTAATAAATAAACTACTCGCATAATCTCTCCTTTTAAATTGTTTGAGTTTAAAAAGTGCGGTCATTTTTTAAAGTGTTTTTAATTGAATCTGTGATTAGTATCGCAAAAGAATGAGAAGTAGGCTGGAAAATAGAGAGATAAGAAAGAGCGCTAGATTATTTGAAATGAACGCTATACAATGCCAACGCTATTTCGAATTTTAATTTTTAAGGAGAATAAAATGTATTTTGATCAAATTAAAGCAGAGCTTATGGAAGCTCAAGACGTATTAAACAAGTTTGTTTCAGATGATGACAACATCAAACTTATTGAAAAAGCAGCTAAATTATTAGCAGAAAGCTTTAAAAATGGCGGTAAAGTATTATCTTGCGGTAATGGTGGTTCTCACTGTGATGCTATGCATTTTGCCGAAGAACTCACTGGTCGTTATCGTGAAAACCGCCCAGGTTATCCTGCGATTGCGATTTCAGATGTGAGTCATTTAAGCTGTGTAAGTAATGACTTTGGTTATGAATATGTATTCTCTCGCTTTGTTGAAGCGGTGGGTAAAGAAGGCGATGTTTTATTTGGATTATCGACATCAGGCAATTCTAAAAATATCTTAAATGCAATTGAAGCGGCAAAAGCAAAAGGTATGAAAGTGATTGCGATGACAGGTAAAGATGGCGGTAAAATGGCAGGTTTAGCGGATGTTGAAATTCGTGTGCCACACTTTGGTTATGCAGATCGTATTCAAGAAATCCACATCAAAGTAATTCATATTTTAATGATGCTAGTCGAATTTGAGATGGCGAAAGAGGCCTAATTCGCGATAAGTGCGGTTTAAAATTCAATGATTTAAAGATCCCAAAAAGTTTTTTGGGATTTTTTATAAAAAAACGCTTGCATAAATAATCACTAAAAAGTAATATTTATTCAATCTTACGAATCAATCAAGGATAGCAGTAAACTTAAAATGGCGATTAGTGTTAAAAATTTGAATTTCTTTTATGGTTCATCACAGGCATTGTTTGATATCAATCTTGATGCACAAGAAGGCGATACTGTGGTGTTACTCGGACCAAGTGGGGCAGGGAAAAGTACGTTAATCCGTACATTAAATTTATTAGAAGTGCCAACTTCTGGTGAATTACATATTGCGAATAACCATTTTGATTTGTCTCAGGCGAATAATAATCCGAAAGCCATTCGTCAACTTCGTCAAGATGTGGGCATGGTATTTCAGCAATACAATCTTTGGCCACATTTAACAGTGATTGAAAACCTAATTGAAGCGCCGAAAAAAGTGTTAGGCATTAGCGAGGAAGAAGCGAAAAAAGATGCATTAGAACTTTTAAAACGTTTACGTTTGGAAGAGCATGCCGATCGTTTCCCGCTTCACTTATCTGGCGGTCAGCAACAACGTGTTGCCATTGCTCGAGCATTAATGATGAAACCGCAAGTGTTGTTGTTTGATGAGCCAACGGCTGCACTGGATCCAGAGATTACAGCTCAAGTTGTTGATATCATTAAAGAACTTCAACAAACGGGTATTACTCAGGTGATTGTGACCCATGAAGTGAATGTGGCACAAAAGGTGGCGACAAAGGTCGTTTATATGGAACAAGGTAAGATTATTGAAATGGGCAGTGCAGATTGCTTTGATAATCCAAAAACCGAACAATTTAAACAATATCTTTCACACTCAGAATAAGGAAATACAACATGAAAAAATTACTTTTAACCGCAATGTTAATGGGCTCAGCTTTTGCTGCGAATGCACAAGAAATCACTTTCGCGATGGAACCGAGCTACCCGCCATTTGAAACAACGAATGAAAAAGGCGAAATCATCGGTTTTGATGTGGATGTAGCGAATGCAATTTGTAAAGAAATCCAAGCGACTTGTCATTTCAAAAGCCAATCTTTTGATGCATTAATTCCAAGCTTGAAAGCAAAACGTTTTGATGCAGCGATTTCTGCAATGGATATTACTGAAGCGCGAGCAAAACAAGTTTCATTTTCTAATGCGTATTATGACAGCACAGCAAGTTATGTTGCTTTAAAAGGCAAAGCAGATTTGGCTTCAGCAAAAACTATTGGGGTTCAAAACGGAACAACTTTCCAACAATATACTGCAGCAGAAACTAAGCAATATAATGCAAAATCTTATGCAAGCTTACAAGATGCGATCTTAGACTTAAAAAATGGCCGTATTGATATCATCTTCGGTGATACCGCCGTATTGTCTGATATGATTTCTAAAGAGCCTGAAATTCAATTTGTTGGTGAGAAAGTGACTAACAAAAAATATTTCGGTAATGGTTTAGGTATCGCCGTGAATAAATCAAGCAAAGAATTGCTAGAAAGCTTAAATAAAGGTTTAGAAGCGGTGAAAGCAAACGGTGAATACCAAAAAATCTATGATAAATGGATGACTAAATAATCTATGTTTTATGATTATCTTACATTAATTGGACATGCAGCCCTAATGACCTTAGGGCTTGCTATTTGCTCGTTAATTGTCGGTTTATTACTCAGTATTATTTTTACCGCCTTAGAAGCGAATAAATATGTATTTATTGCAAAGCCAGCTTCTATTGTGATTGCTTTATTGCGTGGTTTACCGGAAATCTTGGTGGTTCTACTGATTTATTTTGGCTCAACCCAAATAGTAGAAATGCTGACAGGTGAGTATATTGAATTCAGTGCCTTTGGTTGTGGTGTATTTGCATTGTCTTTGATTTTTGCCTCTTATGCTTCACAAACCTTACGTGGTGCGATCCAAGCTATTCCCAAAGGACAGTGGGAATCAGGTGCCGCGTTAGGATTAAGCCGTCCTTATACCTTCATTCATTTGATTATGCCACAAGTATGGCGACACGCTTTACCGGGCTTAAGCAATCAATGGCTCGTGTTATTAAAAGATACGGCGTTGGTGTCATTAATCGGTGTCGATGATTTAATGCGTCAAGCAGGATACATCAATACGAACACTCATGAGCCTTTCACTTGGTATGGCATTGCTGCGTTAATTTATTTGGTGATTACGTTGATCAGCCAAGCAGGTATTCGCAAATTAGAATTACGTTTCACTCGATTTGAACGGGGAGTCGAATAATGTTTCAAGAGTATTTAGCAGTCATTGCTCAAGGTATTCCGACTAGCCTGTTGCTTACAGTTGTTGCATTGTTTATTGCCTTTTTCCTTGCATTGGGCTTAACCTTCTTGCTTTCTATTGGCAATAAATTGGTGAAAAGTGCGGTCAATTTATTCCTCGTTTTATTTACAGGCACCCCACTTTTAGTGCAGTTTTTCTTAATTTATGCGGGGCCAGGACAATTCCAATGGTTGGTGGACAGCCCATTATGGGGATTATTCTCCAATGCATGGTTCTGTGCAACGTTAGCTTTGGCTTTGAATAGTGCCGCTTATTCAACCCAGTTATTCCATGGCGCAGTAAAAGCGATCTCTAAAGGTCAATGGGAGAGCTGTGCAGCATTAGGTTTAAGTCGTCTGCAGACGTTAAAAATCTTAATTCCTTATGCGTTAAAACGTGCACTCCCGTCTTATACCAATGAAATTATCTTGGTATTTAAAGGTACAGCGTTGGCTTCGACCATTACGATCATGGATATTATGGGATATGCACGCCAACTTTACGGCACAGAATATGATGCGCTAACTATCTATGGTATTGCAGGTGGTATTTACCTCATTATTACCGGCATTGCCACTTTATTACTCCGTCAGTTAGAAAATAAAGTGTTAGCATTTGAGCGTATTAATACCGCAAAAGCATAAAGTGCGGTCAAAAATAGAAACAAATCGGGCAGTTTAAAAATTGCCCGATTTTTTATTATAAATTTGAAGTAAATTTGTTGTTCAGGCTTATAATATAAAGTGCTGAGGAGGATATTATGAAACCTATTTGTGTCGTATTAACAGGCGCAGGAATTAGTGCCGAAAGTGGTATTCCCACATTTAGAGCGGAAGATGGTTTATGGGCCGGGCATAAAGTAGAGGAAGTTTGTACGCCAGAAGCTTTGCAAAAGAACCGTGCGAAAGTGCTCAATTTCTATAATCAGCGCCGCAAAAATGCCGCAGCAGCTAAGCCAAACGCTGCGCATCTCGCACTAGTTGAATTAGAAAAAGCCTATGATGTGAGAATTATCACGCAAAATGTGGATGATTTACATGAGCGCGCAGGAAGCTCAAATGTTTTACACTTACATGGTGAACTAAATAAAGCTCGCAGTAGCTTTGATGAAAGTTATATCGTAGATTGTTTTGGCGATCAGAAATTGGAAGATAAAGATCCAAATGGGCATCCAATGCGTCCATATATTGTTTTTTTCGGTGAAATGGTGCCGATGTTAGAGCGAGCAATTGATATTGTAGCGCAAGCGGATGTCGTGTTAGTGATTGGTACTTCTTTGCAAGTGTATCCTGCGAATGGCTTAGTTAATGAAGCGCCAAGCAAAGCGCCAATTTACTTGATCGATCCAAATCCCAATACAGGATTTGTTCGTAAGCACGTCATCGCAATAAAAGAAAAAGCGGGGATGGGCATACCGAAGGTGGTGAGCGTATTGTTAGATAAAATAAAAGATTAATCTGTATATAAGATATAAGCAATAAAGATAAAGTGCGGTCAAAATTCTCATTGTTTTTTGACCGCACTTTTTATTCTCCTGTCAGCCAACTTGCCAATAAGATAACGATAGTAAAAATAGCCAACCAAATAAGGTGAAGTTTAGTGCTTTTTCGATTAATTTCGGCATTTTGTTGGCGTCGTTGTTCGAGTTTTTGTTTGTAAATCTCAAGATCTTCTTCTTTAAAAGAAAAACTACAATTGGGACAAAATTGAGCAGATTCGCTGATTTTTTTACGACATTCAGGGCAGCGAGTAAGAGCCATTAACGATCCTTTATTAATTATTTTAATTTATATGCCTATTGTAAGTGAAAAAAACGGAATGATAAACGTGACATGGATCACAAAATTGAAACAATGTAAAAATTAAAATTTTGATTTTGATGATTTTCACTTAGAATACCGCCGACGAAGTCTAGTATATGACTACATTTCGGTATTCATTTATTCCTGAGGAGTATTTTTTATGTTGTGGTTTTTCTTCTGCGTGGCGTTATTGCTTGCAGGTTATTTCTTTTATAGTCGTGTAATTGAGCGCATTTTTGTGATCAATCCAAACCGTAAAACGCCAGCTTATACAATGAATGATGGCGTTGACTATATGCCAATGTCTAAAACTAAGATTTGGTTAATTCAATTATTAAACATTGCAGGTACAGGTCCAATCTTTGGTCCGATTCTTGGTGCGTTATACGGGCCAGTTGCAATGCTTTGGATTGTAGTGGGTTGTATCTTTGCTGGTGCGGTACACGATTATTTCTGTGGAATGTTAAGTGTGCGTAATGGCGGTGCATCTATGCCTAACCTCGCAGGTAAATACTTAGGTCGTCCGGTTAAAGCATTTATTAATATCTTAGCTGTTGTACTTTTATTATTAGTGGGTGTGGTATTCGTTGCAAGTCCAGCTCAATTAATGGGTACCATTACAATGGATGTTTTAGGCGCATCAGCAGGTAGTATTTCTATTAGCAATGCAGAAGAGATTCACCATGCAGTTGAAGCGGGTGGTATTACTGTTTGGGGCATGGATAAAGCGACAGTTATCAGTGTTTGGACTGCTATCATCTTCATTTACTACATTCTTGCAACATTACTGCCAGTAGATAAAATCATTGGTCGTATCTACCCATTCTTCGGAGCATTATTACTCTTCATGTCTGTAGGTATGGTATATGGTTTAGTGACAGCGGATCTTAATTCTGCTGATCCAATTTCTTTCTATCGCTCAGTAGATGGAATGTCTTTTGAGAAATTCTTCCAAAACTTTGAAACCCGTGCTGATTTACCATTATGGCCACTCTTGTTCTTAACAATCTCTTGCGGTGCATTATCTGGTTTCCACGCAACACAAAGCCCGTTAATGGCACGTTGTACTGAAAACGAAAAAGAAGCTCGCTTCATTTTCTACGGTGCGATGATCGGTGAAGGTGTGATTGCATTAGTATGGTGTGCGGTTGGCTTAAGTTTCTACGATTCATTACCAACTTTATTAGAAGCGATTAAAGCAGGTTCTCCTTCTAAAGTGGTTTATGATTCTTCTATTCACTTCTTAGGGTTTATCGGTGGTATTTTTGCAGTGTTAGGTGTAGTTGTTCTTCCTATTACATCAGGCGATACAGCGTTCCGTGCGGCACGTCTTGTTATTGCAGAATTCTTCCATTTAGAACAAAAAACCTTAGCTAAACGTTTAATTATTGCTGTGCCATTATTCGTGGTTGGTTATATCGTATCAAAAGTGGATTTCTCTATCTTATGGCGTTACTTCACTTGGGCGAACCAAACCACTGCGATGGTTATGTTATGGACTGCAGCAGCGTACTTATATCGCTATAATAAATTCCACTGGGTATGTACAATCCCTGCGGCATTTATCAGTACGGTATGTTTCACTTACCTTGCATACAACAAAATCGGTTTCGGTTTAGACTATCAACTATCTGTTTATATCGGCTTAGGGTTAACTGTTCTTTGCTTGGTATTATTTTTCACACAGCTTAAACCATTAGGTGCTCGTGACGAAGAAGCGTATGTAAATAACTAATTAAATCGAGTTAAAAATTGAAAAACCGTTTGAGGGAAACCTTAAACGGTTTTTTGTTTATTTTTTTGGCAATATTTACCAATCTTTACGTTTTAATTGCTTGCAAGTTAGGGCCACAACCGATAAACTTACTCAAAGTGGTGAAAAGTGGAATTTTGTGGAGAATTCTACTAAATTTTTCTAAAAATAAATGTTTGAAGGTTGAGAAATGTTTCGTGGTGCAGCAGCGGTAAATTTAGATGCGAAGGGTCGTGTAGCGATTCCTACGCGTTATCGTGCTGAAATCATGGAAAAGAACCAAGGTCAAATGGTTTGTACCGTTGATATTCGTCAGCCTTGTTTATTACTGTATCCTTTAGATGAATGGGAAAAAATCGAACAAAAACTACTTTCACTTTCTAACTTTGACCCAAATCAACGCCGTTTACAACGTGTTATGCTCGGTTATGCCACAGAATGTGAAATGGATGCGCAAGGTCGTATCTTGTTGAGTGGTCCATTACGTCAACACGCAAAATTAGAAAAAGGTTTAATGTTGGTAGGGCAGTTGAACAAATTTGAAATTTGGAGCGATACTGAATGGTACGCACAAATTGATGAAGATATCGAAATTGGCTCAAGTGCTGAATTCGGTGCTTCTGAAGAACTAAAAATGCTGTCATTATAAGAACAGCAGCACTAGCAGGATAAGCGGTGCTCGCACCGCTCTATCTTTTCTTTATCGATTTTGATTTAACGTTTACTTTTTACTTATGACTACGCAAAATTCCTTTTCTGCACCTGAACATATCACGGTTTTGCTTCACGAAGCGGTGAATGGTTTGGCGTTGAAAGAAAACGGAATTTATATTGATGGTACCTTTGGTCGTGGTGGTCATTCTCGTCTTATTCTTTCCCAACTTTCTGAAAATGGTCGTTTAATTGCCGTTGATCGTGATCCACGTGCGATTGCTGAAGCTGAAAAAATTCAAGACCCTCGTTTTCATATCGAACATAATAGCTTTTCACACATTCCAGATATCTGTCAAAAACTCGATTTAGTTGGTAGAATTGACGGTATTTTGCTGGATTTAGGGGTGTCATCTCCACAGCTTGATGAAGCAGACCGTGGTTTCAGTTTTATGAAAGATGGCCCGTTAGATATGCGCATGGATACCACACAAGGTTTATCCGCGGCAGAGTGGCTAAAGCAAGTATCTGTTGATGATTTAACTTGGGTGTTAAAAACCTTTGGTGAAGAGCGTTTTGCAAAACGAATTGCCACTGCCATCGTAGAATTTAATAAAAGTGCGGTTAAAAATGGCACAGAATGTTTAAGTCGTACTTCTCAGCTTGCTGAATTAATTGCTCAAGCCGTGCCGTTTAAAGATAAACATAAGCATCCGGCGACTCGTAGTTTCCAAGCCATTCGAATTTATATTAATGCGGAATTAGATGAATTAGAAAGTGTATTAAATTCTGCATTAGATATGTTGGCATCAGAAGGGCGTTTATCGATTATCAGTTTCCATTCACTTGAGGATAGAATGGTAAAACATTTCATGCGTAAACAGAGTAAAGGTGAGGATATCCCGAGAGGTTTACCATTACGAGAAGATCAAATCCAACGTAATCAAAAATTAAAAATCATTGGTAAGGCGATTCAGCCAAGTGAGGTAGAAATTTCAGCGAATCCACGTTCAAGAAGTGCGGTGTTACGTATAGCGGAAAGGGTGAAATAAGATGTTAGAAAATAGCGAACGTTATCCTTTACAACATATTCTCGTTGAAGATATTTTTTCTTCTAATAAATTAATTGTCGTTCTACTTTTATTAATTTTAGCTTCTGCAATGGGCACAATTTGGATGACCCATCAAACACGAGGCCTGATTTCTGAAAACGGGCAGTTGGTATTACAACACCAAGCCCTTGAAAACGAATATCGCAATTTGCAATTACAAGAAGCAACCGAAAGTGATAATACAAGAGTTGAATCCATTGCAATCGGTACATTAAAAATGCAACGTGTTCAAAGTGAACAAGAAGTGGTTATTTTTGAATAGGGATTTTAGATAAAATGGTTAGATTTAATTCCTCTAAGAAACCAGGAAAGCCAAAGAAAACAATTAGAAAATTGGCTCAACCTGCGTCAGTAAAACCAAACAAACCGAAGATGGTATTTGAGAAATGCTTTCTTCGTGGTCGTTATCTCATCGCGACAAGTTTTATTTTCTTAGGCTTAGGCGCATTAGTGGCTCGTGCTGCTTATGTGCAATCAGTTAATTCTGAAATCCTTTCTGGTGAAGCGGACAAACGCTCATTACGTAAAGATGACGTCCTTTCTGTTCGTGGTTCAATTTTAGATCGTAACGGCCAATTGTTATCGGTGAGTGTGCCGATGAGTGCAATTGTGGCAGAACCGCGTTTAATGCTAAAAGAAAATGCATTAGATGATAAAGAACGTATCAAAGCTCTTGCTAACGAATTAAATATGACCCCAGCAGAGTTGGTGAAAAAAATTGAGAAAAATGCCAAATCAGGCTTCTTGTATTTAGCACGTCAAGTAGAAGCGAGCAAGGCAAATTATATCCGTGATCTCAAAATTAAAGGTATTTCATTAGAGACTGAACCACGTCGTTTTTATCCTCGTGTAGAAGAGGCAGCCCAATTAATCGGCTTTACCAATATTGATGGTAAAGGAATTGAAGGCGTTGAGGCGAGCTTCAACTCAATGTTAGTAGGGAAAGATGGTGCTCGCGTTGTTCGTAAAGATAAACGTGGTAATGTGGTTGAGCATATTGCGGATGAGAAAAAATACGATGCACAAGATGTCACCCTAAGTATTGATGAAAAGTTACAATCCATGGTGTATCGTGAAATCAAAAAAGCGGTAACTGAGAACAACGCAGAGTCAGGTACTGCGGTATTGGTAGATGTGCGTACAGGTGAAGTATTAGCCATGGCAACCGCACCTTCTTATAACCCAAATAATTTGGCTAATGTAAAAGACGAGTTAAAACGTAACCGTGCCATTACTGACACATTTGAACCTGGTTCAACCGTAAAACCTTTCGTTGTGTTGACCGCACTTCAACGTGGCGCAGTGAGACGTGATGAGGTAATTAATACAGGTTCATTTACCGTAAGTGGTAAAGAAATTGTCGACGTGGCACCTCGTCCACAACAAACCTTAGATGAAATTTTGATTAACTCCAGTAACCGTGGTGTAAGTCGTCTTGCGTTACGTATGCCACCTTCAGCATTGATGGAAACGTACCAAAATGCAGGCTTGGGTAAAGATACAGAGTTAGGCTTAATCGGTGAGCAACGTGGCGTATTAAATGCAAACCGTAAACGTTGGGCGGATATTGAGCGAGCTACAGTCGCCTATGGTTATGGGATTACTTCAACACCATTACAAATTGCGCGCGCCTATGCCACTTTAGGTAGCTTCGGAATTTATCGTCCGCTTTCTATCACGAAAGTCGATCCACCAGTCATTGGGCAACGTGTATTCTCTGAAAAAATTACGAAAGATGTAGTGGGCATGTTAGAGAAAGTGGCAATTAAAAATAAACGTGCGATGGTTGAAGGTTATCGTGTTGGTGTGAAAACAGGTACTGCGCGTAAAATTGAAAATGGCCACTATGTCAATAAATATGTGGCATTTACAGCGGGTATCGCACCAATTAGCGATCCACGTTATGCATTAGTTATTTTGATTAACGATCCGAAAGCAGGACAGTACTATGGTGGTGCGGTATCTGCCCCCGTATTCTCTAGCATTATGGGCTATACCTTGCGTGCTAATGGTATTGCACCAGATGCAGAACCAACAGAAAAAACAGCAAGACGCACTGTTCGCTTAAGCGATCAAAAATTTGAAAAAATGAATTAAGAAAAGGCAAAACAATGAAAAAATTGACCGCACTTTTTGATCTTCCAGTGCTTTCAGACATTAATGTGAAGGCGATGGTGTTAGATAGCCGCAAAGTGACCCAAGGTGATTTGTTTGTGGCAGTAAAGGGACATCGTTTTGATGCGAGTCAATTTGTGCCTCAAGCCATTTCTTCTGGTGCAAGTGCGGTTATTTTAGAAACAGATTTAGAAAACGAGCATTTGAGCATCCAATGGCAAAATAATGTGCCAGTGATTTGCTACTATCATTTATCTGCTCAGCTTTCGGCATTGACAGGTCAATTTTATGGCAATCCTTCCGAAAAATTGACTTTAGTCGGAGTCACGGGAACAAACGGTAAAACCACCGTTTCTCAATTATTAGCTCAATGGGCTACGCTGTTAGGTCATAAAGCAGCTGTCATGGGCACTATTGGCAATGGTTTATTAGGTCAAGTCAAAGAAGCTAAAAATACCACAGGTTCAGCTGTGGAAGTTCAAGAAAGTCTGGCTGATTTTGTAGAGAAAGGCGCAGATTTTGCTTCTATCGAAGTGTCTTCACATGGTTTAGTTCAACATCGTGTTGAAGCACTCAAATTTAAAGCCGCTATTTTTACCAATTTAAGTCGCGATCATTTGGATTATCACGAAACAATGGAAAAATATGCGGAAGCTAAAAAACGTTTTTTCGTTGATTTAGCACCTGAAGTACAAATTCTTAATGCTGACGATCCAATTGGGGCCGCATGGTTAAATGAATTACCAAATGGTATCGCAGTCAGCTGCCACCCAGATTTCCATCCAATATCTAAACAATGGCTTTATGCTACGCAAATTCGTTTTACTCATGAAGGTGCTGTGATTGATGTTGTATCAAGTTGGGGGAATGGCACATTACATAGCCCATTAATTGGTGCTTTTAACGTGAGTAATCTGTTGTTAGCCACGGCTGTTTTATTGGCTTTAGGTTATTCTTTCGATGATCTTATCCGTACAGTTTCACAGTTAAAGGGAGTAAATGGAAGAATGGAATTAATTAAAAAAGCAGGAAAACCAACCGTTATCGTTGATTATGCGCATACTCCGGATGCATTAGAAAAAGCCTTAAATGCAGCCCGTGAACATTGCAAAGGTAACCTTTGGTGTATCTTTGGTTGTGGCGGTGATCGTGATGCAGGTAAACGTCCACTCATGGCAAAAGCGGCAGAGCAATTTGCTGATTTAGTCATTGTGACTCAAGATAATCCACGCACAGAAGATCCAAATAAAATTGAAGCGGATATTCTCACTGGTTTTAGCCGAATGGAAGATGTTGGTGTAATTCCAGATCGTGAAGAGGCCATTAAATTTACCATTGAGAACGCCGTTGAAGATGACGTGATCGTGATTGCCGGTAAAGGCCATGAAAACTATCAGATCATTGGGGATAAAACACTTCATTTCTCCGATCAAGAAGTGGCTGAAGCCTATTTAACGAAAAAATAAAAAACAGAATGATTAAACTAACAACTCAGCAGCTTGCCCAAATTTTCAATGCTAGTCTTATTGGAGATGGGCAAGTTGTTGTTGAAAATATTAATACTGATACACGTAAAGCTTTATCCAACTCGCTTTTCTTTGCGTTAAAAGGTGAGCATTTTGATGCACATCAATATTTAGAGCAAGCCGTTGAGCAAGGTGCGACAGCCTTAGTTGTACAATACCCCAATACCGAAATTGCAACACCACAATTAGTTGTTGCAGATACGCGCTTAGCCCTTGGTCAATTAGCAAAATGGTTGCGTGAAAAAATTAATCCTCGAACCGTGGCGATGACAGGTTCATCGGGTAAAACGACGGTGAAAGAGATGACAGCGTCGATTCTGCAACAAACTGCAGGTAATGCAGATGCAGTGCTGTTTACCAATGGTAATTTCAACAACGATATTGGCGTACCACTCACATTATTACGCTTAACAGAGCAACATAAATTTGCTGTTATTGAGTTAGGTGCCAATCATCTAGGTGAAATTGATTACACAACGCATCTTGCACAGCCTGAAGCCGCATTAGTGAATAATGTTGCGGCTGCACATTTAGAGGGTTTTGGCTCCATTGAAGGCGTAGCTCGTGCGAAAGGTGAAATCTATCGTGGTTTGACCCCAAATGGTGTGGCGATTGTTAACAGTGAACATAATTATATTGAATTGTGGCAAAAAGAAATTGGTTCACATGCTATTCAATATTTTAATGGTGGCGATTACAAAGCTGAAAATGTCAAACATTCACCTAATGGCTCAACGTTTACGCTAGTTTCACCAAAAGGTCGTATTGAAATTGATTTGCCTTATTTAGGTGAGCATAATGTAAAAAATGCGTTGGCGGCGACCGCACTTGCTATGAATGTGGGCGCGAGTCTGGCTGATGTAAAAGCAGGACTTGAACATCGCTCCCAAGTAAAAGGACGCTTATTCCCAATTCAAGTGAATGAAAATCTGTTGCTATTAGATGATACTTACAATGCAAATGTGGATTCTTTACAAGCGGCAATTGATGTTTTAAAAAGTTACGATGCTTTCCGCATTTTACTGGTGGGTGATATGAAAGAATTAGGCGAGGATAGCCTAAAATGTCATCAACAAGTGGGCGAGCACGCAAAACAAGCTAAATTAGATTTAGTGCTTTCTTACGGAACGGAAAGTGCGGTCATATCAGAGGCTGTTTTGGGAAAACATTTTACAGATAAAGCTGAATTGACAGCTTATGCGTTAGATATTATTAAACAGAAATTACAAGAAAACCAAAAAGTCGTCGTATTAGCGAAAGGTTCGCGCTCAATGAAAATGGAAGAGACGATTTATTCATTAAAGGATAGCTTATGTTAGTTTGGCTTACTGAATATTTAGTTCGCTATGAAACGGCATTCAATGCCATTTCCTATATTACCGTACGTGCGATTTTGGCATTATTAACTGCACTTTTCATTTCTTTATGGATTGGTCCGAAAGTGATCAAACGCCTTCAAATTTTAAAATTTGGGCAAGAAGTGCGTAATGACGGTCCTGAAAGTCACTTTGCTAAAAAAGGCACGCCAACCATGGGCGGTGTGATGATTTTATTCTCCATCGGTGTGAGTACATTATTGTGGGCTAACTTAACGAATCCTTATGTTTGGATTTGCTTATTTGTGCTGTTTGGCTACGGTGCAATTGGCTTTGTGGATGATTTCCGCAAAATTACACGAAAAAATACCGATGGTTTAATTGCGCGTTGGAAATATTTCTGGATGTCTGTTGTGGCATTAGTGGCAATCATTTGGTTATATTGGTTAGGCCATGATACAGATGCAACCCGTTTAGTGATTCCATTCTTCAAGGATATCATGCCGCAATTGGGTCTATTCTATATTGTGTTGTCTTACTTTGTTATTGTGGGCACAGGTAATGCGGTAAACTTAACTGACGGTTTAGATGGGCTTGCCATCATGCCAACAGCGTTAGTCGCAGGTGCATTTGCTTTGATTGCATGGGCGACCGGTAACGTTAATTTTGCAGAATACTTACATATTCCTTACATCAAATATAGTTCTGAAGTGGTGGTGTTCTGTACTGCAATCGTAGGGGCTGGCTTAGGTTTCTTATGGTTTAATACTTATCCTGCACAAGTCTTTATGGGCGATGTAGGCTCTCTTGCACTTGGTGGCGCACTCGGTGTTGTTGCCATCCTTGTTCGCCAAGAATTCTTATTAGTGATTATGGGCGGTGTATTTGTTGTTGAAGCCTTGTCTGTGATTTTACAAGTGGGGTCTTACAAATTAAGAAAACAACGTATTTTTAGAATGGCGCCTATTCATCACCACTTTGAATTAAAAGGTTGGCCAGAACCAAGAGTGATTATTCGGTTTTGGATTATCTCCTTAATGTTGGTGTTGATGGGGCTTGTAACACTCAAACTAAGATAATTTTTGTAGGGTGCACTTGTGGCACCCTGCGTGATCCCAGAATACGAGAGAAGAAAAACAACATGACAACTTTATATCAAAATAAAACTATTACCATCATAGGCCTTGGAAAAACAGGCCTTTCTTGCGTTGAATATCTTCAATCTCAACAAGCGAATATTCGTGTAATTGATACACGTCAACATCCAGCAGGTGCGGATAAATTACCTAAAAATGTCCCCTTACACACGGGTAGTCTAAATCAACAATGGTTACTTGAAAGCGATATTATTGTCATTAGCCCGGGACTTGCGGTAAAAACACCTGAAATTCAGACCGCACTTTCAGCAGGTGTGGAAGTGATTGGGGATATCGAATTATTCTGTCGAGCTGCCACCAAGCCAATTGTCGGGATTACAGGCTCTAACGGTAAAAGCACCGTGACAACATTAGTTTATGAAATGGCAAAATCAGCGGGAATAAAAGTGGGAATGGGGGGAAACATTGGCATTCCTGCGTTGTCATTATTAAATGAAGATTGCGATCTTTATGTATTAGAACTTTCCAGTTTCCAACTTGAAACCACTTACAGTTTGAAAGCGGCTGCAGCGACTGTGCTTAATGTGACTGAAGATCACATGGATCGCTATGTTGATTTAGAAGATTATCGCCAAGCAAAATTACGTATTTACCACAAGGCGGAAACAGCAGTAGTGAATTTAGAAGATAAACTCACTTTTGGCGAAGGTGAAAATCAGGCTAAGAAGGTAGTGTCTTTTGCTGAAAATCAAGCGGATTACTGGTTGAAAACCGAAAACGGTAAACAGTACTTAATGGCGAAAGAGGAAGTCATTTTACCTTGTGATGAAGCAACCTTAGTTGGTCGTCATAATTACATGAATATTTTAGCTGCGACAGCGTTAGCGCAAGCAGTAGGCATAAATTTAGAGGCAATTCGTACCACACTTCGTCAATTTAAAGGGCTAGATCATCGTTTCCAATTAGCCTATCAGGCGAATGGCGTTCGTTGGATTAATGATTCTAAAGCGACTAATGTGGGCAGCACGGTTGCGGCATTGGCTGGGTTATATGTTGAGGGAACGTTACACCTTTTATTAGGTGGCGATGGTAAAGGTGCAGATTTTTCTGAACTAGCCGATTTAATCAACCAACCTCATATTTCAACGTATTGTTTTGGTCGAGATGGAAAACAACTTGCGGCACTTTCAAGTCAAAGTCATTTGTTTGAAACCATGGAACAAGCGATTTCATTTTTACGTCCACGTTTAAAATCAGGCGATATGGTGTTATTATCTCCCGCTTGTGCAAGTTTGGATCAGTTTTCCTCTTTTGAAAAACGTGGCGAAGAGTTTACTCGTCTAGCAAAATTAGCTTAAAAATTAGGGTAGTAATGGAATTTATCAATAAAATTAAACAAAATTATGAGCAATGGGCGAGAGTAACTCCTCAGGGATTACTTTACGATCGCGCATTGTTTTGGCTTTTTGTTGTGCTATTGCTGATTGGTTTAGTGGCGGTAACTTCTGCCTCGATGCCTTACAGTGCACGCGTATTTAATGATACATTCTATTTTGCAAAACGTGATGCCGTTTATGTTTTGCTTTCTTTTGCAACCTGCTATTTGACTCTCCAAATTTCTTCTTCTCAATGGGAAAAGTGGCACGCCAAAATTTTCTTATTAGCCATTGTTTTATTAATACTGGTTCTCGGTATTGGGACTTCTGTTAATGGTGCTAAACGTTGGATTTCTTTAGGTATTTTAAATTTCCAGCCAGCGGAATTTGCTAAGTTAGCCTTAACCTGTTTCCTCGCAAGTTATTTTACGCGTCGTTATGATGAAGTTCGAGGTAAAAAATTCAGTGCAGCTAAGCCTTTCATTGTGATGGGCGTATTAGGTGTATTTTTACTAGCCCAACCTGACTTAGGGAGTACAGTAGTACTATTTGTGATCACTTTTGGCATGCTTTTTATTGTCGGTGCAAATTTTTGGCAATTTATTTTGCTAATTGGTACAGGCATACTTCTCTTTGTTTGGTTGGTTCTTTCGGCCTCTTATCGTTTAAAACGTTTTACGGGTTTCTTAGAGCCGTTTAAAGATCCTTATGGAACAGGATTCCAGTTAACTAATTCTTTGATGGCCTTTGGTCGTGGTGAAATTAGTGGGGAAGGACTCGGTAACTCCATTCAAAAACTTGATTATCTTCCTGAAGCACATACTGACTTTATCATGGCGATTATTGGCGAAGAATTCGGTTTTATTGGTATTTTGGTTGTTGTGATCCTCTTGGGTTTATTGATTTTTCGCGCAATGAAAATCGGACGTGAATCACTCATGTTAGAACAACGTTTCCGTGGCTTTTTTGCTTTAGGTATTAGTTTCTGGATTTTCTTCCAAGGTTTCGTCAATCTAGGCATGGCCTTAGGGATGTTACCAACAAAAGGTTTAACGTTTCCATTAGTGAGTTACGGTGGTTCAAGTATCATTATTATGTCGGCAACCGTGGGAATTTTATTACGTATTGACCATGAAAATAGATTACAACGTGGTGGTCAAGCGCGTTTGAGAGATGATTAGGGATATTTATGAGTAAAAAGTTATTAGTTATGGCGGGTGGTACTGGTGGACATGTTTTCCCAGCCATCGCTGTTGCTCAAACCTTACAAAAAGAAGGTTGGAAAATTTGCTGGTTAGGCACCAAAGATCGAATGGAAGCACAGCTTGTACCCAAGTATGGTATTCCGATTCGTTTTATTCAAATTTCAGGGTTGCGTGGTAAAGGTATTAAAGCATTACTTGGCGCGCCTTTTGCTATTTTAAGAGCGGTATTGCAAGCTCGTAAAATTATTCAAGAATATAAACCTAATGCGGTATTAGGTATGGGCGGTTATGTATCTGGTCCAGGTGGTATCGCGGCAAAACTTTGTGGCGTGCCGGTTATTTTACATGAACAAAATGCCGTAGCAGGCTTAACCAATGAATGGTTGGCAAAAATCGCAACCCGAGTTTTACAAGCTTTCCCAACAGCATTCAAAGATGCCGAAGTTGTAGGAAACCCAGTTCGCCAAGATTTATTTGAAATGCCATCACCACAAGTGCGTTTTTCAGAAAGAAGTGGAAAATTGAGAGTGCTTGTCGTGGGTGGAAGCCAAGGGGCTCGCGTACTCAATCAGACTATCCCACAAGTGGTTGCTCGTTTAGCCGATAAATTAGAGGTTCGTCATCAAGTCGGTAAAGGTTCTGTTGAAAGTGTGACCGCACTTTATGGTGAACATGCCGATTCGGTCAAAATTACAGAATTTATTGATGATATGGCAGAAGCTTACGCATGGGCAGATGTGGTGATTTGTCGTTCTGGTGCTTTAACAGTGTGTGAATTAGCTGCAGTAGGTGCGCCAGCGATTTTCGTGCCATTTCAGCATAAAGATCAACAACAATATTTAAATGCGAAATACCTTGCCGATGTCGGTGCAGCAAAAATCGTTCAGCAAAATGAATTAAATGCGGATGTGTTAGTCGATTTCTTAGAAAAAACAGATCGTGAAACCTTGTTAGCGATGGCGATTAAAGCAAAAGAAATGTCAGCGCCATTGGCGGCTAAACGCGTAGCTGATGTCATTGTAGAGAACGCGAAATAAGAACAGAGAAAGGTGAGGGATAGTAAATAAACCCTTGACCTAAAAGTGCGGTTAAAAATAAAGGTGAAATAATATGAAACATATTTCGGACGAAATTAGAAAAATTATCCCTGAGATGCGTCGGGTTCAACAAATTCATTTCATTGGTATCGGTGGTGCCGGTATGAGTGGGATTGCCGAAATTTTATTAAATGAAGGTTATGATATCTCTGGTTCCGATATTGCAGATGGTGTCGTGACTCAGCGTCTTGCTCAAGCTGGCGCCAAAATTTTCATTGGTCACCAAGCGGAAAATGTGCAAGGGGCGAGCGTTGTCGTAGTATCAAGCGCGATTCATGAAGATAACCCAGAATTAATCGCCGCAAAACAAAATCGTATTCCAGTGATTCAGCGAGCACAAATGTTAGCTGAAATTATGCGTTTCCGTCATGGTATTGCAGTAGCAGGTACTCACGGTAAAACCACAACGACCGCCATGATTTCGATGATTTATACTCAAGCGAAACTGGATCCAACTTTTGTTAATGGTGGTTTAGTTAAATCAGCCGGTAAAAATGCGCATTTAGGTGCAAGCCGTTATTTAATCGCTGAAGCAGATGAAAGTGATGCCTCTTTCTTACACTTACAGCCGATGGTTTCTGTGGTGACCAATATTGAACCGGATCATATGGATACCTATGAAGGTGACTTTGAGAAAATGAAAGCCACCTATGTAAAATTTTTACATAACTTGCCGTTCTATGGCTTAGCGGTGATGTGTGCCGATGATGCGGTGTTGATGGAGCTTGTTCCTCAAGTAGGACGCCAAGTATTAACGTATGGTTTTAGTGAACATGCCGACTATCGTATCGAAGATTATGAACAAACGGGTTTCCAAGGTCATTACACCGTAGTTTGTCCGAATGGTGAACGTATCAATGTATTATTGAATGTACCCGGTAAACACAATGCGTTAAATGCAACCGCAGCACTTGCAGTAGCAAAAGAAGAAGGCATTGGCAATGAAGCGATTTTAGAAGCGCTTGCAGACTTCCAAGGGGCAGGCAGACGTTTCGACCAATTAGGCGAGTTTATTCGTCCAAATGGTAAAGTACGCTTAGTGGATGATTATGGTCATCACCCAACAGAAGTTGGCGTGACCATCAAAGCGGCACGTGAAGGCTGGGGAGATAAACGTGTTGTGATGATTTTCCAACCTCACCGTTATTCACGTACTCGCGATTTATTTGATGATTTCGTGCAAGTCTTATCCCAAGTGGATGCTTTGATTATGTTAGATGTGTATGCGGCAGGCGAAACACCAATCGTTGGTGCGGATAGTAAAGCACTTTGTCGTTCTATTCGTAATTTAGGAAAAGTCGATCCTATTTTAGTTTCTGATACGGAACAACTCGGTGATGTGTTAGATCAAATTATTCAAGATGGCGATTTAATTCTTGCCCAAGGCGCGGGAAGTGTAAGCAAAATTTCTCGTGGTTTAGCAGAACGTTGGAAAGCATAAATACATCGAAAAATAACCGCACTTTTAATGAAAAATAAAAAGAAAACAGGATAAAACAATGAATTTAAAACGAGAAAAAATTGCTGTGTTGTTAGGCGGCACATCGGCTGAACGTGAAGTGTCTCTTAATTCTGGTGCAGCAGTGTTAAACGCCCTAGTAAGCCAAGGTTATAATGCACAGGGTATCGATCCTAAAGAATATAATGTCGCGAATTTAAAAGCAGATGGTTTTGATCGCGTTTTTAACATTTTACATGGTCGTGGTGGTGAAGATGGCACCATGCAAGGTTTATTAGAGCAAATTGGCTTACCTTACACAGGTTGTGGTGTGATGGCTTCAGCGTTAACCATGGATAAAATGCGTACCAAAATGTTGTGGAAAGCTTTTGGTTTACCTGTTGCCGATATGGAGATTGTGACCAAAGAAAACGCTCACGAACTAAACCCACAAGCCGTGGTCGAAAAATTAGGTTTACCTTTAATGGTTAAGCCGTCTCTTGAGGGGTCAAGTGTCGGTTTAACAAAAGTAAAAGCAGTCGAAGAATTAAAAAGTGCGGTCGATTATGCACTTAAATTTGATAACACCATTTTGATTGAAGAATGGTTAGCTGGCGATGAATTAACTGTGCCTGTTTTAGGTGGCGAAGTATTGCCGGCTGTTCGCATTGTGCCAGAAGGTGAGTTTTATGATTACGATGCGAAATATATTTCAGATAACACTCAATATTTTTGCCCAGCGGGTCTTTCAGCTGAACGTGAGCAAGAATTAGCGAAATTAGTTAAACGTGCTTATGACGTCGTAGGGTGTCGTGGCTGGAGCCGCATTGATGTGATGACTGATGCACAAGGTAATTTCCGTTTAGTCGAAGTAAACACAAATCCTGGCATGACAAGTCACAGTTTATTCCCTAAATCTGCGTCAACAGTCGGTATTTCATTTGAACAACTCGTCGTGAAAATTTTGGAGTTGAGTGCGTAATGAATGTAATTAAGCGCAAAAATACACCGCCAACGCAATTTGGTCGCTCATCTAACGGAGAAGGTAAATTCCGTTTTATGTTGCAGATTAAACTTGCTTTGGTGTTACTTTGTGCGGGGCTAGGGTATTTCGTTTATTCAAACTGGCAAAGTTGGCTTGAAAGCTTAGACGGTGATAGAAAAATTACTGCCTATGCATTAGTGGGCCAAAATGAATTTACCACTTATCCGGATGTGCAAGACGTATTGCTTAAAATGGGCTCTCTCAAGGGCTTTTGGGGACAAGACGTTAAGCAAATTCAAGAACAGCTTGAAACTATTCCTTGGGTAAAAGGTGCGGTAGTTCGCAAAATTTGGCCAAATCGTTTAAGTATTTGGTTATCAGAATATCAGCCAGTTGCCATTTGGAACAAAACAGAGTTCGTCACAAAAGAGGGAACCGTTTTCCAATTGCCGATGGATAAGTTAAAAGAAAAAGCTTTGCCTTATTTAGGGGGGCCGGATTATCAAAGCTTGAAGGTATTAGAGGCTTGGAATCAAATTTTTGCTGATTTTAAGGCGAAAAATTTGCTGGTTAAAGGCGTGACAATTGATGATCGTGGTGCGTGGCAAGTTACGCTAGATAATGATATAGTATTGAAACTTGGGCGCGGAGATTGGAAACCAAAATTAGATCGATTTGTAACGATTTATCCACAAATTGAAGTGCCTGAAGGTAAACGAATTGATTATGTAGATTTGCGCTATGCATCTGCATCAGCAGCGGTTGGATTGATAGAGAAATAAAAAATAATTCATTGGGTGTAATAAGAAAATGGCAAAAGAGTTGGAACCGAAAGTAATTGTAGGTCTTGAAGTTGGTACATCAAAAGTTGTTGCTGTCGTTGGGGAAGTTCTTCCTGATGGTGTAGTAAATGTACTTGGCGTAGGTAGTTGTCCATCAAAAGGGATTGATCGTGGCAGTATTACTGATTTAGATGCCGTTGTTAATTCTATCCAACGTGCTATTGAGGCAGCTGAATCAATGGCCGATTGCCAAATTATGAGCGTGACTCTTGCGATTACAGGTGAACATATTCAAAGCTTGAATGAGAGCGGCTTTGTTGCTATTTCTGAAAATGAAGTGACTCAAGATGAAATCGATGATGCTTTGCATACAGCAAGCTCAGTGAAATTACCTGAGGGGCTTTCTTTATTACACATCATTCCACAAGAATATGCCGTAGATAAACAAGTTAATATTAAAAATCCATTAGGTTTACAAGGTGTTCGTTTAAAAGCAAACGTACACTTAATTGCGTGTCACCAAGACTGGCAAAATAACTTGAAAAAAGCAGTTGAGCGTTGTGGATTACAAGTTGATAAAGTTGTGTTTTCCGGCTTTGCAGCAACACATTCTGTTTTAACTGAAGATGAAAAGGATCTTGGTGTTTGCTTGGTTGATTTCGGTGCAGGCACCATGAATATGATGGTTTATACCAATGGCTCATTGCGTTTCAGTAAAGTTATTCCTTACGCAGGGAACATTGTAACCAATGATATTGCCCATGCATGTACCGTTTCTCGTGCAGAAGCAGAACGCATTAAAGTGAACTATGCAAGTGCATTATATCCGGCACGTTTACATGGTGATAAAAAAATTGAAGTGGCAAGTATTGGTGGTCGAGCACCACGTGCTTTAACAAAAAGTGATTTATCTTTAATCACTTCAGCAAGATATATTGAACTATTAGGCGTTGTTAAGGACGAATTAGATAAGCTTAAAGCAGATTTAGAAACCAAACATATTAAATTTGAATTAATTGCGGGTGTAGTTATTACCGGTGGTGGTGCACAGATTGAAGACTTAAAAGATTGTGCATCAAGTGTATTTGGTTGCCAGGTACGTATTGGTAGTCCACTAAATATCACGGGGTTAACAGATTATGTAAACCGTCCGCAATATTCAACCGTCGTGGGATTACTACAATATCATCATCAAAATAGTGATAATGATCCGGTGGATAGTAACTATGGTGATGAAGCATTAGGCAAAAAATTCTGGAAAGGCCTTAAAAATATTTTCAATAAAGTGAAATCAGAATTTTGATAATTTTGACTTTTTCATTTACAATAAGAAAGATTTAACTTTTATTAATATGCTAGCAGAGTATTAGCAGTAACGGAGAACAGCAAATGTTATACCCAGAGTATGGTGATTTTGAAGAGCAAACAGGTGCACTGATTAAGGTTGTCGGTGTCGGTGGAGGCGGCGGTAACGCAGTTAACCACATGGTTGCTAACATGGTGCAACAAGAATTCAATGGTAATTTCTTGGGCGAAAGTGCAATTGATAGCGAAGAACACGGTAAAATCGTATTTTATGCGGTGAATACCGATGCGCAAGCATTACGCAAAAGCCAAGTTCAACAAACTGTACAAATTGGTGGGGCTACAACGAAAGGTCTTGGTGCGGGTGCAAATCCAAATGTGGGTCGTAAAGCGGCTGAAGATGACCAAGAAGAAATCCGTAAAATGCTTGAAGGTGCAGATATGGTCTTTATCGCAGCCGGTATGGGCGGTGGTACAGGCACTGGTGCCGCACCAATCGTCGCTAAAGTCGCGAAAGAATTAGGTATTTTAACCGTTGCTGTTGTTACTAAGCCATTTAGCTTTGAAGGCAAAAAACGTATGCAATTTGCTGAATTAGGGATTAAAGATCTTTCACAATATGTGGATTCAATGATCATTATTCCTAACCAACAAATCCAAAAAGTTCTCCCTAAAAATGCAACGTTAATTGATGCTTTTGCTGCTGCGAATGATGTATTACGTAACTCTGTTATGGGCATCTCTGATATGATTACGTCTCCTGGTTTAATCAACGTGGACTTTGCAGACGTAAGAACTGTTATGTCTGAAATGGGCCAAGCAATGATTGGTTTCGGTTCAGCTCAAAGTGAACCAGGTGCGGGTCGTGCAGAAGAAGCAGCACGTCTTGCAATTAAAAATGATTTATTAGAGAAAGTCGATCTTTCTAACGCTAAGGGTATCCTTGTTAATATTACCTCAGGTATGGATCTCGGCTTTGACGAATTTAACGTGGTGGGTGACACAGTAGGTAGTTTTGCATCAGAAGACGCTACTATCGTTGTTGGTACCAGTTTAGTTCCTGAAATGAGCAATGAAATTCGTGTAACGATCGTTGCAACAGGTTTAGGTGATGTTGTTGCAGCTGAGCCAGTAGTGATTGCTCGTCCTCAAGCAGCAGTACAACAAGCTCCAGTTCAACAACCTGTAGCGCAAGAAACGATTCAGCCACAACCGCCAGTTGGTTTACATGGTTTAGATGCATTAAGACATAATCCACAACCAGAACCAGCACAGGAACAAAATCCACAATATGGTAACTTAAATAAACCGCTTGATCCAAGCCGTTTAGAACAGTTAAGAAATAATCCTAACTTCTTCAATCCGGCATCATTTGGTCGTGATGAGAAGTAAGATTATAAGTAATCTTGTTGTGAAGCAATAAGGTAAGAGAGATGATTAAACAAAGAACATTAAAACAAAGCATTAAAGTCACAGGTGTAGGCTTACATAGCGGTAAAAAAGTAACATTAACGTTGCGTCCGGCTATGCCGAATACTGGTGTAGTTTACTGCCGTACTGATCTTAATCCGCCGGTGACTTTCCCTGCGAATGCGGATTCAGTGCGCGATACAATGCTTTGTACTGCACTTGTGAATGAACAAGGTGTGCGTGTTTCAACCGTAGAACACTTAAACGCAGCGTTGGCTGGTTTAGGTATCGATAATATTATTATTGAAGTTGATGCACCTGAAATTCCAATCATGGACGGTAGTGCAAGCCCATTCATTTACTTGCTTTTAGATGCTGGTATTGAGGAACAAAATGCTCCGAAGAAATTTATTCGTATTAAGAAAAATGTACGAGTAGAAGATGGTGATAAATGGGCAGAATTTAAACCTTATAATGGTTTCCGTTTAGATTTTACTATTGACTTTAATCATCCAGCGATTAGTAAAAATGTACGTAATTATGTGATGGATTTCTCTGCACAAGCATTCGTACATCAAATCAGTCGTGCAAGAACCTTTGGTTTCATGAAAGATATTGAATATCTTCAATCTCAAGGTCTTGCGTTGGGTGGTAGCTTAGATAATGCTATCGTATTAGATGATTACCGAATCTTAAATGAAGACGGATTACGTTTCAGAGATGAATTAGTTCGTCACAAGATGCTTGATGCGATTGGCGATCTTTATATGTGTGGCTATAACATCATCGGTGATTTCAAAGCTTATAAATCTGGTCACGGTTTAAATAATAAGTTGCTCCGTGCAGTACTGGCTGATCAGGAAGCGTGGGAATTTGTTACCTTTGAAGATAAGAAACAAGTTCCACAAGGTTATGTTGCGCCTGTGCAGGTATTAATCTAACAATGTTTTGTTAAAAAGCTATACTTCTTCCGGGAGTATAGCTTTTTTATTTCCCATCTTGCTCTATTATTTTTGTTTTCTGCGAAGGTAAAGAGCGGTCAAAAACAGAGGTATTTTTATATGAAAAAATTATTTACCGTGCTCCCTCTTGTGCTAGCAACTTCTGCTGCAATGGCATATGAACAGGACAAAACCTATCAATTTACCATATTGCACACTAATGATACGCACGGACATTTTTGGCCGAATGCAAAAGGTGAATATGGCTTTCCTGCTCACAAAACAATTGTTAATCGCGTGAAAGCAGAAGTAGAGCAAAAAGGTGGTTCACTCATTTTATTAAATGCTGGTGATTTTAATACTGGTGTACCTGAGTCAGATATGCAAACAGCAGAACCTGATATTAAAGCAATGAACGCAATGGGTTATGAGGCAACTGTATTGGGTAACCACGAGTTTGATAATCCATTACAAATTCTTGATATGCAAGAAAAATGGGCAAACTTCCCATTCTTATCTGCGAATGTGATTAATACTAAAACAGGTAAAACTTTAGTTAAGCCTTATACCATTTTAAATAAACAAGATCTTAAAATTGCAGTGGTTGGTTTAACCACAGAAGATACTGCAAAATTAGGTAACCCAGAATATCTTCACAATGTGAAGTTTGAAGATCCAACAACAGTAGCAAAAGCCACATTAAAAGAGCTAAATGAAAAAGTTAAACCAGATGTAAAAATCGCTTTAACGCATATGGGCTATTATTATGATGCGAAACATGGTTCAAATGCGCCGGGTGATGTAAGTCTTGCACGAAATTTAGATAAAGGCGCATTTGATATGATTATTGGTGGTCACAGCCATGATCCGATTTGTGTAGATGATAAAGGCGTGTGGATTAAAGATTATCAACCCACTCAGCCATGTAAACCAGATTTCCAAAATGGTACTTGGATTATGCAAGCGTTTGAATGGGGTAAATATGTTGGTCGTGCTGACTTTGAGTTCAAAAATGGTGAATTAAAATTAGTGAATTATCAATTAATTCCAGTGAACTTGAAGAAAAAGGTGAAAAAAGAAGACGGTAAAACAGAATATGTGAACTATGCCGAAGAGATTCCACAAGATCCAGAAATGGAAAAACTTTTAAAAACTTACCAAGATAAAGGTGATGCGTTATTAAGCCAAAAAGTAGGTAAACTAAAAGGTAAGTTAGAAGGTGATCGTACCATTATCCGTTTTGAACAAACTAACCTTGGTCACTTAATTGCAGAAGCACAACGCCAAAAAGCGAAAGCTGACATTGGTATCATGAACTCAGGTGGTATTCGTGATTCTATTCAAGAAGGTGATGTAACTTATAAAGATATTTTAAAAATCCATCCATTTGGTAATATTGTCAGCTATTTTGAATTAACCGGTAAAGAATTACTGGATTATTTAAATGTAGTCGCATTGAAAGAAGTGGATTCTGGTGCTTACGCACAATACTCAGGTATCAGCATGACAGTAAATCGTGCCGAGAAGAAAGTTGAAAATGTGAAAATTCAAGGTAAACCATTGGATTTAAATAAAACTTACCGTATCTCTTTACCAAGCTATAATGCAGCAGGTGGAGATGGTTATCCGGTTATGACTAAAAATCCAACTTTCGTCAACACAGGTTTTATTGATGCGGATGTTTTAAAAGAATTTTTTGAGAAAAATTCACCTATTAATGCTGAAAAATACATCCCTCATAATGAAGTAACCTTTAAATAAGGAATGAAATGGCATTAGATTTATCAGAAATTCGTCAGCAAATTACGCAAATTGATCGCAGCTTGTTAAAGCTGCTTTCAGAGCGTCATCGCCTGGCATATGATGTAGTAAGAAGCAAAGAAGTGACGCAAAAAGCGTTGCGTGATTTAGAGCGTGAGCAACAACTCTTACAAGAGCTTGTGCAATTTGCTGAAAGTCAAAATTATCAGCTTGAACCACAGTATATTACGTCAGTATTCCAAAAAATTATTGAAGATTCTGTCTTAACACAACAAGTGTATCTGCAGAAAAAACTCAACGAGCAACGAGAAGAAACGTTACATATCGCTTTCTTAGGCAAGCGTGGTTCTTACTCTAATTTGGCTGCGCGTAATTATGCGGCTCGCTATCATCAACAATTTGCTGAAATCAGTTGCGATTCTTTTGTTCAAATTTTTGAAAAGGTTGAAAGTGGGGAAGCTGATTATGGCGTACTTCCTTTAGAAAACACCACGTCAGGTGCAATTAATGAAGTTTATGATTTGCTTCAACATACCACCTTATCTTTGGTGGGCGAGTTGGCTTATCCTATCAAGCACTGTGTTTTAGTGAATGAGCAAGATGATTTAAGCAAAATTGATACACTTTATAGCCATCCACAGGTGATCCAGCAGTGTAGTCAATTTATTCAAAGTCTTGAGCGTGTGCATATTGAGTACTGCGAAAGTAGCTCTCATGCAATGCAGCTTGTGGCAAGCTTGAATAAACCGAACATTGCGGCATTAGGTAATGAAGATGGCGGCAAGCTTTACGGCTTACATGTGTTAAAACATAATATTGCTAACCAAGAGAATAATATTACTCGTTTTATTGTGGTAGCCAAACAAGCTCGTGAAGTTTCAACGCAAATCCACACTAAAACTTTATTGTTGATGACAACATCACAACAAGCAGGTTCTTTAGTGGATGCCTTACTTGTATTTAAAAAGCATGGTATCAATATGACGAAGCTTGAATCTCGTCCTATTTATGGCAAACCTTGGGAAGAAATGTTCTATTTAGAAATTGAAGGAAATATTCATCATCCTGATACCCAGATTGCCTTGGAAGAGCTTAAGCAATTTAGTAATTATCTGAAAGTGCTTGGTTGTTATCCAAGTGAAATTGTGAAGCCTGCGAAGGTATAACGAAAATAAAAAAAGAGCGGTCGATTTGAAACAACGTTAAAATCGACCGCTCTTTTTATCAGGAATTCTTAGGCTTTTTTCAAGAACTCTGATTTCAACATGATTTTGCCACATTCGACGTTGTGATCACCGTTTACTAGACGGATGTTTTTGAATTTAGTGCCTTTCTTCAACACTTCAGATGAACCTTTTAATTTTAAATCTTTAATTACAAGCACATCATCACCATCGGCTAATAAATTACCGTTGCTGTCTTTAACAATTAGTTGATCTTCATCGGTTTCAACTGTTTCGTTACTATTCCACTCATTGCCACAATCAGGGCAAACAAAATTTACAGAATCATGATAAACATATTCGCCTTTACATTTTGGGCAAGCTGGCATTTGATCCATTTCTTTTTCCTTCTTTATCTGATTTAAGCAAAGTATAATGCGCACGGAGTATAACAAAAAAGTGACTATTCGCCAAAAAATGGGCAATTTCACGGAATTTATGAGGTATTTATGAAAAAAATTATGCTTTTGAGTGCAGTGATGGGAAGTTTAATTTCAGTCAATGTATTCGCACACAATATTCAACCTAATCAGCTTTTAGCGAACGTAACGGTTTCGGATAAAGGTGAAATCACTTTAAATGGAAATGATGTGTCTTATAAATCATGGAGCTCAACGGCATTGCCAGGCAAAGTTCGAGTGATTCAACATATTGCGGGCAGAAGTGCAGCGAAAGAGAAAAATCAAGCTATGATCGAAGCCATCAAAGCGGCTCATTTTAACCAAGCTAAATATCAAACCACGACCATTATTAATGCTGATGATGCTGTTGTGGGGACGGGCATGTTTGTAAAAAGTAGTGCAGAAAAAGGTAAAAAAGAAAATGCCCATAGCCAAGTTATTTTAGATGATAAAAGTGCGGTTAAAAATGCGTGGGGATTACGTGAAAAAGATAGCGTGATTATTTTGCTTGATAAAACCGGCAAGGTGCAATTTGTGAAAGAAGGTAAATTGACGGATGATGAAGTCAAAGAAGTGATTTCACGTGCAACAGCGTTAATGGCGAAGTAATAGAGTAATAAGCGGAAGTTCTCTTCCGCTTTTTATCCTTTGAAATCCTTCATTAATTTTCTCAATGTGCCACAATTTCGTTGAAATTTACGGCAATGTGTACAAATGGCAAGATGCAAATTGAGCCCAATTTTTTCTTTAGTCATTAATGGGCGTTCTTGCGCATCTGAAATAAGGCGAGTCGCTTGGCGACATTTCATAAAGTCACTCCTTAAAGTTTATGAGATAAGCAGTTTTGAAGTTGTAAGCGGGCACGATAGAGTGTCGTGTGCAAGTTACTTATGGTTAGTTGATTTTCTTGGCAAATTTCTTCGGAAGATAATTCTAAAAACTCTCTCATCATAAAAATCTTGGCTTGTTTGGCTGGTAGGCAAGTTAAACAAGTTTCAAAAATCAGCCAAAACTCTTCGGAATAGACCGCACTTTCGCTCTGTTCAAGATCAAGCGGGGAATGTTCAGCTTTCCAGTGTCCACCTTCATCAAAGAAATGATTGGTTTGTTCTTCATCTTCCATTTCGGTTTCTAGCACTAATTTGCCTTTCTGGCGAAGAAAATCAATGATTTTATTTTTTAAGATAGCAAAGACCCAGGTCTTAAATGCCGCTTGTCGTTTAAATTGCTCAAGATGGTTAAATGCACTTAAAAAACTCTCTTGCACCAAATCTTCAGCTAATACAGAATCGCCCACCTGTAATGTGGCAAATTTCAGCATTTGCTCTCTAATTTGAGCCAAGTCTTTATTGGAAATTCCAGTTTTCATATTTTTTCCTTGAAAAAAGTGTAAGAAATAGATTTCTCATTCGTCTAATGATAATGAAAGGGGAAACCTTTCCATCCAATGCTAATTATTCACAAATTAAGGAAGATTCAAAATGAAAAATATTACTTCAAAAACAACCTTTACTGCTATTGCTGCACTTTTCTTCGCAACCAGTCTTTATGCGACCGATATGAAATCTAATGAAATGTCGATGGCAAAAGATTCCATGCCGATGACAAAAGATTCCATGCCGATGACAAAAGACGCTATGCCAATGCAAAATGACAAAATGGCATCTGATGGGATGATGAAATCTCATGATATGAAATCTCACGACATGAAAATGGATAATATGAAATCAGAAGGAATGAAATCTGATGATATGAAAACAAAAGAAATGAAAGCAAAAGAAATGAAGAAAAAAGCAAAAACAATGGAAAAACCGAAAATGTAATGCTTTCTTCTTAAAAGAAAAACTGCGGTCAATTTGACCGCAGTTTTTGTATCAAAGTGAGATTATTGTTTACGCCACGTCGTGCCGTTGGCGCCATCTTCTAACACGATACCCATTGCCGTAAGTTCATTACGTGCCGCATCTGCTGCAGTCCAATCTTTAGCGGCACGGGCTTCGTTTCGTTGTTTGATAAGCGCTTCAATTTTTGCGACTTCATCATCGTCAGAGCCCGCTTGTAAGAATTTTTCTGGATCTTGTTGAAGTAAACCTAAGATACCCGCTAATTCACGTAAACGAGCAGCAAGACCATTGGCTTTTTCTGCCTCTTCAGTTTTCAATTTATTGATTTCACGCGCCATTTCAAATAAGACAGAAAGAGCGTTTGGCGTATTGAAATCATCGTCCATGGCTTCACGGAAGGCTTCCACAAAATTTTCACCGCCAAAAGCAACCGCACTTTGATCGGTGCCACGTAAAGCGGTGTACAAACGTTCTAATGCACCTTGTGCTAAATTCAAGTTTTCTTCACTATAATTGAGTTGGCTGCGATAGTGTGCCGTTAGTAAGAAATAACGCACCGCTTCTGCATTGTAGTGGTTTAATACATCACGAATGGTAAAGAAGTTGCCGAGGGATTTCGACATTTTTTCTTTATCTACCATGATCATGCCGGAATGGATCCAATAATTCACATATTGGCCACCATGAGCACAGCAAGATTGGGCGATTTCATTTTCGTGGTGTGGGAACATTAAATCAGAACCGCCACCATGAATATCAAAATGCTCACCAAGTTGTTTACAGTTCATTGCCGAACATTCAATGTGCCAACCTGGACGACCTGCACCCCATGGGGACGGCCAGCTTGGTTCGTTTTCTTTTGACATTTTCCAAAGCACGAAATCCATTGGATTTTTCTTGATTTCATTAATTTCAATACGTGCACCCGCTTGTAATTGGTCAAGATCTTGGCGTGATAATTTACCGTATTCCTTAAAGCTTTCCACATCAAACATCACATCGCCATTATCGGCGACATAAGCATGACCACGCGCAATCAGTTTTTCCACAATCTCAATAATTTCAGGAATATGATGTGTCGCACGAGGCTCGAAATCAGGGCGTAATACGTTTAATGCATCAAAATCTTTATACATTTCTTGCACCATACGATCTACAAGTTGATCGCAGGTTTCTTTATTTTCTAATGCACGTTTAATGATTTTATCATCCACATCCGTGATATTACGCACATAAGTTAAATCGTAGCCTAAAGAGCGTAAATAGCGAGCGATCACATCAAAACACACAAAGGTACGGCCGTGGCCAATATGGCATAAATCGTAAACGGTCACGCCGCACACATACATACCCACTTTTCCTTCATGGATAGGTTTGAACACTTCTTTTTCACGAGTGAGAGTATTAAAGATCTTTAACATATTTTTTCTCTTCTGATTGGAATTCGACTGCACTTTTTCTGCTCCTTGTGGCACTTTCTTGCCATTTGTGGAATAATGAATGCCTTAATTTTCAAGAGGAAAACAACATGGTTACATTACACACAAATTTTGGCGATATTAAAATTAAACTTGATTTTGATAAAGCGCCAATCACCGCAGAAAACTTCTTAAATTATTGTAAAAACGGTTTCTATAATAACACAATTTTCCATCGTGTTATTGATGGATTTATGATTCAAGGCGGTGGTATGGAAAGCGGAATGCGTGAAAAAGCAACAAACGCACCGATCCAAAATGAAGCTAACAATCGTTTAAGCAATAAACGTGGCACAATCGCTATGGCGCGTACCTCTGATCCACATTCTGCAACGGCACAATTCTTCATTAACGTGGCAGATAATGACTTCTTAAACTACCGTTCAAAAGAGATGTTTGGCCGCGAAGTGGTACAAGAATGGGGTTATGCCGTATTCGGTGAAGTGGTAGAAGGCATGGATGTGGTTGATAAAATCAAGAAAGTAAAAACCGGTAATAAAGGTTTCCACCAAGACGTTCCAACAGAAGATGTTGTGATTACATCCGTTTCTGTCGAATAATTAATTCGGTGTGTGGATGCGTAATCTACACACCTTTTTCTTAAGTGAAATAACGCGATGCCTTTCTTCGATACTCATACCCACCTTGATTATCTTCATCATGACACTGGTGAGTCATTAGCTCAGCTCGTGGATAACGCTGAGCAAGCTGATGTGCAGAAAATCTTGATTGTGGCGGTAAAAGAGTCGGATTTTAAAACAATCCAAAATATGACCGCACTTTTTCCTGAGCATCTTTATTGTGGGCTTGGGTTGCATCCTCTTTATATCAAAGAGCATCAAGAGCATGATTTAGAGATATTGGATGCGGCATTATCTGTTCGTAATCAAAATTGTACAGCCGTAGCAGAAATTGGCTTAGAATGTGCGATTCCCGATTTATTAACCGATGAATTATGGCAAAAGCAACAACATTTTTTTGAAAGCCAACTTTATCTAGCGAAGAAATACAATCTGTCGGTCAATTTACATAGCCGAAAATCCCATGAGCAATTATTCCGTTTTTTAAAACAAGCCAATTTACCAAAATGTGGTGTCGTGCATGGTTTTTCTGGAAGTTATGATCAAGCTAAACGATTTGTGGACTTAGGGTATAAAATTGGCGTAGGCGGTACCATTACTTATGAACGTGCAAATAAAACCCGCCAAGCGATTGCGAAGTTGCCATTAGAGGCGTTGGTGTTAGAAACAGATACACCAGATATGCCAGTGTTTGGCTTTCAAGGGCAACCTAATCGACCGGAGCGAATTGTTCACACCTTTGAGGCGTTATGTCATTTAAGAAGTGAAAATGCTGAAGTAATTAAAGAAACGGCTTGGCAGAATAGCTTAACCTTATTCGGTTAAACCTTAAAACGGTAAATCACTTGATTGGCTGAACCGCGCCAAACCAAGCTTGGGTCAGCCTGTTCTTGTATAAATTTCCCATCAATAAGCACGTCAATATAAGGCAACATTTGACGTTGATAATCATCAAGTTCATCCAGTTTATATCCCGTCCACACCCAAATATCCTTATCAGGACATTCTTTTTTGACACGCTGTACAAAAGGAAGTAAGGCTTCAACATTACGAGGATGCATCGGATCTCCACCAGAAAGTGTGAGCCCTTGACGTTTAATGCGCGTATCTTTTAAATCATTGATGATCTGTTGTTCCATCGCTTCATCAAATAATACGCCATTATCAAAAGACCAACTCTTTTGGTTGTAGCAACCACGGCAACCATGCGTACAACCGCTAACGAAAAGGGTACAACGGGTGCCTTCGCCATTTACAACATCGGTAGGGTAGTATTGGAGATAGTTCATGGTTTTACCTTAAAAGTGCGGTTGATTTTCTCGTCGAATTTACTGAATTGATAAATTAACCTTTGCAATACAGGGCCAATTCTTGCATAATAGCCCACCTAATCGCATTGCGATATCAATGGAAATCTTCTCGGTCTCTCGCAACGGTGTCCGATTTACTCGGTCAGGTTCGGAAGAAAGCAGCCAAAGTCGGAATTTCTGTGTGCCGAGAATAAGCTGGGAAGATTTCCACCCAACTTATCCTTTCTTATTTTACACACGCTCCACTAGTTGTTTGAAGAACCCTTTTTCTAATTGCAGTAATTCTGCATAAGTGCCTTTTTCAATTAGCTTCGCTTCATCAATCACACAAAGTTCATCAAATTGCTCAATCGCTGTTAAACGGTGAGTCACCATAATTAAGGTTTTATTTGCAGCATGGGCAAGAATTAAACGCAGAATTTGGCGCTCAGTTTCACGATCTAAACCTTCAGTTGGCTCATCTAATAATAAAATTGGTGCATCATTAAGCAAAATACGAGCCAAACCTAAACGTCGTTGTTCTCCACCAGATAGTGGACGGCCGCCATCACCTAACCAAATATCTAAGCCTTGTTCTTGTTCCAATAATTTGCCTAAACCAACCTGATTTAACACCTCGATCATTTTTTCATCTGAAATATTGACCGCGCTTGCGAATTGCAGATTTTGACGAAGCGTATCGCTAAATACATGAACACGTTGTGTTAAAAAGCAGAATTGGCTGCATAATGTGTCTTCTGCATAATCAGCAATTGGCTTGCCAGCAAGGAATAATTCTCCTTGATTGGCATCATAATTACGCACTAAAAGCTGTAATAGCGTGGATTTCCCGCTACCTGTTTTACCTAAAATCGCGATTTTTTTGCCTTTTTGAATGGTTAAATTCAGGTTTTCTAAAGCACGATTTTGACGTTCAGGATAAGTAAAGGAAAGATCTTTTGCTTCAATTAATATAGTAGCGTTTTGATCGAATTCCGCTTTGCCATTAAAGGTCACTAATGGTCGTTGTTCAATAATGTCAGTTACGCGTTCAGCTGACGCAATTACTTGCCCGATATGTAAGAATGCTGAGCCTAATGGCATTAAGATTTCAAACGATGCAAGGGCGGCAAAAGTGAAGAGCGCAATAAATGCCATGCGATATTCATCGTTGCCAAATTCTGCTTGTGAGCTAAACCACAACATTGCGGCGATAATCAAACCATTTAAAAAGAGTGAAAGTGCGGTTGAAAATCCACTTAAATTTGCCTCTTTTTGTTGATCTGCTTGCCAATTGGTTTCAGTTTTAGCCATGTTATCTTTCAATTTATCTTCGGCATTAAAGAGCAATAATTCCGCTTGAGCTTGAATAAATTCTAAGAATTGCGTGCGATAAAGTGCGCGTGAATGCACGAGTTTATCACCAAATTTTTTACCCAGTTGGTAGAAAACGGTTGGAATAACGAATACCAATAAAAGCAGGCTAATGCCTAAACCTAAGGCTAAAGGAGCATTGATGAAACTTAGGCCAATACACATAGCTAGAATCACAAAAATAGCCGTAATAAATGGCGCAATTAAGCGAAGATAAAGGCTATCGAGGGTATCTACATCAGACACTAAGCGATTTAATAAATCGCTGTTACGGTAGCGATTTAACACTGCAGGATTTAATGGAATAATCTTCTCAAAAACTTGTACGCGTAATTTAGCCAAAATGCGGAAAGTTGCATCGTGAGTCACCAACTTTTCGAAATAGCGGAAAAGAGTACGGCTAATGGCAAGCCCACGCACAGAAGCAGATGGATAGAAGAAATTAAACAACGTGCCAAGACCCGCAATAGCCGTTGCAGCTAAAAACCAACCAGAGGTGGTTAGTAAGCCAATACTGGAGGCTAGACCCGTGATCATTAAAACCAAGCCTAAAAATAAAGGCAACTTGGCGAATTTAAATAAACGTAAAAAGGGAAGTAAAGCACGCATTATTGAATATCCTCTTTTCGTTGAGTCAATAATTCGGCAAAGAAGCCTTGATCTTTTAATTGGTTGAAATGCCCTTGTTGAACAATTTCACCTTCTTGCATCACAAAAATATTGTCACATTGTTTTAGATCTTCAATACGGTGTGTGATCATTAAGGTCGTTTGGTTATGGCTCATTTCTGCAAGGGCAGCAAGTACCAGATTTTCAGACTGAGCATCAAGGCTAGCCGTTGGCTCATCGAGTAATAATAAATTGCCTTTGCGTAGTAAAGCGCGAGCGATCGCTAAGCGTTGAGCTTGGCCTACAGATACACCAATGCCACCATCTTTAATTTCGCTATCCAAACCTAATTTATCGGTAAACTCTTTCGCTTGAGCAGAAATCAAGGCTTGCTCAATTTGCTCATCAGTTGCTTGAATATCGCCTAAAAGTAGATTTTCTTTGATGCTGCCTTGTAGCAGTAATGGATTTTGACCTACCCACGCAATTTGTTTGCGCCAGTCTCTTAAACGGCTTTGATTCAGTTCCACACCGTTAATTTTTAAGCTACCTTCATAAGGCAAGAAACCCAGTAATACATTGATTAAAGAGGTTTTTCCTGCACCACTTTGACCGACAAGGGCAATATGGCTTTCTTTCGGAATATGGAATGAAAGCGGCTTAGTTAATGGTTGACCTTGTGGAGAAAGTGCCACTAAATTTTCAGCCTGAATTTCGACCGCACTTTGTGCTGGAATTTGTTCATTGCTTTGATGTGCAATTAAATAATCTGACTCTAAGAAATCGACAATGGCATCAGCAGCGCCAATACCGGCTGCACGATCGTGGTAGTAAGTCCCAAGATCACGCAATGGTTGATAAAACTCTGGTGCCAGAATTAAGCAGAAAAAGCCGGTAAATAAGGTCAGCGTGGTGCCATAAGTACCAAATTCGACTTGACCTAAATAGCTAAAACCAAAATACACCGCCATTAAAGCAATGGAAATAGAGGTGAAAAACTCTAACACAGCAGAAGAGAGAAACGCCATTTTAAGTACTGTCATGGTCGTTTCACGGAAGTCTTCCGTTGTGTTTTCAATATGTTGAGTTTGTTCTGAAGTGCGGTTGAAAAGACGCAAGGTTTCTAAACCACGTAAGCGATCCAAGAATTGAGCACTTAAGCGAGAAAGGGTAGCCATATTTTTTTGGCTACTATCTGCTGCCACAATCCCTACCAGAATCATAAAAATTGGCACAAGCGGTGCAGTGACCATCAAAATCAGTCCAGCCGCCCAGTTGAGCGGGAATACAGCAATTAAAATCACCATTGGTACAATGGCAGACAAACTTTGTTGTGGTAAGAAACGCGCATAGAAGTTATGCAGATTTTCCACTTGTTCAAGCATGATACTTGCCCAGCTTCCGGCTGGTTTATTATTGATGGTTGCGGGACCAACTTGATGGATTTTATCTAAAATCTTTTGACGCATATGATTGCGTAGTAATCGACCTGCTTTAAAACCAATTTTTTCGCGTAGCCATAAAATGACCGCACGTAAAGCAAAAGTCATGATTAATACAATAAAATAGGGAACCAGTTCAGCGCGATCGACATGTTGCATAATGAGCTTGTCGAGTAATGTCGCAAGAAAATAGGTTTGAGCCACAAGAATTAAGGAAGAAAGTGTGGCAAGGGCAATATTGGTGCGCATTAATTTTTTAACAGGTTGTTGCTGCGCACGAAGCCATTTTTGTAAATATTTTTGGCGAAGTTTGTCCATAGATTTGTAGAGTTAGTATTTAAAAAGTTCTCCCTCTCTATTGAGAGGGAGTTTGAAGGGCGAGTTCATTGATACAGAATTGATTCTTTAAAATCTCCCCTGCTCCCACTTTGATAAAGAGGGGAAAATAAACAAGGAAATTTATTTATTCTTGTGCATCTAAATAACGTTCAGCATCTAATGCCGCCATACAGCCTGTACCTGCTGAAGTAATGGCTTGGCGATAGTTGTGATCCATCACATCACCCGCAGCAAATACACCTTCCACAGACGTTGCTGTTGCATTGCCTTCAAGACCAGATTTAACGACGATATAACCGTTGTTAAGTTCAAGCTGACCGTGGAAAATTTCAGTATTTGGCGCATGGCCGATGGCAATAAATAAACCATCTAATTTCACGTCTTCTTTTTCGCCGGTTTTCACGTTTTCTAAACGAACACCAGTTACACCCATATTATCGCCTAACACTTCATTCAAAGTGCGGTCAGTATGAAGCACGATTTTGCCTTCTTCGACTTTTTTGTATAAGCGATCGATTAAGATTTTTTCCGCACGGAAACTATCGCGACGGTGGATTAAGTGCACTTCAGAAGCAATATTAGCTAAATAAAGCGCTTCTTCAACTGCGGTATTTCCGCCACCGACAACGGCAACTGGTTTATTACGGTAGAAGAAACCATCACAGGTTGCGCAAGCTGAAACGCCACGGCCTTTATAAGCGGTTTCAGATTCTAATCCGATATAACGTGCTGATGCGCCTGTTGCGATGATTAATGCATCACATGTGAAGGTTTGCATATCGCCATAAAGTTTGAACGGGCGAGAAGATAAATCGACTTTGTTGATATGATCAAACACGATTTCCGTTTCAAATTTTTCAGCGTGCTGCAACATACGTTGCATTAAACCTGGACCAGTGGTCATTTCAAAATCACCTGGCCAGTTTTCAATTTCGTCCGTGGTAGTAAGTTGGCCACCTTGTTGAAGACCGGTCACTAAAACAGGTTTTAAGTTTGCACGTGCGGCATAAATAGCGGCAGTATAACCTGCAGGGCCTGAACCTAAAATTAATAATTTGCTGTGTTTAACGTCTGACATAAAGAATCCTTTGTTATATAAAATAAAGCATGAGGCTTTTGGAATTCGTTCATTATAAAGCCTTCATGCATAAAAAAATAGTTGATCGTATTAGTAAAGCAATGAATACAGCAATCGGCGATATTTATTGGTGATAGGATCTGCATTGCCAATGGCTGATAAAATAGATAAAAACTGTTGTTTTACTTCACCATTTTCCGCAGAAAGATCTTGTTTAAGAATGCTAAATAATAAATCCAATGCTTCTTCGTTTCGATTGGCTTGATGTAGCTGAACTGCCAATTTCAACGCAATTTCAGGCGCTGGATTTTTCGCATAATCCGCTTGTAATTGCTGAATTTCTGGCGTATCAGCCGCTTTAATTAAAAGTTCGATCTGTGCCTGTAAGCCATGCCAACGACTGTCACGATCCTGAATAGGGATTTGCGCTAAAATATCTGCCGCAGGTTCCGTTTTCTTCATGGCAATATAGGTTTCCGCATAAAGTAACGCCACATCGCTGTTTTTCTTATCTGAAAGCTCCCAGGCTTCTTTCAGTAATGGAAGGGCAGAGTCGTAATCTTCCACTTGTAAAAAATCCAAGGCTTTTTGGAATTTTAAATCTTCTTCTTTTGGCAAAATCGCACTCAAACGTTGCAATAAGCTGGCTTCATCTAATGCACCCGGGAACGCATCTATTGCTTGAGCTTCTTTGAAAAGATAGGTCGTTGGTAACGCTTGAATACGAAATTGTGCAGCAATCATTTGCTCTGTTTCACAATTCACTAAGCCGAGGATAAATTGTCCTTGGTATTGTTTTGCAACACGTTGTAGAACTTTTGTAAAATCTGCCGATTCTTTATGGCTTGGCGCATAAAAGTTAATGACAAGCGGGGTTTCCACCGAACGTTGCAACGTTTCGGTAAGATTTTGTTCGTTGAGTTCAACGAAGAAAGGTAAATCTGCCATTTTTATTCCTTCATAAATGGAAAATGATGCCTGATTTTAACAAAGTGCGGTCAGTTTTAGAAATGTTTTACAGGAAAAGAAAAGGGCAGTGTTAATCTGCCCTTATTCGCTATCTATTTTTATTCTTTTGTTTCTTCCACTTTATCTTCAGGAAGCACGAGGTTGAGAATTAAGGCAAGTAATGAGCCTACGGTAATGCCTGAACCGAGCACTTCTTTGAAAAAGTGCGGTAATTTATCAAGCAATTCTGGACGAGTTGTCACCGCTAAGCCACAGCCAATGGAAATCGCGATAATTAAACCATTACGTTTGCTACGTGCGACTTTATCCAACATTTGGATACCCGCAGCGATAATCATCGCAAACATCATTAAGCCTGCACCGCCTAATACGGGTAATGGAATTGAAACAATTAGTGCACCGAATACAGGGAATAAACCAGCTAGTGCTAGAAGCACACCGGTTAGTGCAACCACGTGACGGCTTGCTACGCCAGTTAGAGAAATGACACCAATGTTTTGTGAGAATGAAGAGAATGGCGTGGTGGACATAATGGCAGCTAAGGCTGATCCTAAACCATCGGCTAAAACGCCACCGCGTAAATGTTTGCCAGTGATTTCGGTTTTGGTAGCATTACCTAATGCTAAGAAGTTACCACTTGATTCAACGATTGTGACTAAGTACGCAATGGACATGCCAATAATGCCTGAAATTGGGAAAGCTAAGCCAAAGTGTAGTGGTTGTGGAATCGCAAAAGTTTGCGCTTGTTTTACTCCTTCAAAGCTCACCCAGCCCATCGCCAAACAAACAAGATAACCTGTCATCATGCCAATAACGATCGCGGCTGCAGAGAAAATGCCTTTACCCCATTGCACGAGAGCAACAACGATGACTAATACAAAGCTCGCCATCATTAAATTTTCTGGCGTCGCATAATTTGCATCACCACGTTGACCACCAGCAAACCAGTCAACAGCAACTGGAATGAGGCTTAAGCCGATCATCATGACAACAGTCCCTGTTACAAGTGGTGGGAACAATTTGCGAATATAGGGCATGAAGAAACTGCCGATAATCATCACTAAGGAACCAATGAGAGAAGAACCTAAAATACCGGCGATGCCATATTCGCTAAAACCAATGGAAAGTGCAGCAGCAACAAAAGTAAAACTGGTTCCCATCACACTTGGCAAACGAATACCAACAGGACCCAGGCCTTTACATTGGATAACGGTCACTACACCAGAAATTAGCAGTGCAGCATTCACTAGCGTAATGGTATCTTCAGTAGGTAATTTTAAGACGTTACCAATGACCAATGGTACGGCAATAATTCCCCCAAGTGCGGCAAGTAAATGTTGTGCCGCAAGGAGTAAACTTAATCCGAAAGGTGGTTTGTCTTCCACGGTATAAAGTAGATTGTTATTCATTAGGTTCCCTTAAGTAGAAAAAAATTGTGCGAATTATACGTTAATTTTTATTCGCCGCAAACGTTTGCGTAAAGAAAATAAAAAAAGTGTGGTTAATAAAAATTACGTTATTTTTAACCGCACTTGTTTGATTTAAAGACTACATCCAGAACAGATAAGCAATGGTTGCAATAATGACCATACAGGTTAAATCAATAAATTTACCCACGCGGATCATTTCTGATTGTTTAACAAAACCTGTTGAGTACACAATCGCATTTGGCGGGGTACCGACCGGCATCATAAAGGCACAAGATGCACCTAAACCGATAATCATCGCAAAACCAAGCGGTGGTATATTCAGGGCTTGTGCGATAGAAATAAAGATTGGGACGAGTAAGGCAGCGCTTGCTGTGTTTGATGTAAATTCAGTCAAGCAGACAATAAAGGCGGCAACAATTAATGCCATCACATAGTAGTGGCCGCCTTCAATGATGAAGACAATACCATCTGCCATGATTTTGCTTGCGCCAGATTGAGTCAATACTGAGCTTAAGGTTAAACCGCCACCAAAAAGGAACAGTACACCCCATTCTGTATTTTCTTGTACTTCTTTCCAACTTGCGATCCCGGTTACACAAATGACAATCGCAGCGGAGAGTGCAACCATACTGTCAAAACTGCCAATTGGTTTTGGTAAACCCAATGATTGAGAAATAATTGGGTTGAGGTACCCACCAAAAATCCAAAGAATCGCTACGGTGATAAAAATAATCAACGTTAAAACACGTTGTTTGGTCATGTGAATTTTTTCAAATTCAGCAGCAAAATGAAGGCCTAATTTGGGTTTAAATACAAGATATAACCAACCAATAATAAGCGGGAATAAAATTAACATCACTGGCGTGCCATACATTAACCAGTCAGCAAAACCTAAATGAAGTTGAGAGGCGGCTATGGCATTAGGTGGGCTTCCTACGAGTGTTCCCATTCCTCCAATGGTGGCACTATAGGCAATCCCTAATAACACGAATACATAAGTATTATGATCTTTATTACGGTCTAACTGACTTAAAATGGTCATTGAAAGCGGGATCATCATCGCCGCAGTAGCGGTATTACTCATCCACATGGATAAAAATGCCGTTGCTAAGAAGAGGTAAAGCACCGCAACAAAGAGACGACCTTTCGCTAATTGCATGATTTTATTCGAAATCATTTTGTCAATTTTTTGCACATTTAATGCAGTAGCAAGGGCAAAACCACCAAAGAATAAGAAAATGGTCGGATCCGCAAAGGCAACGAGAGCTTCACGACTATTAGCTAACCCTAATAAGACAGATAAAATGGGTACGAACAATGCAGTGATTGTTACACTGACGGCTTCGGTAAGCCATAAAATGGCTACAAATGCGAGTAAAGATAATCCTTTATTTGCCGCAGGTTCAAAAGGAAGTGTATTCAGTAAAATAAAAAAAAGTGCAACATCAAAGAGGAATATAACAGTCTGTTTATTCCAGGCTTTTCGTTGAGAATTGGTGACGGGTATTGATTGCATATTTTTCCTTATATTTTTTATGGCCGCCGATTGTAGCATAAGAGTAATTAATCAGAAAATAATGCATACTAAAAATTGATTAGTATCAAAGCAAAGTGCGGCTAAAATCAGATATTTTTGACCGCACTTTGTGCATGAGATATTTGTTTAACGAGATAAAATCGCTTTCACTTGCTTTTGTAATGTTGGCACAATCTCCTGTTCAAACCACGGATTTTTCTTGAGCCAAATTTGGTTGCGTGGAGAAGGGTGAACAAGCGGAAGAAAGTGAGGAAGAAAATCACGGAAATGGTGAACCGTTTCAGTCACATTAAGCTCGTTTTCTGGTAAATAATATTTTTGTGCATATTGCCCGATAAGAATGGTGAGCACTATGTTGGGCAAGTTAGCTAAAATTGGTGCATGCCATTTCTCTGCAAAGCCTTTTCGTGGCGGTAAATCACCCGATTTTCCTTTGCCTGGGTAATAAAAATCCATTGGAATAACTGCAAACATACCCGAGTGATAAAAGGTATCACGATCCACATCCAGCCATTCACGTAGTCGATCACCGCTTTTATCATTCCAGTATAAACGACTTTCTTGGGCTTTAACTCCAGGTGCTTGTCCGACAATATTAATACGAGCGGTAGTTGGCGCGGCAAAAAGCGGTTCGATACTCTTTGCGGTAAAGGATTGATTATCGGGATCTTGCATGATGGATTGGGTAATCTGAGCAAGTGTTGGCATGGTATTTCCTTCTTTATTGAAATAAAAATAGCTCACTTTTGATGAGCTATTTTATCATAATCAATGTCGTGACATTATAGGTGTTTTACTCGACGTTTTACTTCTTCCTGCTTGCCCGCATTGAATGGACGAGCATCAGGGCTGCCGAGATAACCACAAACCCGTCGGGTTACAGACACTTTTGCACTGTCATGGTTGCCACATTTCGGACAAACAAAGCCTTTACTTGTGCAATTAAATTCTCCTGTGAAACCACATTCGTAACATTCATCTATTGGCGTATTAGTGCCATAATAAGGCACGCGATCATAGCTATAATCCCACACATCTTCGAGTGCTTTCAGGTTATGTTGAATGTTAGGATATTCGCCATAACAGATAAAGCCGCCACTCGCTAATTCAGGATAAGGCATTTCAAAGTCTAATTTATCGTATGGATTCACTTTTTTCTCTACATCTAAGTGATAGCTGTTAGTGTAGTAGCCTTTATCGGTAACGCCTTCAATGACACCAAATTGTTTGGTATCTAAACGGCAGAAGCGATCGCACAAGTTTTCACTTGGTGTGGAATAAAGGCTAAATGCATAACCCGTTTCTTTCTGCCATTGTTTGACCGCTTCGCTTAAACGAAGCACAATTGCGATGCCTTTTTCGCGTAGTTGTTCATCGTCAAAAATATGCCCTTGTTTATACAGTGCATTGATGGTTTCGTGAATGCCAATATAGCCTAAAGAAATTGATGCTCGGCCATTTTTGAAAATATCCGCGACCTTATCATCAGCGTTTAATCGAACGCCACACGCACCTTCCATATAGAGAATTGGCGCGACACGAGCTTTGGTATTTTCTAAGCGAGCAATACGGGTAAGCAAGGCTTTCTTCGCAAGGGCTAAGCGTTCATCTAAAGTGCGGTAGAATTTTTCTTCATCTCCTTGTGCTTCAAGAGCAATACGAGGCAAATTCAAACTCACCACGCCTAAATTATTGCGCCCATCATGCACTTCATGACCGTTTTCTTCATAGGCTCCCAAGAAGCTACGACAACCCATTGGAGCTTTGAATGAGCCAGTGACTTTAACCACTTGATCATAGTTTAAAATATCCGGATACATGCGTTTTGATGCACATTCTAGTGCCAGTTTTTTAATGTCATAGTTTGGATCTTGTTCGTTTTGGTTCACGCCTTTTTTAATGGTAAAGACCAGTTTAGGGAAGACTGGCGTTTTGTGATTTTTACCCAAGCCACGAATACGATTTTTCAAAATCGACTGTTGAATTAAACGTTCTTGCCAACTTGTACCTAAACCAAAACCAAAGGTAACAAACGGCGTTTGACCATTGGACGTATGGAGCGTGTTAACTTCATATTCAAGGGATTGAAACGCATCAAAACATTCTTTTTCAATTAGCGCTTTTGCATAACCTTCCGCATCCGGAATTTGCCATTGTGCAGCGTTTTTCAAATGTTTTTCAAAACTGAGTTGAACATAAGGTGCAAGGACTTCATCAATGCGATTAATGGTTGTACCGCCATAAATATGGCTGGCTACTTGAGCAATAATTTGTGCGGTAACTGCTGTTGCTGTGCCGATAGATTTAGGCGGTTCAATTTCGGCATTACCCATTTTAAAGCCATGCGAAAGCATGCCTTTTAGATCAACCAGCATGCAGTTGAACATCGGGAAAAATGGCGCGTAGTCTAAGTCGTGATAATGGATTTCGCCTTTTTCATGGGCTTCAACAACATCTCTTGGCAGAATGTGACGTTTGGCATAATGTTTGGCCACAATACCTGCCAGTAAATCACGCTGGGTAGGGATCACTTTCGCATCTTTATTCGCATTTTCATTAAGCAATTCCACGTTGCTTTGTTCAATCAGCCCTTCAATTTCTTTGGTTAATTGGCTGCGTTTTTCACGAGCAAGATCACGATCGTGACGATATTCAATATAGGCACGTGCAATTTGGGGATACTTGCTTGTCATTAAGTGATCTTCAACGATTTTTTGAATCTGGTTGATATCAATTTCATGCTGATAGTGACTAAAAATCTCGGTATTAATTCGCTGGCTCAGATCATGGATATACATTTCATCAACAATATTGACCGCACTTGCCGCTTTTCTGATTGCATTAGTAATACGTTGTAGGTCAAACCCAATTCGTGAACCATCACGCTTAATCACGAAGAAAGCATTCATTTTATGACTCCTATATAGGCTAACTTAAAAAAAACGAAATCACTATATATAGTTTTATTAAATAGATCAACACACAATATGTAGTGTTATTTGCTTTTTTT
>NZ_KV837995.1:116263-124425 GCF_001838615.1 Haemophilus sp. HMSC61B11
TTTTTTTGATGGCTGAAATTAAGGTGAAAGCTTGCTAAATCTGGGAGGAAAGAGTGTTTTTGTTGATAATTATTCTCAAATTATTTTTTAATAATTTGATCTGAATCAAGGTTTTGGGCAATAAAAAAACGGACGAAAAATCGTCCGCTCTTTAAGTTATAGAAAAGAAATTAAGCTGCAACCATTACCATGGCTGGGCGAATCACTCGACCATTTAAGGTATAACCTTTTTGTAACACAGTGGTGATTTGATTCGTTGTAAAGCCTTCTGCTGGTTGCATAGAGATAGCTTGGTGAAGATCTGGATTAAAGGTATCACCCACAGCACCAACAGGTTCGACACCGAAGCGAGAAACCGTTGAGAGTAACTCTTTTAAAGTCAGCTCGACGCCATCAAATAGGGCTTTGATGTTTTCATCTTCCTTATTGGCAGGCGTTGCAAGTGCACGCTCTAAGTTATCAATAGTGTTTAAAATGTCTTTTGAGAATTTTTCGAGCGCAAATTTATGTGCTTTTTCGATGTCTTGTTCACTGCGGCGGCGCATATTGTCAATTTCAGCACGCGTGCGAAGCAATAAATCTTGCTCTTTTTTAGAGGTTTCTTCCACTTGTGCTTTTAGTTGTTCTTCAAGCTCTTGTACGCGGGCGATCGCTTCTTCTAACGGATCTTCCGTTGAGGTAGTTTCTTGCTGAACATCTTCAACAAGTTCTTCATTTTCATTTAAGTTTTGTGCTTGTTCTGACATCTTTTTCTCCATTTATCAAAAATTAGTGCTATTTTAGCAAAACTGAATTGCTATGTAATATAATGGCTAAAATTTTAAATTCAAGTGCGGTCAAAAATCAGTAAGTCTGTACTTGGGAGCAATCATAGTTATGGATGAATTAGTTAAATCATTTAAAACCATCGCCTTGATGGGAAAACCACGTCGCGATATTAATTTACAAATGCATAAAAACTTGTATCAATGGCTGAAAGATAGAGGATATCAAGTTTTAGTCGAAAAAGAGGTGGGAGAAAAATTTGGTTTACCGGAAGAGGTGTTAGCGACAGTTGAACAAATCGGTGAGCAAGTACAACTCGTAATTGTGATCGGTGGTGATGGCAATATGCTAGGGCGTGCCCGTATTTTGGCTAAATATAATATTCCAATGATTGGTATTAACCGAGGCAACTTAGGCTTTTTGACCGATATTGACCCGAAAAATGCTTATGCACAGCTCGAAGCGTGTTTAGAACATGGTGAATTTTTTGTAGAAGAGCGTTTTTTATTGGAAGCTAAAATTGAACGAAACGGAGAAATTATCTCCAGTAGCAATGCCGTAAATGAGGCGGTGATTCATCCCGCTAAAATTGCGCACATGATTGATTTCCATGTTTATATCAATGATAAATTTGCCTTTTCTCAACGTTCAGATGGTTTGATTGTTTCCACACCAACAGGTTCAACGGCTTATTCGCTTTCCGCTGGCGGCCCGATTTTAACGCCAAATTTAAATGCAATTGCCCTTGTGCCAATGTTCCCGCACACACTTTCTTCTCGACCATTAGTAATTGATGGAGACAGTAAAATCTCAATTCGCTTTGCTGAACATAATACTTCACAGCTAGAGTTGGGCTGTGATAGTCAAATTGCGCTAGATTTTTCTCCTGATGATATCGTTCATATTGAAAAAAGCCCGCACAAGCTACGTTTATTACATCTAAAAAATTATAATTATTACAATGTATTAAGCACAAAATTAGGCTGGCTTAAAAATTTCTAATCTAAAAAGTTAAAAATCTCTTTACTGTATATTATATCAGTTATAATATATAGATATACAGTTAAGGAGATTTTTTATGCTAACCCAACTTACCATCAATAATTTTGCAATTGTTCGTCAATTAGAGATTGAATTGGCGAAAGGAATGTCTGTGATCACGGGGGAAACCGGCGCAGGGAAATCCATTGCTATTGATGCGTTGGGATTATGCTTGGGGCAGCGTATTGAAACCTCTATGGTTCGAGAAGGGCAGGAAAGAGCTGAAATCTGCGCCACATTTTTTATTGAACCAACGAACCCTGCTTATCAATGGTTGCAAGAGCAAGAATTGCAGGATTCTGATAATCCTTCCGATTGTATTTTACGCCGAGTCATCAATGCAGATGGGCGTTCTAAAGCTTTTATTAATAGCACGCCTGTATCGGCTTCTCAATTAAAAGAAATTGGTCAATATCTTATTCATATTAATGGGCAGCACGCTTCACAATTATTATTGAAAAATGACTACCAACTTCAGTTGGTGGACACATTTGCACATCACTATGATTTGCTCGCACAAATGCGAGAAGATTATCGCGCGTGGAAAAATCTTCAAACGCAAGTTAAAACCTTCCAACAAAAAGTTGCCGAAAATGAAGCGAAGAAACAGCTTTTACAATATCAGGTTGAGGAGTTAGATGAGTTTGCCCTTCGTCCAAATGAATATTTGGAATTGGAAGAGGATCAACGTCGTCTATCAAATAGCGAACAGCTGACACAGTTATCACAATCAGCCTTACAGCTACTCAGTGAAAATGAAACAGTGAGCATTGATTCTATGCTTTATCGTGCGACACAGTATATTGATGAATTAAGTGAGTTAGATCCTCGATATGCTTCCGTTCAAACAATGTTGAATGATGCACTCATCCAAGTGCAAGAGGCGACAAGTGAAGTTCAACATCTTGCTTCTCATATTGAGCAAGATCCGATGTTATTACAAGAGATTGAGCAACGTTTAGGGCAAGCTTTACAACTTGCACGTAAGCACAATGTGAAACCAGAAGAATTGGTGGAGTGGCATCAAAAATTAAAAGCAGAATTGACCGCACTTTTAGATTTTTCAGAAAGTGAAGAGCGCCTGATTTTAGAAGAAAAAGCCGCCTTTGAGAAAATGCAACATACGGCAAAACAATTACATGAAAGCCGTTGCCAAGCTGCAGGGAAATTAGCACAGCAGGTTACACATTCTATCAAAGGGCTTGCAATGGAGAATGCCGAGTTTTTCATTGAAGTGAATTCAGATTTAACTAAAGTGACGGCAAATGGGGCAGATAATATCGTCTTTACTTTACGCAGTAATCTAGGACAGCAGGCACAACCGCTAGCAAAAGTGGCATCAGGTGGTGAGCTTTCTCGTATTTCATTAGCGATCCAAGTATTAACGTCCGATCAATCGGCAATTCCAACGCTGATCTTTGATGAAGTTGATGTCGGTATTAGCGGTAAAACCGCGAGTGTAGTGGGTAAATTGTTGCGTCAATTAGGCGATAAGTGCCAAGTACTGTGTGTGACCCATTTACCACAAGTGGCGTGTCATGGGCATCATCAATTTAATGTTGAAAAATTTACTGTTGATGATAAAACAGAAACCAAAATGACCGCACTTTCTCAAGAAGAACGCGTTCCTGCTCTTGCAAGATTACTCGGTGGCAGTGAAATTACGGATCTTGCTTTAGCGAATGCACAAGAGATGTTGGATTTAGTCAAGTAAAATGAGGCAAATGAATGGGCGTTTTATAGTTCATTCAATGCATTAATAACTCGAATTTCGTCAAACTGCTCAAGTTGTTCTTGTCTAATTTCAATTTCTTGAAGTTGACCGGATTGTAGTAAATATTCCCTTTGTGTGCCTTTAATAAAGGGGTATTCGGTGTGAACCATTGAGTTCCGTTTCTAAAGGCGAGATTACCAATAGAGCAGTCTGTGACAAATCCCTCTTTAATAATAATGATTTCATCAGCCTCTCCCTTTTGTGCAAATAAGGTATTGATAAGTTCACGGTCAGCATATTTGAGCGAATAATCAATTTCATTACAGACTATGGACTTGAATACACGATGTGTTTTAGGTGTATATTCAACGTATAAAATTTTGGTTTGATGAGCGTTGTAGTCAATTCGACAGCGAACAAGCTTATTATGTAGCTTCTTAGGTACTTGAATTAGATCTAAAAGATTAAAAAAAGTGATCGCACTTTTTCCATAATAAGTGATAAGGCTATGTTCATAGCGTGCTTGATGCAGAGCAATATTTTTAATTTTGCCATTTTCAATGGCGATGGTTTCAAATAAAGGGAACATTACTTTTCCTTTTGGATTGGAAGGTAAACTTTGGCAATCAGCTCTTGATATTCGTCTTCAAGTTGGCTTTGAATGGTAATGCCACCACCACTACGAAAATAAAATTTATCACCTCTTTGTTCAATAAAGCGAATTGCGACGGCACTATTTAGGTTTTCGCCATCAAAAATACCGAAAATTCCTGTGTAATAACCTCGTTCTTGCTTTTCAGCTTGTTGTATAATGGAAACCGTTTTTTCTTTAGGCGCTCCGCTGATTGAGCCTGCAGGTAAAAGTGTGGCTAATATTGAGCCAATTTTATTTTGCCAATTATCTTCTAATTCACCGTAAATTTCTGAACTGGTTTGTAGTATTTCGCCTTGTTCTGTGTAAATACTATCGATGTAGCGAAAACGAGATACTTTGATATTTTTGGCAACCATTGCAAGATCATTACGCATTAAATCGACAATGGTGTAATGTTCTCGTTGCTCTTTTTCATCCTTTAACAAATTAGCTTTGGCATTAGGCTGGCTCGCATCAATCGTTCCTTTCATAGGATAGGTGTAAATTTTGTTTTGTCGAATTTGCACAAAGGATTCAGGTGAAAAGCAGACAAATTGCTCCTTAAAAAGTAATTTATAAGGTGCCTCAACTGAATGGAAAATTTGGATTAAATCCCCATTTAATTTGATTTCGGTAGGATAAGTGAGATTGAGTAAATAGGAATTACCTTTTTGTAATTCGTGTTGAACAAGATGAAATCCTTGTTCATATTGATGTAATGTAATGGGTTTTTTATCAATGATAGACAAAGCAAAGTGCGGTTGATTTTCAGTGATATTTTTTACGCCTTGAATATCCCAAATCAGCCCTTTTTCAGTGCTTTCATCAAAAGAACAAATAAGCGGTTTCTTCTGTTCAAAATCAATTAAGAAGAAAAAAGGTTGGCGTAATGCACCATAAGTATTAGCTTGCTGAATAAATGTTTGCATGGCTTGTAGATAAAAAAATAAAAAGGATTTTAACGCAGAATCGCTATAATGTTGAAATGAATTTAGTCACCGAATTATGGCACTAGCCCGTATGAAAAAAATTTTAGTTATCAATAACCATGATTCTTTTACTTATAATTTAGTGGATCTCATTCGCCAATTACAGGTGCGTTTTGATGTTGTAAGTGTTGAAGATTTATCATTAGATTGTGTAGAAGGTTATACACATATTTTAATTTCTCCAGGACCAGATGTTCCAAGCATGTATCCACAATTATTTGCGATGTTAGAACGATTTTATCAAACAAAGTCCATTCTAGGGGTTTGCTTAGGACATCAAACCCTTTGTGAATTCTTTGGCGGAGAAATCTATAATTTGCCAAGTGTGCGCCATGGACAGAAACGCCGCTTAAAAGTGCGGTCAAATTCAGGCTTATTTTTAGGGCTTCCAGCCGAATTTGAAATAGGTCTTTATCATTCCTGGGCAGTACAAACAGAAAGTATGCCAGAGACATTAGAAATTACAGCCGTTTGTGATGATGAAATCGTGATGGCAACACAGCACAAAAATTTACCTATTTTTTCTGTGCAATTTCATCCTGAGTCTTACATGTCAGAATTTGGCGAACAAGTGTTACAAAATTGGTTAAATTTCAAAAATACTTGATAGGAATGCTTGCTTATTAGTCAAAAAAGCGTATTATAGCCGTCTATACGTCAATACATCCAAAAGAAGAGAACTTATGTCTAGCTATTTATTTACTTCTGAATCGGTTTCAGAAGGACATCCAGATAAGATTGCCGATCAAATTTCTGATGCGGTACTTGATGAAATTTTAAAACAAGATCCTAAAGCTCGTGTGGCTTGCGAAACCTATGTAAAAACAGGGATGGCGTTAGTCGGTGGTGAAATTACGACATCAGCATGGGTTGATATTGAAAATCTCACTCGCCAAGTGATTTGTGATATTGGTTACAAACACTCAGAGATGGGGTTTGATGGTAATTCTTGTGCGGTATTAAATGCGATTGGTAAGCAATCATCTGATATTAACCAAGGTGTGGATCGTGAGAATCCATTAGATCAAGGTGCGGGTGACCAAGGGATCATGTTTGGTTATGCGACAAATGAAACCGAAGTCTTGATGCCTGCGGCGATTACTTACGCCCATCGTTTAATGGAAAAACAAGCAGAAGTACGTAAAAGCGGAAAACTGGCCTGGTTACGCCCAGATGCGAAAAGCCAAGTGACTTTAAAATATGAAGATAACAAAATTGTGGGTGTGGATGCAGTAGTGCTTTCTACACAACATAGTGAAGAAGTTTCACAAAAAGAAATTTACGAAGGCGTGATGGAAGAAATCATCAAGCCAATTTTGCCAAGTGAATGGTTATCTCAACAAACAAAATATTTCATTAACCCAACCGGTCGTTTTGTGATTGGTGGTCCAATGGGCGACTGCGGTTTAACGGGTCGTAAAATCATTGTTGATACCTACGGCGGAGCTGCTCGTCATGGTGGAGGTGCATTCTCGGGTAAAGATCCATCAAAAGTAGACCGTTCAGCCGCTTATGCCGCGCGTTATGTGGCGAAAAATATTGTTGCAGCAGGTCTTGCAGATCGTTGTGAAATTCAACTTTCTTATGCAATTGGTGTGGCAGAGCCAACGTCGATCATGGTAGAAACCTTTGGTACAGGAAAAGTATCAAACGAATTATTGGTTAAGTTAGTGCGTGAATTCTTTGATTTACGTCCTTATGGTTTAATTAAAATGTTAAATTTAATTCAACCAATCTATCGCCAAACTGCCGCGTATGGACACTTCGGCCGTGAACAATTCCCATGGGAGAAAGTGGATCGTGCAGAAGAATTGCGAGCAGCAGCCGGTCTTAAATAAGTAAATAAATGTGTATGATAAAAACCGCTAAATTAGCGGTTTTTGTTTACTTAACATGATGATGTCATCTCAAACTCAGTTTCGGCATTTAAAAATGCAGGTTCAGCGCAAACTTGCAGAAACATTACAACTCGCTGAAAATCACTTTCACCGGAAATTTCCTATTCCGATAATCAGTTATGACTTGCGAGGAGTAAAGGCTGGCGTTGCCTACTTGCAGAAAAATGAGATTAAATTTAACCGCACTTTGCTACTCGAGAACTCAGATGAATTTATTCGTCAGGTGGTTCCACACGAATTAGCCCACCTTATTGTGTATCAAGTATTTGGTCGGGTGAAACCGCATGGACGGGAATGGCAAGCAGTGATGACACAGTTATTTAATCTTCCGGCTGATACTTGCCACCAATTTGATGTGGAAAGTGTACAAGGTAAAATGTTTGCTTATCAATGCGAATGCCAGACCCATTATTTAACGATTCGTCGGCATAATCGCATTCAACGAGATAAAATTGCCTATTTATGTCGAAAATGTCAGGGAAAATTGGTTTTTCATAGTGAAAATTCATAAGCAGTGTGGTATATTTCTAGTGTTTTCAATCAAATAACAGGGGTTATCCAATGAAAAAATCATTATTAGCTATCGTTGTCGGTGCATTAGCGGTTGCTTCAACAGCAAACGCAGGTTTATATGCAGAAGGTGATCTAGGTCTTTCAAGAACTAAATTAAGCAATGGTGGTTCAAGCAAAACTAAAGTTGAACCTCGTGTTGCAGTAGGTTACAAATTAGGTAATATGCGTGTAGCAGGTGATTATACTCATCACGGCAACTTCCAAGGTACTAAAGTTCAAGGTTTAGGTGCGACAGTATTCTATGACTTCGATACCAATTCTCAAATTGAACCTTATGTTGGTGCTCGTCTTGCGGCAAACCGTTTCAAATTTGAAGAGCGTGCGGATCAACGCTATAAAAGCTCTTCTGAAACCAAAGTGGGTTATGGTGTAGTTGCGGGTGCTAAATATAAATTAGCAGACAAAGTGTATGCAAACGGTGGTTTAGAATATAACCGTTTAGGTAGCTTTGACGATACTAAAGTGAATAACTATGGCGCTAAAGTGGGCGTAGGTTACGAATTCTAATTTCCCTTTTGAAAAGTGCGGTTGATTTTCACCGCACTTTT
>NZ_KV837995.1:124525-139176 GCF_001838615.1 Haemophilus sp. HMSC61B11
GCGGTTGATTTTCACCGCACTTTTTCTTTTGGATGTGAAAATTTATATCGGGCTAATCTATTTGTGATTAATTCATGTAGCAGTTACAATCCTCGTTCTAAATGAATTGAGGATTTTTTGTTTTTAGAGGTGAGAATATGATTATCGTTTATGGCATTAAAAACTGTGATACAGTGAAAAAAGCATTGAAGTGGCTAACTGAACATAATATTCAACATAAATTACATGATTATCGTGTGGATGGATTAGATACTCAATTCTTACAACAAGCAGAAGCCCAATTTGGTTGGGAAAATTTAGTCAATAAACGTAGTACGACTTGGCGTAATCTTGATGAAAATGTGAAAAATACACTCTCGAAATCTACCGCACTTTCCGTATTAGCTGAAAATCCAACGTTAATCAAACGCCCGATTATTTTGCAAGATGGTAAGGCATTGATTGGCTTCAACGAAAAAGAATATATTGCAGCATTTAAGTAGTATTAAAGTAGAGAATTTATTTTTACTTGTTTATCTACTTATTAGAACTACTAATTTTGATTAAAAAAGGAAATATAAAAATGAATAATGAACAACAAAATGAACAGCAAAAAGCCATACGACGTTTTTTTATTGGGAGTTTTTTTATTGCATTAGTATGTGCTGCCGTCGTTGATTTATTTCTTGCTTCAATGGATCGCGGCTCAGATGATATGGTATTGATATTTTTATTTTTTTATACTTTTTTTATCGTATTTATACCTAGTGTGATTACAACGTTTGTTTTTTACATCACTCAGGAAAAAGCAAGTAGCTACTATTCGCGGTATTTGTTACTGGCACTTTTGATGCCGACCTTTTTAATTCCGCTCCTGGCCACATTATTCGATTTGATTTATTTAAACAGTTGGCATGATGCTATTGATACGCTTGTAGAGTATTATCTAACGCACGGTATTTGGGCTTGTATATTGGGAGTAGCTCAACTGGTGTTAGCACAAGCGTGTTTTATAAAAATATGGGACACACAGTAACCTCTTAACCTTGTTCTTTATTAAAGCTGGAGGCTTTCTTATCTGCTTATTAGAGTTATTAATTTTATTTGAAAGGAAATATAAAGATGAATAATGCATTACAAAAGACTATACCACGTTTTTTTATTGGGAGTTTTTTTATTGCATTATTATGTGCAGTCATTATTTCTGAATTTGTTGGAGAGGCATTTTTTCTTTCTTTTCTTATTTCATTTATACCTGGGGTGATGACAACACTTATCTTTTTTGTTACTCGGGAAAAAGCAAGTCGCTATTATGGGCGGTATTTATTGGTGGCACTTTTTATGCCTTTTTTAATCCCTATTATCGTCGGATTATCTTTGCATTTTGTTGATTTAAACTGGGATAGCACTATTGATACAATTATAGGTACTTATTTTTTATTAGGTCTTCCTTGTACTATTTTGGGGATAGTTCAATTGGTGCTGGCAGTAGTATGTTTACCAGAAATGCGTAAGTAAATAGTCATCTTTTAACCTTGCCTTTCGCACTTAATAAGAATAAGATTCATTACAGTATTGTTACAATCTCAATCATTGATGTGATAAATGTTTCATAACTGTTGGTATTTGTTTGAAAGATTTTATGTGGTTGAATTGTGGTTTTTATGACTCAAGTGCCAAAACAAGGGATTGATTATGCATAACAAATCTTATTTTGCCCTTCTTCCTCTTTCATTTTTTATATCTAATGCTTTTGCTGAGGATACGCAGTCTGTAACATTATTGGATCCCATTGTGGTAACAGGTGTTACTCAGACGAACACCAATTCTGTCAAACTTAATCCTAAAACAACGCTTCAACCTTTACCTGCTGGTGATGGTGCAGATTTATTGCAATCTGTGGCAAATATGAGCGTGATTCGTAAAGGTGGGAGTTCTGGCGATCCGTTATTTCGCGGGTTAGGTGGTTCTCGCTTGAACATTCAAGCAGACGACCAATTCATTTATGGTGGGTGTAGCAACCGAATGGATCCGCCAACAGCTTATATTTTCCCATCAGCTTATGATGAAGTTGTGGTGACCAAAGGTCCCCAAACTGTAACTGAAGGTTCTGGCTTGGTGGCTGGCGCAGTTCGTTTTGTGCGTAAAGAGCCTGAATTTGATACTCAAAATACCTATTTAAACAGCAGTGTAACGCTTGGCGGAAACAAACGTAGAGATGCTTATTTCGATGCGATGGCGGGTGGTAAATATGGTTATTTACGTACGAGTATGTCACACAATGAGGCGGGGAATTACAAAGATGGCGATGGCAATAGAGTTCATTCATCTTTTGAGCGCCGTAATCAAATGTTACAGCTTGGTTTCACCCCGACAGAAAATACCTTATTGACCGGAACCTATGAGCGTAGTCGAGGCGAAGCGGCTTATGCGGATCGAATGATGGATGGGAGTAAGTTTGATCGTGATGCGTGGAATGTGCGATTTGTACAACGCAATATTACACCGTGGTTCACAGAACTGGAATTACGTTACGGTCAAAGCAAGATTGATCATGTGATGGATACTTATAGTATGCGTTATTTAAGCATGATGGGAAATCAAGTTAAAAAAGCAATGAATCCAAAACGTGAAACCAATACAGGGCATTTGAAAGCAACCTTTGATTGGTTGGATATTAATTTGCAAACAGGCATTGATTATATGCGTGATAAACACCTTTCACGTATGGAAATGAATGGTGAAGGATACAGACACAAGCCTTATCAACCACAGCAAAACTTTACTCAATGGGGCGGATTTGTTGAGGGGGCCTGGACGGCAAGCGATAGTCGTAAGTTTATTTCTGGTTATCGTTATGATGAAGTGAAAGCTGAATACGACACTTTAATGGCAAATCACCCAAATAAACACCATACGTACGGTTTACATTCAGGTTTCTTCCGTTGGGAAGAAGAAATCAATGGCATTAAATATTATGCTGGTGTAGGGATTGCAGAGCGAGCGCCAGATTATTGGGAACGCCGTGCAAGCCAAGTTTTAGATAAAGAGCAAAACCGTCAAATTGATACGGGATTGATGTGGAAGAATGATACCTTTGATTTTTCTGTGTCGCTATTTGGTAGTGATGTCCGCGATTTCATTATGTTAGAACGAGTAGGTAAAGATGTCTCGGCTCGTAATATCAAGGCAACTCGATTAGGCGGCGAAATTGAAGGCAAATGAAAATTTGCACGTCACTGGGAAATCGGTAGTAGTTTGGCTTATACCTATGGTAAAAATCGCACGGACGACCGTCCACTCGCTCAAACTCCACCATTAGAATGGAAAAACTCATTAACTTGGGATAATGAAACCTTGAGTGCAGGCGTTTTATGGCGATTGGTTTCGGCTCAAAAACGCTATGCAACGGGACAAGGCAACATTATTGGGCAGGACATTGGCGCTTCAGCAGGCTTTGGAACGTTATCCTTTAATACAGGGTGGAAAATTAATAAATATGCCACTTTGCAGGGCGGAATTGATAACTTATTTAATAAATCCTATGCAGAATTTGTGAGTAAAGGCGCAGATCCTTCAGCGGGGCTTCAAACTGTTCGAGTGAACGAGCCAGGACGCCAATATTGGTTACGTTTGCAAGTTCAATTCTAGGATTCTTCATAAACTAATAAAAACGGATAACGAGGTTATCCGTTTTTTATTTGAACAGATTTAAATTGAAGGAAAATTTTGTTAAATTAGACCGCACTTTTAGTCGTCACTTAATATTATGAAACAAAAAACTATTGAGCTTGCACAAGCATTAATTCGTCGCCCCTCTATTAGCCCGAATGATGAGGGCTGTCAGCAATTAATTGCGGAACGTTTAGAAAAACTCGGCTTTCAAATTGAATGGATGCCTTTCAACGATACGTTAAATTTATGGGCGAAGCATGGTAGTGGTGAGCCCGTTATCGCTTTTGCAGGGCATACCGATGTGGTGCCAACGGGAGATGAAACACAATGGACTTATCCGCCATTTTCTGCCGACATTGTGGATGATATGCTTTATGGCCGTGGTGCGGCAGATATGAAAGGCTCATTAGCAGCAATGATTGTGGCGGCAGAAGAATATGTGAAAGCCAATCCGAATCATAAGGGAACGATTGCTTTGTTGATTACTTCTGACGAAGAGGCAGCCGCGAAAGATGGCACCATACGTGTTGTCGAAACCTTAATGGCGCGCGGTGAGAAAATCACTTATTGCATGGTAGGCGAGCCGTCTAGTTCAAAAACATTAGGCGATGTAGTCAAAAATGGTCGTCGGGGTTCGATTACAGGTAACCTCTACATTCAAGGTATTCAAGGTCATGTGGCTTATCCCCATTTAGCGGAAAACCCAATTCATAAAGCTGCGCCTTTCTTGCAGGAATTAACCACCTATCAATGGGATAATGGCAACGAATTTTTCCCGCCGACCAGTTTGCAAATTGCAAATATTCATGCAGGCACAGGGAGTAATAATGTCATCCCTGGTGAGCTTTATGTGCAATTCAATTTACGTTATTGTACGGAAGTTACAGACGAAAGCATTAAGCAGAAAGTGGCAGAAATGCTCGAAAAACATGGTTTGAAATACCATATTGATTGGAATTTATCGGGTAAACCATTTTTGACGAAACCAGGTAAATTATTAGATGCGTTAACGACGGCAATTGAGCAAACAACCAGTATTACACCACAGGCAGAAACAGGCGGTGGCACCTCTGACGGACGTTTTATTGCGTTAATGGGCGCTGAAGTGGTGGAATTTGGGCCACTTAATGCGACGATTCATAAAGTAAATGAATGTATCAGTGTAGATGATCTAGCCAAGTGCGGTCAGATTTATCATCAAATGTTAGTGAATTTATTGGACAAGTAAGATGAAATTAACGCCAGAAATGTTAACCGGCAAATCCCGAGAACATTTGATCAATTTGCCTACACCTCATTCTCCAAATCATTTTTTGCAAGCAGAGGCAATGAAAGCGTTTCAAGGATTGCAGCAAAGTGCAGTCAAAAATGGCTTTAATTTGCAGCCCGCGAGTAGCTTTCGTGATTTTGAGCGTCAACAACTCATTTGGAACGGTAAATTTAACGGTGAACGCAAGGTTCATAATGATGCGGGAAATCCATTAGATTTAGCGTTGTTAGATGATTGGCAAAAAGCACAAGCCATTTTACGTTGGTCAGCGCTTCCAGGGGGAAGTCGTCATCATTGGGGAACAGAAATCGATATTTTTGATCCTGATCTTTTGCCTCAAGGTCAATCTTTACAACTTGAACCTTGGGAATATGAAAAGGGTGGTTATTTCTTTGAACTTAGTGAATTTCTCACTGAAAATCTACCGCATTTTGATTTTGTTTTGCCATTTATCAGTCAGCCAGAAGGTAAAAAAATTGGCCGAGAGCCTTGGCATATTAGCTATTTACCGTTGGCAGAGCAGGCATCACGATTATTTACGCCAGATGTGCTATTGCAGGTTTGGCAGCATGAAACCGTGGCTGGAAAAGAAACGTTAATTGCACATTTGCCTGAGATTTTTGAGCAGTATGTGGTTTAACAAAAAACGCAGCAAGTCGCTGCGTTTTTTATGGGTTGATTAATTCTTTTTATTCTTTTCCAAGGATTTGTGCTGAATCTTCACATCCTTACCTTTAGCTTGGAAATATTCACCAATTTGTTGAGCGATATAAACAGAACGATGTTTACCACCCGTACAACCAATGGCAATGGTGAGATAGCTTCGATTATTTTGCTCTAACATCGGTAACCACGTTTCAATGTAATTATGCGTTTGGTAGATAAAATTATTCACTTCATCATGTGCAAGTAAAAATTGTGCAACGGGTTCATCAAGCCCTGTCATTGGACGAAGTTCTGGATCCCAGTGCGGGTTAGGTAGAAAACGCACATCAAAGACATAATCGGCATCAAGCGGAATGCCATATTTAAAGCCAAACGATTCAACCACGATTTTAAGCTCTTTATCTGTATTACCCCGTAAAACCTCTCTTAAACGTTCAGATAACGAATGAGTAGAAAGAGGTGCGGTATCAATAATAAAATTAGCGTGTTGAATTAACGGTTCAAGTTGCTGATATTCTAAATCAATCGCTGATTCAAGTGGGAGATCTTGTGCTGAAAGTGGATGAAGACGACGTGAATCGCTGTAACGACGAATAAGTGTACTACGATCGCTGTCCAGAAAGATGATTTTGACAGAATAAGTGGCTTGAATATCTGTCAGAATCTTGTCTAAATCAGCACTTGAATGAGGAAGATTTCGAATATCAAGACTGATTGCAACAGCTGTTTGAGTTTTGGCGAGAATATTGGTGAGTTGAGGAAGTAAATCGAGAGGGAGATTATCCACGCAATAATAGCCCATATCTTCCAAAGCTCGTAATGCGACAGATTTCCCCGCGCCGGAGCGACCGCTGATAATAATAATTTCCATCTGCGTGATTCCTTATGGTTAGTCGGTTAGGTTATACCTCTTGAGGTTCAATATTATCTAAATTTGTGTCATCCTCAGATTCCTCTGAATGATCGGCACATTCAAAAATTTGCCAAATTTCATCCGCACTTTGTGCTGAACGAAGTTGTTTAATTAAGTTTTTATCGGTTAATTTTTCATTCAGTTCTGCCAGAACAGGAATATATTCTTGGCAGAGATTTTCAGGTACGAGCACAGCAAAAACGATATCCACCGGTTTATTGTCTGCTGCATCATATTCGACAGGCGTTTCTAATTGCATAAATACCGTTAGGATCTTATCTGACACAGTAGCAGGTAACTTGGCTTTAGGCATAGCTACGCCATTGCCCAATCCTGAATTACCTAATTTTTCCCGCTCAAATAAACATTCAAAACAGGCCTGTTCACCATTTTCGCATTGAAGTTTTTCAACAACGAAAGCGGCAATAGATTCAAATAATCGTTTCTTGCTAGAAAAAGCAACCCCCTGACGAATATCATCAGGGGAGAGCAATGTCGTAAATTTCATCGGTTATAGTTTAAATTGTTCGCCTAAATAGACACGTTTAACGTGCTCATCATTCATGACTTCTTCCGGTGTGCCGGTCGCGATAATTTTCCCTTCACCAACAATGTAAGCGCGTTCACAAACATCAAGGGTTTCGCGTACGTTATGGTCGGTAATTAATACGCCTAAACCACGATTGCGAAGATCTGTGATGATTTTCTTAATATCTGTGACCGAAATAGGATCGACACCGGCAAAAGGTTCATCTAATAAAATAAATTTTGGATTTGCGGCTAATGCACGCGCAATTTCCACACGACGACGTTCGCCACCTGAAAGAGATTGTCCCAGGCTATCACGAATATGGCCAATATTGAACTCATCAATTAACTCATCCGCTCTCTCTCTGCGTTGTTCTGCCGTGAGATCTTTACGAATTTCTAATACCGCCATAAGGTTTTCATATACGGTTAAACGACGGAAGATAGAAGCTTCTTGTGGTAAATAGCCAATTCCTCTGCGTGCACGTTCATGCATAGGTAATACGCTAATATCATCGCCATCAATGGTGATTTTTCCCTGATCATGACGTACTAAACCGACGACCATGTAGAAAGTAGTGGTTTTACCTGCACCATTTGGACCAAGTAGGCCAACAATTTCATTGGAGTTTACGGTTAAACTCACATCAGAAACCACTTTTCGGCTCTTATAGCTTTTTGCGAGGAATTCAGCTTGTAATACAGACATCGGTTATTTTTTACCTTTTTGTTGTAACTGGGTCGGAATTAAGACAGTTTGCACACGTGATTTTCCATTACCATTGGCTTTTAACTGTTGTTTTTTCACATCATAAGTGATGAGTTCACCGTTAATTTTGCTATCTAATTGTTTTAATTCAGCATTACCGGTCAATGTTAAGAATTCAGTACCTAAATCGTAGTGAACTTTATTCGCTCTACCGTCAACAGGCTTACCATCATCAAGTTGTTGGTGGAAGGTAACAGGGCTACCAAATGCTTCAACAGTTTCTTTTTTACCTGAATTTTCTGGTGGACGAGTAATGACTACTTTATTGGCTTTAATCAAAATGGAACCTTGCGTAATCACAACGTTATCCGTAAAGGTTACTACGCTGTTCTCCATATCTAAAGATTGATTATCTGAGACAATATTAATCGGTTTATTGGTATCGTCTTTTAATGCAAAAGCAGACAAAGAAGTCATCATTAACGCTGTTAAAAGCAGAATTTTATTGTTTGTTGATTTCATAATATGTTTTTACCTGTTCCTTTAGAGTTGCAACTTGCTGACGTAAATTTCCAACGAGCTTCAATCCGCTAGAGTTAAAGTTTAATCCGTTAATTTTTACTTGTGTATCGGAAGTAATGTCTTGTGTTTTTAAATTAATTACTGCGGCTTCAGTCTCAACACGTTGTAGGCGAGATAAAGGATCAAGGCTCTCGGCAACCACGCCACCTTCAAGATAGAGCATTTGATCTTTCGTTAATTTTGCCTTTTTCGCGCTAAGTTTCCAATTTTGTTTTTCTAATTGAATTTTATCGGTTTTCGCTTCTTTATCTTTATTGTCCAAAGAGACATCAAAAAGATAGACTAACGGCGAAATAAAATCCGTATGGCCGTCTTGTGTGTAATATTCCACCTTATCGGAAATCGCGAGATATTGTTTTTTTCCTTCTGGCGAGAATACAGTCGTTTCCATTTTATTACCGACGTATTCTGGGCTATCAGGCTTTTTGATTAGGCTTTGTAAATCGCCATGATCTTGATTAAGCGAATAATACCAGCCTAATAAAGCCAAGGCGATGACACCTAAAATAATATTCCAACGAATATTCATAAATAACGTTCTTTCCTTCTTAAAAGGGTAGCTAATCATAGCACTTTTTTGACACAAAGTGCGGTCAAAAATAGCCGTATTTTAGTCTTCTAAAATGAGTGTTTTTAAGATCTGATAAATCTCGCGATAAGCTTTTGACGGCTTATTTTGTTCCTTCTCTTTCTGTGCGGCTCGAATCAAATTACGTAAGTGTTGGCGATCTGCAGAAGGATGTTCATTTAACAAATCAGTCAGAGCCGCATCACCTTTTGCAATCAATTCGTCACGTAAGATTTCCAACTTATGCAGCATCGCTTGTTGCTGATTATGTTTGTTTTCAATTTTTTCTAAAGCTTCACGAATAGGCTCTGCATCAATTGAGCGTAAGAGCTTACCGATATATTGCAATTGGCGACGACGCGCCTCTTTTTGTAGGCGTTGCGCTAATTCAATGGCATCTTTTAAGCTATCGTCTAATGGAACCTTAGTCAGATTTGCTTTGGTTAAGTTCACCAATTTCTCGCCGAGCTGTTTTAAATCTTCAGCGTCGCGTTTGATTTCACTTTTACTTACCCAAATAATCTCTTCTTGGTCTTCATCTTCCCAATCAAAGGCCTCTTTTTTCTTACGTTTTGCCATTCTGTTACCTTATGAAAAATTTGGTGCATTTTAGCATAAACTTTCAAAATAAGATAAAATGGCGCAAATTTTTAATAGGATTATTACCATGAAAACAGCAGAAAATTTAACCGCACTTTTAAAATCTCAAGAGCAAACATTGCGTGATGCAGTCAGTTTTGCGATTGAAACCGCACAGAAAGCGGGCGCCACCGCTGAAGTTGGCGTAACAAAAGTGAGTGGTTTATCGGTTTCAACCCGTCTGCAAGAGATTGAAAATGTTGAATTTACTAGCGATGGGGCATTAGGCATTTCCGTTTATTTAGGTCAACAAAAAGGCAATGCATCCACCTCAGATTTAAGTGAAGAAGCCATTAAAAACACCGTTGAAGCCGCGCTTGCTATTGCAAAATATACCTCGCCAGATGATTGCACAGGGCTCGCCGATAAAGAATTAATGGCTTTTGAAGCGCCAGATTTAGCGCTTTATCATAGTGCAAATGTTGATGTTGAACAGGCTACCAAATTAGCGTTAGAAGCTGAAAAAGCAGCGTTGGAATACGATGCTAAAATTGTGAATAGTAACGGTGCAAGTTTTAATTCACATACTGGTGTGCGTGTTTATGGTAATACGCACGGCATGCTACAAAGTTACTTATCTAGTCGTTATTCTTTATCTTGTTCGGTGATCGGTGGTGAGCTAGATCAACTGGAAAATGACTACGAATACACGGTTTCACGTGAGTTTAAAGCGCTTTCTTTACCGGATTGGGTTGGGCAAAATTGTGCGAAAAAAGTGATTGCGCGTTTAAATCCACAGAAATTAAGCACGCGCGAAGTGCCCGTGATTTTCTTAAATGATGTGGCCACAGGATTAATTTCTCATTTAACGGGCGCGATTAGTGGCGGCAGCTTATATCGCAAATCCAGTTTCTTGCTCGATCATCTTGGAAAACAAGTATTGCCAGATTGGTTCCAAATCAGTGAGCGTCCTCATTTGTTAAGACGTTTAGCCTCTACGCCTTTTGATAGCGAAGGGGTTCGCACACAGAATCTTGAAATTATTCAAGATGGCGTGTTGCAAACCTATTTGCTCACCAGTTACAGCGGTAGAAAAATGGGCATGCAAAGTACCGGGCATGCAGGCGGTATTCACAACTGGCTCGTGAAACCAAATTTAACGGGCGGATTGACCGCACTTTTACGTCAAATGAGCACTGGTTTATTGGTTACCGATGTCATGGGACAAGGTGTCAATATTGTGACCGGGGATTATTCTCGTGGCGCAGCCGGTTTCTGGGTGGAAAATGGCGAGATCCAATATCCGGTTGCCGAAATTACCATTGCAGGTCAATTACAAGATATGTTGAAAAATATTATTGCGGTATCAGATGATATAGAGCATCGTTCCAATATCCAAACAGGTTCAATCTTGCTCAACAAGATGAAAATCTCAGGGAATTAATAAAATTTATAAAAATGATAATAATTCTTATTGACAGATGATTTCTTTCTGCTACTATACGCACATCTGTTTCGTAGCGATTGCAGATTGCTTCAACAGGTAGAGTAGAAAGTAAATTCGTTAGGGTTAAAAAGGCTGAAGGTTTAAACTTCAGCCTTTTTTATTGTAGAATACGCAAACGATTAAATTAAAAAGGAAAGACCATGAAAAAACACCACGTCGATATTTTAATTTCAGAAGCGGATGTTCGTAGCCGCATTACTGAACTTGGCGCAGAAATTACGCATTTTTATCAACAACAAGCCATTGATAAACTGATTGTTGTTGGGCTTTTACGTGGTTCATTTATGTTCATGGCCGATCTCGTGCGTGAATTAAAATTACCGGTAGAAGTGGAGTTTATGACAACTTCAAGCTATGGTTGCGGAATGACAAGTAATCACGATGTGAAAATTACGAAAGATCTTGAAGGGGATATTCGTAATGAACATGTGCTGATTGTTGAGGATATTATTGATACAGGTTATACCCTCGAAAAAGTACGTGGCATTTTGAATTTACGCGATCCTGCAAGCTTGGCGATTTGTACCTTATTAGATAAACCGTCTCGTCGAGAAGTGGAAGTGCCAGTTGAATGGATTGGTTTTTCTATTCCAGATGAATTTGTTGTCGGCTATGGCATTGATTACGCACAACGTTATCGCAACTTAGGCTATATTGGCAAAGTGGTTATAGACGAATAATTTAGTCATATTTTAAACATAAAAGTGCGGTCAGCTTTTTAAGCAAATTGCTTTTAAAATCTGACCGCCTTTTTAATGCTTGTTAACGATTAATCCTTGCGCGGTGGCCAATATACGTCTTCTTTTTTGACGATACCGCGTTTGAGAATATCGGCAGCAAGGGCGGCGGTGTCAGGCGGATTTTGGTAGAACGCTGCGTCTTCCTTGCTCATCGCAGAGTAGATGCCTTTCCAGTGGGTTTTGGCGGGTGGCAGGGGCAGGACTTCGTCTAGGCGTGGGAAGGTGTAGAAGGGGTTGCCGCTTTTGGTATCTGTGCCTGTAAGTGCTGTATACAACTCGTTGTAAGCTGTTTCACGGACAGGATCAGTTAGGGTGGAGGCGAATTCCTTCATATAGGCTTTCGTTTTACCATAAACGTGACTCAAACGTGAAGCCGATTCTCCCCCACTTTCTCCTCCATAGCGCACTGCATTGTGCATTAACCGCAAGGATTCTTTCTGATCACCATCAATGGCTTTAAACGAAGATAATTCCTTCATTGCCGCTGAAAATCCCTGCTTGGCAGCGCACTCAAACAGCAGTTGAGCGGTTTTTGAATTGTCGAGATTTTTTTCGTAAATCCGTGCCAATTCATACTGCGCCAACGGTACACCCAATTCCACAGCCTTCTGCAGGTAGGCAAGGCCGAGTTCCGGGGTGTAAGGGTAGCCAGCATGGCCTTCATACAAGGCATCAAACAGCCAATAGTATGCCATCGTCCAGTTTTTGTCCAGACCGTAGTGCAGCCATTTACGGGCGCGGTTGTGCAAGGGGTTGTACATGATGCCGGTCGAACCTTGGACATGGGTGTAGAGCAGGTAAAGGTTGTTAATTGCCTGATAATGTCCTTTTGATGCAGCCGCTTCGTACAAGATAATCATATTCTGCAGCTCCTGTTTATTCCTGCGTCCATCTTTGGCATGAATCAAAGTGGCAGCACGATACCAAAGATGGGATTCGGCATCGGGTGGAGATGGAGGCGTCCAAGCGGCGCAGGTGTATTCTGTGCGTTTGGGATCAAATGCTTTGGGTGCAGAAAGCGTTTGAGTATCGTTACGGTCTGATGCTGAAAATGAATTTACTCCGCAAGCAGTAATTAGCGGGATAAGTAAGAAAATGATATTACGTTTTTTCATATTTGAATGTGCTTTGGATGGATTAAAATTTAGTCTAAACATTCTTTTAAATAATGTAAATTATATTTTAACAATACCACCTGAAAATTAAAACTTTCATCAAAAAAACAAATTGATAACTTTATATTACTCATTTTTTAATGTGGTTTTTATGTTGTTTTTATAATAAAAAAGAGCGGTCAAAATTCACAGTGATTTTTGACCGCTCTTTGTTTGTTAAGATTAGCGTTTCGCTTTTTTGATAAACTTCATTAAACGTTTACGTTTACGTAATTGGTTTGGGGTGAGTTTATTTTTTCTACCCGCGAATGGGTTTGAACCTTCTTGGAATAGCAAGCGAATTGGCGAACCAATAATTTTCAAACTCTTACGATAATAATTAGATAAATAACGTTTGTATGAATCTGGTAATTTATCCATTTGGTTACCATGCACCACGATAATTGGTGGATTATAGCCACCAGGGTGAGCATATTTTAATTTAATACGACGACCGCCAATCATTGGTGGTTGATGCTCATCCGTTGCCATTTGTAAAATACGGGTGAGAAGGGAAGTCGTCATTTTTTGCGTCGCACAAGCATAAGCTTCTTTAATCGAATCAAAAAGATTACCCACGCCACTGCCGTGTAAAGCAGAAATAAAATGCACACGGGCAAAGTCGATGAAATCAAGACGGCGATCTAATTCAGATTTGACGCGATCTTTCACATCTTGATCTAACCCATCCCATTTATTCACGACGATCACAAGTGAGCGTCCTGCATTTAAGATAAAGCCTAGTAGAGAGAGATCTTGGTCTGAAATATTTTCACGCGCATCAATTGTGAGTAATACCACGTTTGCATCTTGAATCGCTTGTAACGTTTTAATAACAGAGAATTTCTCAACGGCTAAATGCACTTTACCACGTTTACGCACACCCGCTGTATCAATCAAGGTGTATTGTTGCCCATCGCGTTCCATTGGAATGTAGATACTGTCACGTGTTGTGCCTGGCATGTCGTAAACCACCACGCGATCTTCACCTAAAATACGATTGGTTAATGTGGATTTACCGACGTTTGGACGGCCTACAATCGCAATTTTGATATTTTTATCTTGTTCTTCTTCAAGCTCTTCGTCTAATGCTTCATCAATTAATGAAGTATCTTCCTCTGAATCGAAGTCAAATTCGTGATCCCATTCATCTTTTTCTTCTTCATCAGAAGTGCAGTCATTTTCTGCTTCGTTTTCTTGTAATTTTTCTGCTAAAGGTGCAAGCACTTGCTCCATTAATTGAGTCACGCCACGGCCTTGTGATGCGGCGATTTGTTCAATATCACCTAAGCCTAATTGATAAAATTCCGCACAGTGTGAATCAGCATCGATACCATCAGTTTTGTTTGCCACCACGACGGTTGTTTTATTCGTACGTTGGCGTAAGTAGTTGGCAATGCCAATGTCTGCAGCTGTTAAACCTGCACGCGCATCCACTAAGAAAAGCACTACATCGGCTTCTTCAATCGCTAATAAGGATTGTTCCGCCATTTTTTCTTCAACGCCTTCTTCAGTGCCATCAATACCGCCGGTATCGATCACAATGAAATCATAGCCAGAAATATTGGCATGACCGTATTTACGATCTCGGGTTAAACCAGGGAAGTCAGCGACAAGCGCATCTCGGGTACGGGTTAAACGGTTGAATAGGGTGGATTTGCCTACGTTTGGTCGACCCACTAAGGCAACGACAGGAGTTGTCATAAAAATATCTCTGTAAAGTGTAAATTTGGTTAATTATAGCGAATGTTGGCTGACAGGTAAAATTCGGGCATAAAAAA
>NZ_KV837995.1:139276-150240 GCF_001838615.1 Haemophilus sp. HMSC61B11
GGTATTCTAACCAGCTGAACTACCACTCCGTGAGTATATTAAGACAAGTTTTAAATTGGCGGAATGGACGGGACTCGAACCCGCGACCCCCTGCGTGACAGGCAGGTATTCTAACCAGCTGAACTACCACTCCGCTAAGTGCTGGGTATAATAATGATGAACGTTAAAAGCGTCAATCTTTTTTTTCTTTTTTATGTTTATCTGATTAATAGATAACCGATTAATGTGAGGTTTCATCCCCCGTACGAATCGACCAAAAACATTTGCCATCGCTTTTTTTATTGACCAATTTAAGGAAATCTAAATGGGCTTGGAGTTCATCATCAGTGGGTTGTAACACTTTTAAATTTTGCGAAAAATTGACCGCACTTTGAAGATCTTGCATATTGGAGCCAGCTTGGATAATTGAACTATCCGCATGATCTTCATCAAATAGACTGGTTTGCCCGCCCGTCATGGACAAATAAACGTCGGCTAAAATCTCCGCATCCAGTAACGCACCGTGGAGTGTTCGTTTGCTGTTATCAATGCCTAAACGATCACACAACGCATCTAAGCTATTACGTTTTCCAGGATACATTTGGCGAGCCATTTGCAATGTATCGGTGACGAGGCAAATATCGGTCGTTTTGATATCTAACCCAAGTTTACGGAATTCATAGTCCATAAAGCCCACGTCGAAGGGGGCGTTGTGAATCAGCAGTTCAGCACCACGAATGTATTCAATAAAGTCTTGTGCAATTGTTTTGAAATCCGGTTTATCCGCCAGCATTTCATCCGTAATACCGTGAACTTTAATAGCATCGGGATCAACCAAACGATCCGGCTTAATATAAATGTGAAAATTGTTGCCCGTATATTTACGGTTGATCATTTCCACCGCGCCAATTTCAATAATGCAATGTCCTTCGTAATGCGCACCAATTTGGTTCATACCGGTGGTTTCAGTATCCAGTACAATCTGGCGATCCGGATTTATCATTGTTCTACCTATTTGTTTCCTTTAAAATACCGTCTATTTTACACAAGCTCGAATTAGTTATGCAAAAACAGATTGAAATTTTTACGGATGGATCTTGCCTTGGCAATCCGGGAGCCGGTGGCATAGGGATTGTCCTGCGCTATAAACAGCATGAAAAACATATTTCAAAAGGGTATTTCAAAACCACCAATAATCGCATGGAATTACGAGCAGTGATTGAGGCTTTAAATAGCTTAAAAGAGCCTTGCCATGTGACGCTTTATAGCGATAGCCAATATATGAAAAATGGCATCACACAATGGATTTACAATTGGAAGAAAAACAATTGGAAAGCCAGCACGGGCAAAGCAGTAAAAAATCAGGATTTATGGATTGCGTTAGATCAGGCGATTCAAACTCATAACATTGATTGGCAGTGGGTGAAAGGCCATTCAGGCCATCGAGAAAATGAAATTTGTGATGAATTAGCCAAACAAGGCGCAGAAAACCCAACTTTCGAAGATATCGGTTACGAAGGCTAATCTGCACCTTGTTTTAAAGTGCGGTTATTCTTGATAACGAATTAACCCTTCTTGCTGTGTGGTGGCAATTAATGTGCCATCTGCAGCAAAAATTTGTCCTCTCGCTAAACCACGCCCAGCAAAAGCATTATTACTTTCAATGGCATGTAAATGCCACTGATTTAAATTGAAAGGGCGGTGGAACCAAATGCTGTGGTCGATTGTGGCCACTTTCATCCCTTTCTGTAAAAAGCCTTTCCCATGTGGGTGAAGTGCGGTCAAAATACAGTGGAAATCAGAAAAATACGCTAAGAGACATTGTTGCGTCTGCAAATCTAATGGTGCTTCTCCATTGGTTTTAAACCAAGCATATTGTTCTGGCGGCAGTTTTCGCCCATCAAATGGATTGTTCAAATATCGGCTATGAATTTGAAATGGGCGTTCTTGGGCAAATTTTTCACTCAAGCTTTCGGGCAAAGTCTGCGCCACTTTTAACATGATTTCGTGTTCATCAATGCATTGTTCAGGGCCTGCCACTTGCGGCATGGCTGATTGATGGTTGAAGCCTTCTTCGGGTACTTGAAATGATGCAGTGATATGACAAATTACATTTTTATGTTGAATGGCTTTTACGCGTAATGCAGAGAAGTTGCGCCCTTCACGTAAAGTTTCTACATCATAAATAATCGGGTGTTGACTGTCGCCAGGTGCTAAAAAGTAAGCATGGCAGGAATGGAGTACGCGCTCTGGCGGAGCAACTTGCATCGCGGCAGAAAGCGATTGCGCCACGACTTGGCCGCCGAACACTTGGCGGAAACCTAAGTCCTCACTCGCACCTCGAAAGATAAGATCATCAATTTTTTCTAATTTTAACAATTCGATGAGTTGATTTAATTTATCCGACATTGTTTTTTCCTTTTATAAATACAAAAAGACCGCATAGTTATGCGGTCTGAAGTGTTTTTATACGTTAAAACGGAAGTGCATGACATCACCATCTTGGACGATGTAGTCTTTACCTTCTAAGCGCCATTTACCTGCTTCTTTTGCTCCATTTTCACCTTTGAATTGGATGAAGTCATCGTAAGCAATTACTTCTGCACGGATGAAGCCTTTTTCAAAGTCTGTGTGGATTACAGCCGCTGCTTTAGGGGCGGTTGCACCAACAGAAACCGTCCATGCGCGTACTTCTTTCACACCCGCAGTGAAGTAGGTTTGAAGATTTAATAAGGCATAACCTGCACGAATTACACGGTTTAAGCCTGGTTCTTCAATACCAAGGTCTTGTAAGAATTCGATTTTTTCATCATCATCAAGCTCAGCAATTTCTGCTTCAATCGCCGCACATACAGGCACCACAACAGAGCCTTCTTTTTCTGCAAACTCACGTACTTTGTCTAAATATGGGTTATTTTCAAAACCGTCTTCATTTACGTTCGCAATGTACATGGTTGGTTTTAATGTGAGGAAGTTATAGCTTTTAATCGCCAATAATTCATCTTTATCTAACTCAACAGAACGAATCATGCCCGCTTCAGAAAGTACAGGAAGAATTTTTTCCATTACAGACAGCTCAAATTTTGCGTCTTTATCACCACCTTTAGCGCGTTTTTGTAAACGTTGGATTGCACGTTCACAGCTGTCTAAGTCAGCAAGGGCTAATTCGGTATTGATGGTTTCGATATCGCTTAATGGATCGATCTTACCCGCAACGTGCACGATGTCATCATTTTCAAAACAACGAACAACATGACCAATTGCATCAGTTTCACGGATGTTAGCTAGGAATTTATTACCTAAGCCTTCACCTTTACTTGCACCCGCAACCAAACCAGCGATATCCACAAACTCCATGGTGGTGGGTAATACGCGTTCAGGTTTAACAATTTCCGCTAACGCATCTAAACGCGGATCCGGCATTGGTACCACGCCAGTATTTGGTTCGATTGTACAAAACGGATAGTTTGCCGCTTCGATACCGGCTTTGGTTAATGCATTAAAAAGGGTAGATTTACCGACGTTTGGCAAACCAACGATACCACATTTAAATCCCATGATGTTTTCCTTATTGTAAGCGTAAGTGCGGTTAAAATTTATGGTGTTTTTTCACCGCACTTCTGAGTTAAATTTTAAAACTGTTTAAGCGATTGGTGGCTTTCACCATGCCTTCTTTGAAAAGCAATTCAATGCAATCGGTGGCTTCATCTAAAGCTTTATCGAGCGCTTCTCTTTCTGTAGGCGCGGGTTTGTTAAGTACAAAACCTGAAACTAAATCACGGTGTCCAGGATGGCCAATGCCAATGCGTAAACGATAGAAATTGTTGCTGTTACCAAGCTGAGCTACGATATCTTTTAAACCATTGTGACCGCCATGTCCGCCACCTTGTTTTAATTTTACGGTGCCTGGCGGTAAATCTAATTCATCGTGTAGCACTAAAATTTCTTCTGGTTTGATGCGATAAAAATTAGCAAGTGCGCCTACGGCTTTTCCACTTAAATTCATAAACGTCGTTGGCACTAAAAAACGCACTTCTTTGCCGTTAATCAGTGTTTTTCCCACGTAACCAAAGAATTTATTTTCTGCATTAAGTGAAACATTAAAGCGACGAGCTAAACGCTCAATCAGCCATTCACCTGCATTGTGGCGGGTTTCCGCATATTTATCGCCAGGGTTTCCCAGCCCCACGATGAGTTTAATTTCAGACATAGTTTTCTACTTGAATAAAAATAGTGGCGTATTGTAGCGAAAAAGGGCTAATTTCTCAATCTATAAGGCTAAGACTAAAACACCTGAGAGAATTAATAGACTTCCTATGACTAATTTCATACTTAAGGGTTCGCCTAACAATACCACACCTAAAATAATGGCAATCACGACACTGAGTTTATCAATGGGCGCAACCCAAGAGGCGGGCGCCATTTGCAACGCACGATAATAACAAAGCCAAGATAGGCCTGTAGCAACACCGGAAAGAATTAAAAAGGTAAATGGTTTTGCGGTAATATGTTGTGGCAGTTGCCATTCGTTACGTGCGCTAATGATACCCGCTGTAACGAGTAAAACCACAATCGTACGGATAAATGTCGCAAGATTGCTGTTAATGCCTTCAACCCCTAATTTGCCTAAAATAGCGGTAAGTCCAGCGAAAAAGGCTGAACCAATAGCAAAAAATACCCAATTCATGATGTGCTCCTGATTTTATCGTTAATATTGACCGCACTTTTCCGCTATAATAACGGAAAACTCATTAAGACAGAATAAGACATGAACCAAATTAATATTGAAATCGCTTATGCCTTGCCGGATCGTTATTATTTAAAATCCTTCAAAGTCGATGAAGGCACGATGATCCAAACGGCTATTTTACAATCGGGCATTTTACAACAGTTTACCGAGATCGATTTGCGTGAAAATAAAGTGGGGATTTATTCCCGTCCAGCAAAACTAAACGATCAATTAAAAGACGGCGATCGTATTGAAATTTACCGCCCATTATTAGCCGATCCTAAAGAAATTCGTCGTAAACGTGCAGCAGAGCAAGCCAAAGCCGCACAAGAAAAAGCTCAACAAGAAAAACAGGAAAAGGAGTAAAAAAATGACCGCACTTTCCAACCAATATTGTCTGCCTGATGGCATTACCCCTGAAATTTTCCTGCGTGATTATTGGCAGAAAAAACCATTAATTATTCGTAATGGTTTGCCTGAAATTGTTGGTCAATTTGAGCCTGACGATATCATCGAATTAGCACAAGGCGAAGATGTGACGGCGCGTTTAGTAAAAACCTTTTCAGATGATAATTGGAAAGTGTTTTTCAGTCCGTTATCCGAAGAAGATTTTGCAGATGTACCGGAGAAATGGTCGGTGCTCGTCCAAAATTTAGAACAATGGAGCACTGAACTCGGTCAGCTTTGGAATAAGTTTGGCTTTATCCCGCAATGGCAACGCGACGATATTATGGTGTCTTATGCACCTAAAGGCGGTTCCGTTGGTAAGCATTATGACGAATATGATGTGTTCTTGGTGCAAGGCTATGGACATCGTCGTTGGCAGTTAGGTAAATGGTGTGATTCTTCCACAGAATTTAAACCGAATCAGCCGATTCGTATTTTTGATGACATGGGCGAATTGGTGATTGATGAAGTGATGAATCCGGGCGATATTCTTTATATTCCGGCTCGTATGTCACATTATGGTGTGGCTGAAGATGATTGTTTGACCTTTTCTTTTGGTTTGCGTTACCCGAATTTAGCAGCCATTTTCGATAACGTGAATAAAGCGTTTTGTCATCAAGATCCTGAATTGAATTTAAGCGAATTCCAATTACCGTTACGCTTAACGCAATCAGAGCAGCGTACAGGGAAATTGGCAGATGAAAATATTCAAGCAATGAAAAAGCAATTCTTAGCGAAATTAGCAGAGTCTGAAGCCTTTGATGCCTTGTTCAAACAAGCAGTAGCCAGTACAGTGAGTTCGCGTCGTTATGAAATGTTGGTATCGGATGAAATGTCCGATCCTGACGAAGTGCGGTCAATTTTAGAAGAGGAACAAGGTGTATTAATGCAGGACAATAACTGCAAATTGCTTTACACCGAAAATCCGCTCCGAATTTATGCTAATGGCGAATGGTTAGATGAAGTGAATGTCATTGAAGCGGAAGTGTTGAAACGTCTCTCCGATGGTGAAGCGCTAGATTGGGTATTCTTAAATAATTTAGTGAATGATACAGAAGATCCTGAAAGTACAATGGAATTATTGCTTGATTCGATTTGTAACTGGCTGGACGACGGTTGGGTGTTGATTGAATAATGTCTGAAAACATTTACTCCGTTTCCCAACTGAACAGTGCCGCTCGCCAAATGTTGGAAGGGAATTTTTCACAGATTTGGCTTACAGGGGAGATTTCTAATTTCACTCAACCTGTATCAGGGCATTGGTATTTAACGTTGAAAGATGAAAATGCCCAAGTTCGCGGTGCGATGTTTCGCATGAAAAATTTGCGGGTGGGGTTTCGCCCGCAAAATGGTATGCAAGTCTTGGTGCGGGCGAATGTCAGTTTATATGAGCCTCGCGGTGATTATCAGCTGATTATTGAATCCATGCACCCTGCTGGAGAAGGATTATTGCAACAGCAATTTGAAACGCTCAAAATGAAATTGGCGGCTGAAGGGCTGTTTGCACAAAACTTGAAGAAAAGCTTACCGGACTTTGCTAAAGCCGTAGGTATTGTGACCTCTTCGACTGGCGCAGCTCTACAAGATATTCTGCATATTTTGGCTCGCCGAGATCCCAGTTTAAAAGTAGTGATTTATCCAACGGCAGTGCAAGGCAAGGAAGCAACGGCTGAAATCGTCCAAATGGTTGATCTCGCTAATGCGCGTCAAGAAGTGGATGTATTGATTGTCGGCCGTGGTGGTGGTTCTTTAGAAGATCTTTGGTGCTTTAATGAAGAAGAAGTCGCACGTGCGATTTTCCGTTCTAATTTACCGATTATCAGCGCGGTAGGTCATGAAACAGATGTCACAATAGCCGATTTTGTGGCTGATTTACGTGCACCAACCCCCTCTGCTGCGGCGGAGTTAGTGAGTCGCAATCAGCAGGAATTACTTCAACAGTTAGCCTATAAACAACAGCGCTTAGAGATGGCGTTAGATCGCATTTTTAGTCATCAACAACAACGTTTACAACAGTTACGTTTACGCCTGCAAAACCAACATCCGCAAAATCAATTATTGATGCAAAAAGCCAAAACGGCGCAATTACATCATCGTCTCTTGTTAGTGATGCAGCATCAAATGGATAAAACGCAGCAAAAATTGACCGCACTTTCAGTGCGCTTAAAACAAAATCCGTTGCCTTATCGATTGCAAAAACAATCCCAATATTTAGCTCAGTTACAAGTGCGGTTAAATTTAGGGGCGAATCGTCAAGTCTCGGAACGTCAAAACAAATTAGCGACATTGTGTGGCAAGTTGGATGGATTAAGCCCATTAAAAGTATTAGCACGAGGGTATTCCATCGCGGAAGATGTCAGAGGACATGCCATTGTTAGTGTGAAACAAGTCAAAACAGGCGATACGATTAAAACGAAGGTGGCAGATGGAGAAATAACCAGCCGCGTTTGTTAATTTAAATAAATTTTTAATGTAAACCTATGATGAATAAGAAATCATCATAGGTTTTCTTTTTTTGTGACCGGCTTCAAAGTTTCGACAAAAAAATAGAGGGTTCAGTTTTTTTTATTTTTTTATGGGAGTATTATGCGACCTCGATACTAGGAGAGTAATGATGTCAGAAATTCAACAGTTTAGTCAGCATGATATAGAAGTTCTTAATGAAGAAACTGTTTATAAAGGTTTTTTTACACTTAAGAAAGTACAGTTTAAACATAAGCTTTTTGCTGGTGGCGAAAGTGGCGTTGTGACACGTGAATTATTAGTCAAAGGTGCTGCTTCTGCAGTGATTGCTTACGATCCGAAAGAAGATGCGGTGGTTTTAGTTGAGCAAGTACGTATTGGTGCATATCAACCTGAATCAGCTCGTTCCCCTTGGTTATTAGAATTGATCGCCGGCATGGTCGAAGAGGGTGAACAACCTGAAGAAGTCGCTTTGCGTGAAAGTGAAGAGGAAGCAGGCGTATCCGTTCAAGATCTCACTCATTGTTTAAGCGTGTGGGATAGCCCGGGTGGCGTAGTCGAGCGTATTCATCTGTTTGTCGGTCGAGTAGATAGCTCGCAAGCCAAGGGCATTCATGGTTTAGCTGAAGAAAATGAAGACATCCGTGTTCATGTGGTGAAACGTGAACAGGCCTATCAATGGATGTGTGAAGGTAAAATTGATAATGGCATTGCAGTAATGGGCTTGCAATGGCTTCAATTAAATTACGCCCAATTGCGGCAGCGCTGGCAATAGGAGTCTCATGAGCAATACATTTGAATGCGAATCCGAGAGTGAGATCGTCAAATTATTACAAATTACCGATCCTCATTTGTTTAAGGATACAAACAAAGAGTTATTAGGTATCAACACGCACGAAAGCTTTTCTCAGGTGCTAAAAGAAATTCAGGCAGAGTCTTTTAATTATGATGTCGTGCTTGCGACAGGTGATTTGGTACAAGATAGTAGCGATGAAGGTTATCTACGATTTGTTGAAATGGTTAAACCGTTAAATAAGTCAGTATTTTGGCTTCCGGGTAACCATGATTTTCAACCCAAAATGGTCGAGCATTTAAACCAATCGCCTATTAACGCGTCAAAACATTTACTTCTTGGAAAACATTGGCAAGTGATTTTGTTAGATAGCCAAGTTTCTGGTGTACCTCATGGCGAATTAAGTGCTTATCAGCTAGATTGGTTAAAAACAAAATTAGCCGAAAATCCAGCACGTCATAGCTTAGTCGTATTGCATCACCATTTATTGCCAACAAATTCAGCATGGCTTGATCAGCATAACTTACGTAATGCTCATGAATTCTCAGAGGTTCTTGCTCAATTCAACAATGTAAAAGGGATTTTATACGGTCATATTCATCAAGAGGTCAATGGCTATTGGCAAGGTTATCAAACCATGGCAACACCAGCGACTTGTATTCAATTTAAGCCGGACAGCAACCATTTTGCTTTAGATACCTTACAACCAGGTTGGCGTGAAATTGAGCTATATCCAGATGGGCGAATTGAAACGAGAGTAAAACGAATCAAACAAAAAACATTCCTACCGAATATGGAGGAAGAAGGATACTAAACAAAGTGCGGTTAAAATTCAGGTGATTTTAACCGCACTTTTTCTATACCGAAAGGGGTAAAAGTCCATTTTACACTAGCCAGAATTCCCACAAATCTGTACAATAGCCGACCGATTTTATCTTTTTACTAATCTTTATTTTTAAGCAATATGACGCAAAAATTACATATTAAAACATGGGGCTGTCAGATGAATGAATACGATTCATCAAAAATGGCCGATCTTCTCTTAAATACACATGGTTTGGAATTAACTGATATTCCAGAAGAAGCAGATGTGTTACTTCTAAATACCTGTTCTATCCGTGAAAAAGCACAAGAAAAAGTGTTCCATCAGTTAGGTCGTTGGAAAGAATTAAAAAAACAAAATCCAAATCTAGTGATTGGTGTGGGCGGTTGTGTAGCATCACAAGAAGGTGAGCATATTCGTCATCGTGCACCTTATGTGGATATCGTATTTGGTCCGCAAACTTTACACCGTTTGCCTGAAATGATTAACCAAATCCGTGGTGGTAAAAGTTCGGTGGTGGATGTGAGTTTCCCTGAAATTGAGAAATTTGACCGCTTACCAGAACCTCGCGCAGAAGGTCCAACCGCGTTTGTGTCTATTATGGAAGGCTGTAATAAATATTGTACTTACTGCGTGGTGCCTTATACCCGTGGTGAAGAAGTGAGCCGTCCTGTTGATGATGTATTATTTGAAATTGCGCAGTTAGCCGATCAAGGTGTTCGTGAAATCAATTTATTAGGCCAAAACGTAAACGCATATCGTGGCCCGACATTTGATGGTGGTATTTGTACATTTGCGGAATTATTGCGTTTAGTAGCGTCTATTGATGGTATCGACCGTTTACGTTTTACCACGAGCCACCCAATCGAATTTACAGATGATATTATTGACGTGTATCGTGACACACCAGAATTAGTAGACTTCGTACACTTACCGGTACAAGCTGGTTCTGACCGTATTTTAACCATGATGAAACGTGGTCATACTGCGTTAGAATACAAATCGATTATTCGTAAATTACGTGCGGTTCGTCCAAATATTCAAATCAGCTCAGATTTCATTGTTGGTTTCCCTGGTGAAACCAATGAAGAGTTTGAGCAAACAATGAATCTAATTGCGCAAGTGAATTTTGATATGAGCTTTAGCTTTATCTATTCTGCTCGTCCAGGTACACCTGCGGCAGATATGTCAGATGATGTAACCGAAGAAGAGAAAAAACAACGTCTCTATCTGTTACAAGAGCGTATCAACCAACAAGCCGCGCAATATAGCCGTCGTATGCTTGGCACAGAGCAACGCGTGTTGGTGGAAGGGCCGTCTAAGAAAGATATTATGGAATTGACAGGACGTACGGAAAATAACCGTATTGTGAATTTCCAAGGTTCACCAGATATGATTGGTAAGTTTGTCGATATCAAAATTACGGATGTTTATACTAACTCTCTACGTGGCGATGTCGTGCGTACTGAAGACCAAATGGGATTACGTATTGCACAATCTCCGCAAGAAGTGATGAACCGTACTCGTAAGGAAGATGAATTAGGCGTAGGACGTTATCACGGCTAATCGTTTAAAATAACTATAGATAAGTAACCGTACGCAAGTGCGGTTATTTTTTTATGTGTTTTTTAGAAAAGAGAGTAGGTAAGTCGTTCCCCTAAATTTTAGGTATAAAAAAACACCCGTTAAGGTGCTGATTTAAAGTGGTGGGTCGTGAAGGATTCGAACCT
>NZ_KV837996.1:0-42048 GCF_001838615.1 Haemophilus sp. HMSC61B11
AGAGCTTGGGGTTTTTGTTTATGGATTTTTATTAAAAATTATATAGAATGATCTCAATTTTTATTTCTCAATATAAACAATGAAAAACTTTAGATATTTTGCGCAACGTTATGTTGATTGGGTTATTCGATTAGGTCGAGTTCGCTTCTCTTTACTTGGTATCGCTATTCTTGCTATTTTAGCTATCTGTATACAAATCCTATTAAGCACGCTCCTTAGTGATGGTATTCACTGGAGTGACATTGCTCGCTCAATTACTTTTGGTTTATTTACCGCTCCTTTTGTTATTTATTTTTTTACGCTGCTTGTTGAGCGACTAGAACGTTCCCGTTTAGAGCTGTCTAAAACGCTTGCTCGATTAGAAAAAAATAGTCGTGATAAAAGTACCTTACTGGCAACAATTAGCCATGAGTTACGTACACCTTTAAATGGGATCATTGGTCTAAGCCGAATTTTATTGGATGATAAATTAACAGAACAACAACAAAATTATCTTAATACAATTAACCTAAGCGCGGTCAGTTTAGGCCATATTTTTAGTGATATTATTGACCTAAATAAAATCGACTCCAAGCGCATTGAATTGAATATTCAACCCTGCGATTTCCATTCATTACTTAATGATTTTTATAATTTTGGTACCTTGATGGCAGAACAAAAGGGGCTAAAATTTTCTTTAAAACAGGATGAGAATTTACCTAATTGGCTTTATCTCGATCGTGCTCGCCTTAGCCAAATTCTTTGGAATTTAATTAGTAATGCCGTCAAATTCACTGAGAAAGGTGAAGTTATTCTAAGAGTGCAGAAGATGCAAGATAATCACTATCAATTTAGTGTTACTGATACGGGAGCCGGTATTGCGCCTTGTGAATTAGATAAGATTTTTACCATGTATTATCAGGTTAAAGATAATATTCATCGTTCCGCAGGGAGTGGCATCGGTCTTGCGATTTCTAAGAATCTTGCGCAGTTAATGCAAGGGGATTTAACGGTTGAAAGTGAATTGGATAAAGGTTCAACCTTTTACTTAACGATTATTGCAGATCAAGCTCAAGCTCATGATGGAAACGTTGAAAAAGCCATGCAGCATCTTTCTATTTTATTAGTAGAAGACGTTGAATTGAATGTGATTGTAGCCAAAAGCATTCTTGAAAAGCAAGGTCATTATGTTGATGTTGCGATGAATGGTGAAGAGGCGATCCAATTATTTGAGAAAAATACTTATGATATTGTTTTTCTTGATATTAAGTTACCAGATATGTCAGGTTTTGATATCGCATACTATTTACGTAAAAACTACGAAGAAGGGATTTATGATTTTCTTCCACCTTTAATTGCTTTTACGGCAAATGTGATGCACAGCGAAGAGGAATATCAAAATCAGGGGATGGATGGCGTGTTGCGTAAGCCTCTTTCTCTGACGGAATTACGTCAGTGTTTTAAAACCTTTTTAGGTGATGATATCGAGATTACCTCTGATGAAGAAGATCTCCCTCAAGTTCAAGAAGGTATTAATATTTCACTTATTGAGTTAATTGGAAAATCACAAGCTAAAGCTAATATAGAGTTATTCAAACAGTGGATGCCAATTTATTTAGATGAATTAGAAACAGCGTATGGCGATTATCTTGCAAACGCAGATATGCAACAAATGGTGTCAGATGTGGCACATAAAATAAAAGGCGCGGCAGCATCAGTGGGGCTTGTTAATGTTCAAAATATCGCAAAACAGGCTCAAGATACCTCATTATCAAATTGGGTATCCGATATTGCTTCATGGATAAAGCAACTCAGTAATGAATGGCCTCAAAATGTAGCTGAATTAGAAGCGTATTTAGAAAAGTAATTCATGACACGACATTTTCAAATTTTAGTCAGTGAGAATATGCCGTCTAATTTGCCGGCAAATACCTTGATCATTAATGAGTTTTCTAAAATTCAAAATCTTCTAGGGCAAGAGTTTGAGATTATCTTGTTTGATGCGCGGAAAGGTATCCATTTAGAGGCGCTCGCCATTGCGGCCGGTACATTGAAAATGAATGGTACCTTAATTGTCTTGCTATCAAATTGGGAGAAACTTCATTCTCAAATAGACGAAGATAGTCTTCGTTGGTCAGGTTCGCTTGAGTCAATTACGACGCCAAGATTTATGACATATTTTAAACATTGTATTCATAAATATGGTTTCCCCGTCCTTTATCATCAAAATGATTTAAAATTTGACCGAACTTTTCAGCAGTCATTTGTAAATCACAACGCGACCTTAGATCAGCAGAAAATTATTGAGCAGATCTTACAAAAAGAATCTGAACTTTACTTTCTTACTGCCAAACGAGGAAGAGGAAAATCAGCTCTTGCAGGCTTATTAGCGAGTCAACTGGATACTAAAATTTACCTCACCGCTCCAAATAAAAGTGCGGTCAATATTTTGGCTGAATTTTCACAAAAAGAGATTATCTTTATTGCACCAGATGCGCTTTTCCTTGCTTTGCAAAATGATCCTTCTTTTTCTGAAAATGCTTGGCTTTTTGTTGATGAGGCGGCAATGCTGCCGATTGCTCAACTTAGCGCTTTTTCCCAGCATTTTAAGCATATTTTATTTACGACAACCATTCATAGTTATGAGGGAACCGGGCGAGGCTTTGAGCTTAAATTTAAGCAAAAAATTAACCGCACTTTCTCTGACTTTGAGCTTATTGAACCGCTACGTTGGTCTAAAGATGATGTTTTAGAGGCGTTTATTGATGAGCTTTTATTATTGAATGTAGAGGATGGCTTTAAACAAACACTATACGATAAAAGCAAAATATGCCAAATTACTGAACGCTCACAAGAGGAAATACTTTCGTCATTGTCTCAATTCTATGGCTTGATGACATTAGCCCATTATCGTACATCACCATTAGATCTACGGCGATTGTTTGATGCTAATTCACAGCGTTTTTTTACCGCTGAAAATGAACAAGATTTATTAGGTGCAGTTTGGGCATTAAAAGAAGGCGGGATTGAAGATTCAGCCCTCATTGAAGCGATTCAACAAGGTAGTAGACGCCCGAAAGGCAATCTCGTCCCGCAAGCACTTTGTTTTCATGCGCAGCTACAAAAGGCTTGTGAATTGCATTCTTTACGTATTTCGAGAATTGCGGTTCAGCCTATGTGGCAGCAACATGGTATTGGTAGACAACTCATTGAATATATTACACAAAATTACGATGTGGATTATTTATCAGTGAGTTTCGGTTATACAAAAGAACTGGCTCAATTTTGGCTGAAATGTGGTTTTTCTCTTGTTCATTTAGGCGAGCATTTAGAGGCGAGTAGTGGTTGTTATTCAGCTATTGCTCTAAAAGGGCTTTCTGCACAAGGGATTGAATTAGAAAGAGAAGCAAAGCAATCTTTTCAACGGAATATGCCTTTGTCTTTCCATCCACTTGCTCAGGAATTTAATACCACATCAGTAGATTGGGAATTGCTTGATGAAGATTGGTTAAGCCTAAAAAACTTCGCTTATTTTCACCGCTCTTTAGCTTCCGCTTTGCCGGCAATTCGTCGATTTTTAATGAATTTAGATGAAAAAGATTGTCCTTTAATGCGAGATTATTTCATCACAAAACAGATACCCTATAACAAGAAAAATGGGTTAAAATTATTACGTTCGGAAATTGCACAAAAATTAAAAAAGGAGGCAAGATGAGCGAACAAGAAAAAAAAGGTTGGTTTCGCAAAGCCGTAGATGAATATAATAAGTTTTGTAAAGAGCTTGGTTTAGATAAAGGCTCTTGTAGAGGCTGTATGCCACGTATCGAATTCGATGATGATGGGCATGTAAAAAAAGAGAAACCACTAGAACCACTCAAAAAATAAAAGAAAACAGGGTTAAGATAACCCTGTTTTTTTATACAGATAATTATTGAAAACTAGATTGAATTTGCTAAACTAATCAGCTATTCACACAAAAATGAGATAAAAATTGACCGCACTTATGAAAACAACCTATTTTAATTTTGATATTCCCACTCAGCCAAATGACCACAAAATTCTTGGCAATGTATTAACGGGTGCTGATGCACTTGCTGTCAGTGAAATTGCTGAGAAATATGATGGATTAACAGTGGTTGTGACACCGGATACCAAAAGTGCGGTTCGTTTATCACAAGTTTTACCGGATTTAACTTCTCAACCCGTTCAGTTTTTTCCTGATTGGGAAACGTTGTCTTATGATTCTTTTTCGCCTCATCAAGAAATTATTTCTTCTCGTTTAAGTGCGCTATTTCATTTGCAAAATACTAAAAAAGGTATCTTTGTTTTACCGATTAGCACGTTAATGCAACGTGTGTGCCCGCCGAAATATCTACAGCATAATGTCCTTTTGATTAAAAGAGGCGACCGTCTTGTTATTGAAAAATTGCGATTACAATTAGAGTCAGCTGGATATCGTTCCGTAGAACAAGTACTTGAACATGGTGAATATGCTGTGCGCGGATCACTTTTAGATCTTTTCCCGATGGGAAGTGCGGTTCCATTTCGCTTAGATTTTTTTGATGATGAAATTGATTCGATTCGTACTTTTGATGTCGATACGCAGAGAACGTTGGATGAAATTCAATCCATTAATTTATTACCTGCACATGAATTTCCAACAGATGAAAAAGGTATTGAGTTTTTCCGCACACAATTTAGAGAAACCTTTGGTGAAATTCGTCGTGATCCTGAGCATATTTATCAGCAAATCAGTAAAGGCACATTAATTTCAGGGATTGAATATTGGCAACCGTTATTCTTTGATGAAATGGCAACGTTGTTTGATTACTTGCCCGAAAAAACGTTGTTTGTGGATATGGAAACAAATCAAGCACAAGGTGAACGTTTTTATCTTGATGCCAAACAGCGTTATGAGCATCGTAAAGTCGATCCTATGCGTCCTCTTTTGCCTCCAGAACGTTTGTGGTTAAGTATTGATGCAGTAAATCATGCATTAAAAAATTACCCTAAAATTAATTTTAAAGCAGAAAAAGTGCGGTCATCTGTTCGTCAGAAAAATTTAGTGGTGTCTGCATTACCAGCAGTGACCATTCAATCACAGCAAAAAGAACCGTTATCGCAACTTCGACAGTTTATTGAACATTTCAAAGGCAATGTTTTATTTTCAGTTGAAACTGAAGGACGACGTGAAACTTTAGTAGATTTGCTTTCACCATTAAAAATTAAACCTAAACAGATTAAAACCTTATCTGAAGCCAATCAAGACAAGTTTAATTTGTGGATCAGTCGTCTTGAGCAAGGTTTTATTCTTGATGAGGCCAAATTAGCTGTCATTACTGAACATGAAATTTTAGGCGAGCGAGTACAGCAACGTCAGCGTGATAAACGTAAGGCGGTGAATCCAGATACCTTAGTGCGCAATCTGGCTGAATTAAAAATTGGGCAGCCTGTGCTACATTTAGATCATGGTGTTGGGCGTTATGGCGGCTTAGTGACACTCGATACTGGGGGCTTAAAAGCAGAGTATTTGCTAATTAACTATGCGAATGAATCTAAGCTTTATGTGCCGGTTGGTTCTCTTCATTTAATTAGTCGCTATGTAGGCGGCTCAGATGAAACAGCGCCATTACATAAGTTAGGCAATGAATCGTGGGCGAAAACGCGTCAAAAAGCCGCAGAAAAAATTCGTGATGTGGCCGCTGAATTGCTTGATGTGTATGCTCAACGAGAAGTGAAAAAAGGCTTTGAGTTTAAATATGATCGTGAGGAATTCCAGCAATTTGCTGCAACCTTCCCTTTTGAGGAAACGCACGATCAAGCCATGGCGATTAACGCCGTTATTTCGGATATGTGCCAACCTAAAGCGATGGATCGTTTGGTTTGTGGTGATGTGGGCTTTGGAAAGACCGAAGTAGCAATGCGTGCAGCATTTTTGGCGGTAATGAATCATAAACAAGTCGCCGTATTGGTTCCAACAACCTTGTTAGCTCAACAGCATTACGAGAATTTTAAAGATCGTTTTGCTAATTTGCCGGTTAATGTGGAAGTGCTTTCTCGCTTTAAAACAGCTAAAGAGCAAAAACAAATCTTAGAAAATTTAGCCGAAGGAAAAGTCGATATTCTGATTGGCACTCATAAATTGATTCAATCCGATGTGAAGTTTTCTGATCTTGGCCTACTCATCATTGATGAAGAACATCGTTTTGGTGTGGGACAAAAAGAAAAAATTAAACAACTTAGAGCGAATATTGATATTTTAACGCTTACCGCAACACCAATTCCTCGTACTTTGAATATGGCGATGAATGGTATTCGCGATCTTTCTATTATTGCGACACCACCAGCTCGCCGAGTGAGTATCAAAACGTTTGTTCGCCAGAAAGATGATTTAATTATTCGTGAAGCGATTCTGCGTGAGATTTTGCGTGGCGGGCAAGTTTATTATTTACATAATGATGTGGCGAGTATTGAAAATACGGCTGAAAAACTGACCGCACTTGTACCAGAAGCTCGAGTCGTGATTGGTCATGGTCAAATGCGAGAACGAGAACTTGAACGTGTGATGAGTGATTTTTATCATCAACGTTATAACGTTTTAGTCTGTTCCACCATTATTGAAACAGGGATTGACGTACCAACGGCAAATACAATCATTATTGAACGTGCAGATAATTTTGGTTTGGCTCAGCTTCACCAGTTGCGTGGTCGAGTAGGGCGTTCTCACCACCAAGCTTATGCCTATTTGCTTACACCGCCACCGAAGTTAATGACGAAAGATGCGAAACGTCGTTTAGAAGCATTAGAAAGTTTAGATAACTTAGGTGCTGGATTCATTCTTGCGACGCACGATTTAGAAATTCGCGGCGCCGGTGAATTATTAGGGAATGAACAAAGCGGGCAAATTGAAAGCATCGGTTTTTCACTTTATATGGAATTACTTGATGCGGCAGTGAAAGCCTTAAAAGAGGGCAGGGAACCTTCGTTAGAAGAGATTACACATCAACAAGCTGAAATTGAGCTACGTGTTCCAGCCCTATTGCCTGAGGATTATCTGGGAGATGTGAATATGCGTTTGTCGTTCTATAAACGCATTGCAGCAGCAGAAAGCAAACAAGAGTTAGACGAATTAAAAGTTGAATTAATCGACCGTTTTGGTTTATTACCTGAAGCAACGAAAAATCTTTTACAAATTGCTGAAATGCGTTTAATGGTGAAACCATTAAAAGTACTGAAGATTGATGCGGGAGCTCAAGGAGGCTTTATTGAATTTTCACCTTCCGCAAAAGTTGATCCAGAAAAATTCATCAAATTAATTCAACAAAATCCAATTGTTTATCGTTTTGATGGCCCATTAAAATTTAAGTTTGTAAAAGCCCTTCCAGAAAACAAAGCGCGGTTAGAATTTGTGATGGATTTAGTCAAGACGCTGACTGAGTAGCAAGTAAATAAAAAGGCTGACAAAATGTCAGCCTTTCTTTTTATATTTTATTAGTGAAGGTATTTAACAAGGCTTAAGAACATTTTTAAAATACCATTATTTAATAAGTCGATAAAGAATGCCCCTACCATTGGTACGATTAAGAACGCTTTGTGAGAAGGTCCGAAACGACTAGTAATCGCTTGCATGTTAGCAACGGCTGTTGGTGTTGCACCGAGACCGAAACCACAGTGACCCGCACTTAATACAATCGCATCATAATCTTTACCCATCATACGGTATGTGACGTAGACGGCGAAGAAAGCCATGAAGGCAACTTGAACCGCTAAAATAATGAGTACATCTGCTGCAAGACCTACCAATTCCCAAAGCTTGAGAGACATTAGGGCAATAGCTAAGAAGATAGATAAACCTACACTACCTAATACGTCAATCGCTGAATCAGCGACTTGGAATTTGAATAAATTGGTTAAGCTGTTACGAATAATTACCCCAGTAAATAAACACCATACGAATGTTGGTAATTGCATTTGTGTACCTTTTGTTAAGCCATCTAAATATTGACCGATGAGTAAACATAAAGAAAGCATTGCAATGGTCTCAATGATTGAGCGCGCATTTATTTTACGTTTATAAGTTGGGTGCTCAAATGCTTCTTGTACGTCATCTACTTCATCATTCTCTGGGTTCTCACCTTGTTTTTGATGATTTAATAAATAACGAGATACTGGACCACCTAAGATACCACCAAAGACTAAACCGAATGTGGCACATGCCATGGCGATTTCTGTCGCAGCCGGTAGATTAAATTCTTTAGTGAATGTTTCTGCCCATGCCGCACCGGTACCATGACCACCTGTTAGGGTAACTGAACCAGCAAGTAAACCGTAAGCAGGATCAATGCCTAATAATTCAGTACCTAAGATACCGATAACATTTTGGCAAACAATGAGTATTCCAGCAGCGAATAAGAAGATAACTAATGGTTTTCCTCCTTTAATTAAGCGAGAAAAGTTTGCGCTTAAACCGATAGAGGAGAAAAATACCAACATCATGGATGTTTGTAAGCTTTTCTCAAAAGTAAATGAGGTACCGTTTACTTTATATAAAATTGTTAATGCAATAGCCACAATAAAGCCGCCAACAACAGGCTCAGGGATATTGAATGTTTGTAAAACTCGAATGCGTTTTACTAGAAAATAACCGAGTAATAATACAAAGCTTGCTAAAGCAAGTGTTTGATAAGTATCAAAAACAATATTCACGAAATATCCTCCTATTTAGTTTGGTTCCGAGAATTCTTATGAGTTGTGTTCAGGTTCAACCACCACAATGTCAACATTGCTATGTAATCCACGTGGTAATTGGGAGCCTTTTCTGCCGCGTTCCGCTCGGAATTTTTGCAGATCTTCCGGTTTTAATGTGATTTTTCGTTTACCGGAATGGAACTCAAGGCTGGCTTGCTCTGAAATTAAGAACAATTTCACCAATAATTCTGACCGCGCTTTTGCATTCGCTGCTGGAATACTGATGATTTTGTTGCCTTTCCCTTTTGATAATGCCGGTAAATCCCGTACCGGAAAAATCAGCATTCGACCCGCTGAAGTGAGGGACACAAGAAGTGAGGCCGACTCGGAAAGTTTCTCAGGTTTCAAGACTTTCGCATTTTCTGGCAAAGAAATCAAGGCTTTTCCTGCTTTATTGCGTGCAATTAAATCTTCAAATTTGCAAATAAAACCGTATCCTGCATCTGATGCCATCAATAATTCTTGTTTTTCAGGTTCCATAATAACCTGTTCAATCGTCGCACCGGCCGGTAATGTGAGTTTACCAGTGAGAGGTTCACCTTGTGAACGCGCAGAAGGTAGGCTTAATGGATCTAAAGCATAGCTACGACCAGTACTATCAATAAAGATCACTGGTTGATTGCTTTTACCGCAAGCGTGAGCAAGATATTTATCACCTGCTTTATAGCTTAATCCTGCCGGATCAATATCATGACCTTTTGCACAGCGTACCCAGCCCATTTCAGATAAGATAACAGTGACAGGTTCTGCTGGCGTCATTTCACTTTCAGAAATAGCTTTCGCTTCTTCACGTTCAACTAATTGAGACATTCTAGGACTGGCGTATTTTTTCGCATCTTCTTGAATTTCTTTTTTGATCAAGGTATTTAAGCGACGTTCAGATCCCAAAATTAACTCTAAATTTGACCGCTCTTCTTCAAGTTTATCTTTTTCAGCTTGTAATTGATGTTCTTCTAATTTGGCTAAATGGCGCAAACGTAAGTTTAAAATGGCTTCTGCCTGTTCATCACTTAAGTTAAAACGAGCCATTAAAACTTGTTTAGGTTCATCCTCAGTACGAATAATCTCAATGACTTCATCAATATTGAGGAAGGCAATCATCAAACCATCTAAAATGTGTAAACGAGCGAGTACTTTATCTAAACGATGTTGTAAACGGCGTGTCACGGTAGTACGACGGAATGTCAGCCATTCTGTGAGAACTTGAAGTAAGCCTTTCACGGCTGGTTTATGATCAAGTCCGATCATATTCATATTCACACGATAGCTTTTTTCGAGATCCGTCGTCGCAAATAAATGCGCCATCAAGGCATCCATGTCTACGCGATTTGAACGTGGTACAAGCACGATACGCACAGGATTTTCATAATCTGCTTCATCACGAATATCTTCCACCATTGGCAATTTTTTCGCTGTCATTTGCTCAGCGATTTGTGCAATGATTTTAGAGGGGGAAGATTGATGAGGAAGTGCACTAATGATGATTTCACCGTCTTCTTTATGCCATGTTGCACGCATTTTGATGGAGCCACGGCCGGTTTCGTACATTTTGCGAATATCATCTTTTGGCGAAATAATTTCCGCTTCAGTTGGGAAATCAGGGCCTTGAATGATATTGAGTACATCATCCAATCCAGCTTTTGGATTATCTAATAACAGGACAGCTGCATCCGCCACTTCATTAATATTGTGTGGTGGAATATCGGTTGCCATCCCGACGGCAATCCCCGTGGTGCCATTCAATAGAATATGAGGCAAACGAGCTGGCAAATATTGTGGTTCTTCTAAAGTACCATCAAAGTTTGGTTGGAAATCAACAGTACCTTGACCTAATTCAGATAATAGAATTTCAGAGATTTTGGACAAGCGAGATTCTGTATAACGCATCGCCGCGAATGATTTAGGATCATCTGGCGCCCCCCAGTTTCCTTGGCCATCCACCAAAGGATAGCGGTAAGAAAAGGGCTGAGCCATTAATACCATGGCTTCATAACAAGCGGAGTCGCCATGCGGATGGAATTTACCTAACACATCACCGACGGTACGGGCGGATTTTTTAAATTTCGCCGCAGCATTTAAACCTAATTCAGACATTGCATAGACAATACGACGTTGAACAGGCTTTAATCCATCGCCAATAGAAGGCAAAGCACGATCCATGATGACGTACATTGAATAGTTAAGATAAGCCTTTTCTGTAAAGGTGCGAAGTGGCATCTGCTCGATGCCTTCGTAGTTAATATTGCTCATATTCTTCTAATTTATTTTCTTGTTGCACCGGAATTCGCATCAGACTGTTCGTGATGAGAATGTCCCATATCCATTCCTTTGTGACTATCAATTTCGTAAGGAACGGGTTGTGGTTTTTGTGGGTTAGCTTCTTTAAAGGCTTCGTTTTTTAGTTTTCCAGAATAAATATTCGAATTTTTTTCACCTTCAACCACAATATGTCCCATTGTGCCTTTATTTACTGCGCGGAAAATGGAGTGATCCATAAAGACATAAGTGCCAGGTACATCAATTCGAGTTTCCACCATGGTGGCGCTACCGGATGGAATCAATGTAGTTTGAACATTATGATTAACAAGCGTACCACCTTCCACATATACATTGTCAAATACTGCACCGATTAAGTGGAAAGAAGAGCATAAATTCGGTCCTGCATTTCCTACGAATAGACGAATGGTTTCACCGGTTTTCGCTTTTAAGGCATTTTCATCCATGGTTGAACCAACTTTGCCGTTGAAGAGGACATATTCAGGGCGCTCATCAATGGCTTTTTTCATACTGAACGGTTGCAAGCCAGGATCGCCAAATTCACCTTTGGTATAGAATTCACTTTGCATAATGTAAAATTCACGATCTACTTTTGGTAAGCCTTCTTTCGGCTCAACTAAAACTAAACCATACATTCCTTTAGCAAGGTGAATATCCACAGGCTGGCTACCGCAGTGGTATAAATAAATACCCGAACGTAGTGCTCTAAATTGGAAGGTGGATGTCCGAGTTGGTGGGGTTTCACTTGCCATTGCCCCTCCCATTGGTACAGGTGCTGCATGGAAATCAAGACTATGTGGCATCATGGAACTTGCTGAGTTGGAAAGTTGAACTTCTACCATATCACCTTCGCGTACACGAATAAATGGTGCAGGCACGCTACCGTTTAATGTCCAAAATTTAAATTGCACGCCATCCATTAAATCCATAATTTGTTCAAGTGCGGTCAGTTTTACTACGACTTTTGCAGGATAGTTACGTTCAATCGGTTTTGGCACATTGGGCGCGAGCGTCAATTCTGCTTCAATCTCAGGTAAATTTTCAACTGCAGTAGCTGCCACATTTGAGGCTTTTTCTTCCGCTTGAGCAGAAGGAATGAGACTAAAACCTGCACCTAATGTAATCGTTGCTAAGCCTAATGCGCTGTTTCTAAAAAAATCTCGACGTTGTTCGTTCATGATTGACCTCGAATACTTAAACTATTAAATCCACTTGATCGCCATTAGTTTGCAACCAATTTTTGCGATCTTCCGCTCGTTTTTTAGCGAGTAACATATCCATTAATTCTAATGTCGCTGCGCCTTGATCTTCCTCAAGATCGTAAGTTAATTGAACTAATCGGCGAGTATTCGGATCCATGGTGGTTTCACGTAATTGTGACGGATCCATTTCACCCAAACCTTTGAATCGTTGTACGTTTAAAGTGCCTTTTTTACCTTTTAAACGTTCTAAAATAGCTTCTTTCTCATTTTCATCAAGGGCATAAAACACTTCTTTGCCTAAGTCGATACGATAGAGTGGTGGCATTGCCACATAGACATGCCCATCTTGCACTAATTTCGGAAAATGACGTAAAAAGAGGGCGCAGAGTAGGGTAGCAATATGTAAACCATCGGAGTCCGCATCGGCTAAAATACAGACTTTCCCGTAACGAAGTTGAGATAAGTCTTCATTATCAGGATCAATACCTAGTGCCACAGCAATATCATGAATTTCTGTTGAGCCAAGTACTTGATCGCTAGCGACTTCCCAAGTATTTAAGATTTTTCCGCGTAACGGTAGGATCGCTTGATATTCACGGTCTCGCGCCTGTTTGGCTGAGCCGCCTGCAGAGTCACCTTCCACTAAGAATAATTCGGTTTTTTCTAAATTTTGTGATGCGCAATCTGCCAATTTACCCGGTAGAGCAGGACCGCTCACTAATTTTTTACGCACGACTTTTTTGGCTGCATTTAAACGACGTTGTGCAGAGCTAATAGCCATTTCAGCTAAGCGATCGGCATCTTGTACGTTTTGATTCAACCATAAACTGAAGGCATCTTTTAAAACACCCGCAACAAAGACCGCACTTTGACGGGAAGATAAACGTTCTTTTGTTTGGCCAGCAAATTGAGCATCTTGCATTTTCAGTGAAAGAATATAAGCACAGCGATCCCAAATGTCGTCTGCAGTTAATTTCACGCCACGTGGTAATTTATTGCGGAATTCACAATATTCAGTCATGGCATTGAGCAAACCTTGACGAAGACCATTTACGTGTGTTCCGCCTTGTACCGTTGGAATCAAGTTTACATAGCTTTCTGCAATCAGTTCACCACCTTCCGGTAACCATAATAATGCCCAGCTTACTGCTTCGGTGGAGCCTTTAAATTCACCGACAAAAGGTTTTTCAGGCAAGGTTTCAAAACCATTCACTGCTTCGGTTAAGTAATCCGATAAACCATCTTGATAACACCACACATCTTCGGTGTTATTCACTTTATCGACAAATTTAATCTCTAAGCCTGAACAAAGCACCGCTTTCGCACGCAATAAGTGGCGTAAACGGCTGACAGAAAAATTCTTGCTATCAAAATATTTTGGATTCGGTTTGAAGTGAACGGTGGTGCCGGTTGTACGTCTTCCACAAGTCCCGATGACTTCTAATTCTTCTACTTTCACCCCATTTTCAAAGGCAATTTTATACACTTCGCCGTTACGCTTAACTTGAATATCAACGCGTTCAGAAAGGGCATTCACGACAGATATCCCCACCCCGTGTAAGCCCCCGGCGAATTCATAGTTTTTATTCGAGAATTTACCGCCAGCGTGAAGTTTGGTTAAGATTACTTCAACACCTGAAACCCCTTCAGTTGGGTGAATATCCACTGGCATTCCACGGCCATTATCAATGACTTCAAGTGATTGATCCGCGTGTAAAATCACTTCAACTTTGGTGGCAAACCCAGCAAGGGCTTCATCCACACTGTTATCGATAACTTCTTGAGCAAGGTGATTGGGACGGGTGGTGTCCGTGTACATGCCAGGACGAATTTGCACCGGTTCGAGGTCCTTCAGAACCGTAATTTCTTGAGCTGAATAATTTGTAGTCATTTTTAAAATTAAATACTTATTTATAAAAAATTAGCGTGATTTTATCAAAAAATGATGCGTTTATAAAATTAAAGATATGAAGAGAAAGGAGATATAACATGGAAGTAAAGTGCAGTTAAAGTTTGACATGCATGATAACCGCACCTAGAACAGAGAAATGATAGCTATTCCATTCCAATTAATTTATGTGTTTGTAAACTTAATAGCCATCTGGGTTTATTCGTTCTTTGATTTAATTTTCCTAATTGTGTAATCGTTTCTAATAGATTCATATTACCATGAACTTCACAAGGAGAAAGATAGTAATATTTTGCTTGAATTTTATTTTCAATCATTTCACAAAAAGGAATAATATTGTCATCAGCAACAATACGAACTTCGTGTGCAAATGAAATACAACGCTTTTCGTATTTATGCGCATATAGACGTTTTGGACTAGTGGCAATAAAATCGATTTGACTAGGAACACTACGAAGACCATTAGTTTCAATTGCTAAAAAATAACCTAAACTTTTTAATTGATTAAGTACAATTTCTAATTTAGGCACAATGGTCGGCTCACCACCCGTGATAATAATATTCTTTGCAGAAAATGACCGCACTTTATTGAGAATTTGTGACAATGACCAATGTTTAAATTGATGATAATTAGTATCACACCAAGGACAGGCAAGATTGCATTTACCAAAACGAATAAAAATGGCGGGCATACCGGTATTAAAACCTTCTCCTTGAAGGCTTTCAAAAATCTCAACAATATTATAATACGGTTCTGAAATAGGTCGTTTTTCCACCGCACTTATTCCTGATATTCACAAAATGATGTTGGCGTTTCCCATAATCGGATAGCAGAAATAGGTAATTTTTCATCATATTTTAGACGATGAAAAATAAAACGAGCCATTTCTTCAGCGGTACTACGAAAATTCACGCCAAAGGTTTTTGATTGTAATTCTTCTAGAAGTATGGCAATTTTACTTTCACGTTTACTGGTTTGATCGTAAATAAATGCATGATCCATGGGATCTAAAATGGATTTTTTCACAATAGATTTTAAATCTGAAAAGTCCATCACCATTGATTTTTTTGCGCCATGAGTAATTAAATGACCCGTTATTTCTACTTGAAGTTTATAGGTATGACCATGTAGATTTTGACATTTTCCATCATGACCATCTAATAAGTGGGCCATATCAAAACTAAATTCTTTGGATACTTTAAACATTTTTATTCTCAGCTTTGATTGACAGGTATTCTTGTAAACCTTTATGACGTAATTGACAGCTTGGACATTCACCACAGCCCCCTTCAACACCTTCATAGCAAGTGTGGCTGTGTTGACGAACATAATCTAAAGCATCTAATTCATCTGCGAGAGCCCAAGTTTGTGCTTTGGTAAGATACATTAACGGTGTTTTTAAATTGAACGGATAATCCATGGCTAAATTGAGGGTGACATTCATGGATTTAACAAAAACATCACGACAATCCGGATAGCCACTGAAATCCGTTTCACATACACCAGTGATAATATCGTGGATTTCTTGCCCTTTTGCATAAATTGCCGCATATAATAAGAAGAGTGCATTTCGTCCATCCACAAAGGTATTAGGTAATTCACCGTCTTTTTGCTCGATGTTTGTGTTTGCATCCATTAAAGCATTATGAGTGATAGATTTAATAACGGATGTATCAATCAACGTTTGTTTTACGCCGAGATCTTTCGCTATCCAACGCGCTTTTTCTAATTCAATTGCGTGGCGCTGGCCGTATTGAAAGGTGACGGCTTCGACATTTTCTACGCCATATTCAGCAATAGCTTGAATTAAACAGGTTGTGGAGTCTTGTCCACCAGAGAAGATCACAAGGGCTTTACGATTGTGATTAGGATTTGAAATATTCATAGGATACCTAGTTTTTTTATGTAGGAGGTTTGCGAACTACAAGTTAAAAATGTGGTGTTATTGTAGAAGCTAGGCATGAATTTTGCAAGAAATCAGCTAATTTAAGTAGGAAAAGTTAATAAAAGTTATGATACAATTTTGGCAAGTCAGTTTAAAAAGGTAAATATAATGAAAAAATTACTTCTTATTGTTATTGGTGCATTAGTGATTTCAGCTTGTGCAAATAAAGACGTTTATTTTAATGGTTCAGAAGGATCTCATTCAGGCATGAAATTTGATAAAGACACGCGCCATTGGGGCGTTAATCAATAATTGTTTTGATAAAAGAAAAGCCATACAGTTGTATGGCTTTTTTATTAAATCACTTCTTCTTGGCAATGTGGGCAAGTCATTAAATGCTCTTCATTATTATGCACAATATAATGGCCCATTTTTTTCGCTTTGGTATCAAGATATTTGGTGTTGTAACGATTTTCACCCACATTCAACGGTACACGTTCTACGATATTAATGCCCGCTTTTTTCATGGTTTCTACTTTTTGTGGGTTGTTTGTCATCAAGCGAACTTGCTTCACACCTAATAATTCAAACATATCGGCACACACATTAAAGTTACGTTCATCAGCTTTAAAACCTAATGCAAGGTTGGCTTCAATAGTATCCATCCCTTGATCTTGTAATGAATAAGCGCGAATTTTATTGATTAAACCAATGCCTCGGCCTTCTTCTCGGTGGTAAATCAATACGCCACGACCTTCTTCACTAATTTGACGTAATGCGGCTGCTAGTTGGAAACCACAATCGCATTTTAAACTGTGTAATGCATCGCCTGTTAGACATTCAGAATGAATGCGGGCGAGCACAGGCTCATCTTGGTTTGAAATATCACCCATCACTAACGCGACATGTTCTTTTTTTGTATCGGGAAATTCAAATCCGACCATTTTAAATATGCCATATTCAGTAGGCAAATTGGCTTGAGCAACCAGTTGGATTTTTGACATAACTTATCCTTTTTCAACTTTATTCTGCTAAAATGTGCACTTTATTTTTATTATCAAGAGGCAACAATGTTTAAAAGGCTGTCATTATATACGTTATTCCTTTGTCTTGTACCATTTTTTGTTTGGGGTTTTGCTTATCATTGGCATGGAAACAACCAATTAATGGAATGGGATTATTGGCTTTATCTTTTAACCGAAACCGGTAGTGTGCCTTATGCTTTAATTACCTGTGGTGTGTTTGCTTTACTTTTCCGTTTTCTTTTTGAAAATCGTAAACAGTGGATTATGGGCGTGATTGTAATGGGCTTGTCGGTATTATCTACACAAGTGATTAAAACGGGCTTAAAAACGGTTTTTGCTGAGCCGCGTCCTTTCACTGTCTATTTAGCGGAAAAAACAGAAAGCACTACAGATGCTTTTTATCATCAAGATCGTTCAGAGCGTGCAAAATTAGTGGATAAATTTTATTCTACACAAGCAGATACGCCAGCCTGGTTAAAAGCGCATTATGAAGATGAAACGGGTTATTCTTTTCCATCAGGGCATTCTATTTTCGCAGCGACTTGGCTTATGTTAGCCGTAGGGTTTAGCCAATTATTGGGCAATCGTTCTTTTAAAGCAGAATTGCTTATTGGAGCGATGACAATTTGGGGCGTATTAATGTTGATTAGTCGAGTGCGTTTAGGTATGCATTACCCAATTGATCTGTTGATTGCAATAATTTCAGCATGGGTTGTACATGTTGTTATTTTCAATTTTTTACAACGGAAAAATATCTTTTCTACAAAAGAGGAGTTGACTAGTTAAATCAGCAAACTATTTCCTCATTGTTGATTAACTAGTTGATAATGATTGGTAATTAAATATTTGGTCAGGAAATGTATATTAAAAGTTTATTTTTGGAATGTAATGTCAAGAAATGTAAATGTTGGTAAATTAGATGTTATTGGTGGCTAATTGATCTATAATACCCCCCGCGAATAATGATGAGTTATTTGTAATTTAACAAATTTTAGCAATATTTTTATGATTTTAATTTTATGAGGATGAATTAAATGAACAAGATTTTTAAGGTAATTTGGTGTAGTTCTAGCCAAGTATGGGTCGCTGTATCTGAATTATCAAAAGTAAAACCGGTATCTTCAGTTTCTAGCGTGAAGAAAACCTCTTCAGCAGTTTCAACGTTATTAAAAACAACCGCACTTGCGATACCATTTGCGTTATCGCCACTTGCTGCGCATGCATATGTAGCAATTGGTGGAACCGCCTCTAACAATAATGGTTCGTGGTTTTCTGAGAGTGGAGCAACAGCTACCCCTAAACAAGGAGCCGCGTTGACTTGGGCATATGATTACAAGAATCCAGGTAATAAGTCTTATGCTAATGCTAATGGAGCTAGTAACAGAGCTGATTCATATGCAGATAATGGATTAACAGCATATGGTGTTGCTATTGGTAACAAAAGTAATGCATTGGATGATGCTGGTTCATCTAATGGTATCGCAATTGGTGATTACTCAGATGCATCAGGTGGGTTAGCAACATCTATTGGTGCATTTTCTCATGCAACGAATACAGGTTCTACCGCTATTGGTACAGCTTCACGTGCAGCAGGCTTTAACTCATTAGCAATGATGCGTCAATCTGCAGCAATTGGTGATTATTCTGCTGCTATTGGTTCTGTGGCATATGCAAAAGGTTCTGCTAGTTTTGCATTTGGTGCATCCGCTACAGCAAATGGTGATCAATCTATTGCAATTGGTAATACAGCACCTAAAACATTAGATGGTTTACCAGGTTCTGGTAGTGAAGCAAGAAGAACTAGATATGATGGTGAAAATAATACACAAACAAATGGTGATCGTTCTGTTGCAATTGGTTCTGGTGCTAAAACCAATGGTGATGACTCTTTTGCTTTTGGTTCTCTTGCAAAAACTGGTGAATTTTCTCTTGGTAAAGATGCTTATATTGAAGGAAATGTAACTCGTCCAAACACACCTGCTGCGAAAGCGATTGCATTCGGTACAAGTTCATCAGCATCGGGCAATAAATCTATTGCGTTTGGTTATAATACATTAGGTGGTAGCGAGAATTCTATTGCATTTGGTGTAGAAGCTAAGGCTCATAAGAAAGATGGTATTGCATTTGGTAGTAGTGCAAATGCCAGTGAGGCTAACTCGATTGCATTTGGTGGTAATGCACAAGCTTTACATGAAAATGTAATCACTATCGGTAAAGATTCTAAAGCAACTAAAAAAGGTGCAATGACTATCGGTGAAGGCGCTCAATCTAATGCGAATAACTCATTGGCTTTAGGTAATGGCACCATTATCAATCAAGAAGATATCAAAAATAAAAATGCAAAATATACGAATGATGGCTTTGAAATTGAAAACGGTGTAGTTGCGATTGCAAATAAAGGTAAAGAGCGTCGTTTAGTAAATCTTGCTGCTGGTCGTGAAGATACTGATGCGGTAAATGTTAAACAATTATCTGAAGTAAATGATAATCTTGCGAAATCTATCGCAGGACCAAATTACAATGGTTATACCGTTGATGGTAATGGTCGATATACCTATAAAGCGCCTGATTTTGAAATTAAGAATCAAACCCTTCATAATGTAAAAGAAGCGGTTGAATTGGCACAAACAAACTATGTAAGTGTTAAATCAACAATTGATCCAAAAACTGCAGGTAGTAACTACGATAATAAAGGTGCACAAGGTGCAGGTTCTATTGCATTAGGTGAATCAACAGGAACAAACGCTGCTGCTGTAGATTCAGTTGCTATCGGCCGTAATACGAAAGTAAATGGTAAAAATACCGTTGCAATTGGTGCAAATATTACCGCTGCGACAAATGGTTCAGTGATCTTGGGTGATAGCTCAAAAGCTGATGGTTCGCATGCAACTGAAACTGTAGCAAGTAAAGAAATTGATGGCCACACTTATACTTTTGAAGGTAAAGCAAAAGATGCAGGTCGTTTTGTAAGCGTTGGTGAAAAAGGCAACGAGCGTCAAATTAAAAATGTAGCTGCAGGTCATGTAGAATCTAATTCAACAGATGCGATTAATGGTTCTCAATTATATGCCGTAGCATCACGTGTTGAACAAGGCTGGAAAATTACAGCAGCGCAAACAGGTACCGGTGAAGTAAGCGGTAATGCTGAGAAAAAAGTTGCAATGGGTGATACCGTTACATTTACAGCTGGAAATAACATTAAGATTACTCAAAATGAGAAAAACTTAACTGTTGCGACAAAAGAAAATGTCACTTTCACTAATGTCACTACTGGCAATACTTCTTTAGATGATAAAGGCTTAACTATTAAAAATGGTCCAAGCGTAACTAAAGATGGCGTTAATGCTGGCAATAAGAAAATTACTAATGTAGAAGATGGTAAAATTTCTGCAGACAGTAAAGATGCCGTAAATGGTTCACAGCTTCACGCAACTAACCAAAATGTGACTAACAATGCGAATAATATCGCAAATAATGCACAAAATATTACTAAAAATGCGCAAAATATCACCAAGAATGCAGAGAATATTGCTAAAGGTTTAAACTTTAAAGGTGATAATGCAGATGTAACAGTAAATCGTCAATTAGGCGAAACATTGAATGTCACTGGTGGTGCTGATAAAAACAATCTATCTGATAACAATATTGGTGTTATTGGTGAGAGCAATCCAAGTGCTGCTACAGGTGGTTTAGCAATTAAATTAGCAAAAGATCTTAAAGGTTTAAACAGTGTTGAAACCAAACAGATTAAACTTGGCGATAACAGTAGTAATACCACAATTAAATACGAGGGTGATCGTATTAAATATGGCGATAAAACTGTTGCTAATTTAGATGATGAAAAACATATTACTAATACTACTTATGCAGTAGGTAACGATGGTAATGTAAGTTTAACTTACACAGATGGTAAAGGTAATGTTGTTAATGGTATGACAGCAACGATTACTGGTGTGGCTAAAAATGATCTTTCTAACATCAATAATGATGGCAAAAAAGTGATTACTGGTTTAGGAACCATCGTTGAAGCCGCTGATAGTTCTGTTACTGTAACGAATACAACTGATGCTGTAGGTCGTACTACATATAAAGTAAAAGCGAATGTACCGGGAGCTGATGCATTTAATATTAAATACAAAGCAAATGGTGCAAATGAGCAAACTGTAACATTAAATAAAGGTTTAGATTTCACTGATGGTAACTTCACCACTGCATCAGTAGCTGAAAATGGTGTGGTCAAGTATGATGTGAAGACTGGTAATATCACAAATGGTGTAGATGGTAAAACTGGTGTCAATGGTAATGATGGCTTAGCAACTGTGAAAACTGTTGTTGAAGCAATCAATAACAGTGGTTGGTTAGCAAATGCAACTAAATCAACAGGTGAACTTGATGGCACATCAACCGCAACGAAAGTGAAACCGGGTGCAGTGGTAAACTTCGACGCAGGTAAAAACTTAAAAGTTAAACAAACGCTTAATGGTGATGATCATACTTATACCTATTCCTTAGATAGCAACTTAACTAACTTAGATAAAGTTGTGGTTAATAGTAAAGATGGTGTTGATGGTAAAGATGGTGTAACTATCACTGGTCCAAATGGTGCTAAAGGTGAAGATGGTAAAGTCGGAATCACTGGCAAAGATGGTAAAGACGCTGTATCTATTGCAGGTAAAGATGGCGTTGGTCACATCGGTTTAACTGGTCCTAAAGGCGCAGATGGTAGCGACGGTAAATCTGTTGATATCTCAACAAATGATGGTACACAAACTTTAGTGAACCAAGAGCCAGGTACAGATAAATCACAACGTATTGTTTACACACCGAAAGATAAAGACGGTAATCCAATTAAAGGCAAAGACGGCAAAGATATTGTTCGTGAAGTTGCAACAATGGATGATGGTTTGAAATTCGCAGGAGATGATGGTCAAACAGATGACTCTAAAGTAATTGCGAAAAAACTTAACCAAAAAGTTGATATTGTAGGTGGTGCAGATAAAACTAAATTGACAGAAAACAACATTGGCGTGAATAACAAAGATGGTAAGTTAAATGTTCAATTGTCTAAAGATATCAATTTAACTGATGCTGGTTCAATTAAGTTTGGCGATGATTTAACAATTAACAATAATGGCTTAACTATTAAAGATGGTCCAAGTATAACTAAGACTGGTATCGATGGTGGTAATAAGCAAATTAAAAATGTTGCTGAAGGCACAGAAGATAATGATGCTGTGACTGTTAAACAGTTAAAAGATTCAAAAACAGCACTTGTAAATGGTAAAAACACAACTGTAACAGGCACTGGTACAAGTGTAGATCCATATAAAGTGAATGTTGAGGGTGCATTAACTGATATTACATCAATCACAAACAAAGATGGTAACGGTAAAGTTGAATTTGCAGCTGATCAAGTTGTTAATGTCGCAGGTGATAATCCAATCAAATTGGATGCGAAAACAGGTGATATTACAAGCTTAACTAACAAAACTATTGATGGTTCTGATTTTGCGACTAAAGGACGTGCCGCAACGGAAGAACAATTAAAAGCTACAGGTGATCAAATTACCAATAATTTAACTAAAAAAGGTTTAAATTTTGGTGCACAATCGGGTGAAGTTATTCACAAAAATTTAGGTGATCAACTTGATATTGTGGGTGAAGGCACTAAAGCTGATGATCGTTATGATGCAACTAACATCAAAACCATGACTAAAGATGGCAAAGTTGTAGTTGGTCTTGCTAAAGATCTTACTGCAGACAATGTAACTGTCGGCCAAAAAGGTGAAAATGGTAAAGACGGTGTTGATGGCCAAATTGGTGTGAATGGTAAAGACGGTTCAGGTGTCGCAATTAATGGTAAAGATGGCTCAATCAGCTTGAAAGGCAAAGATGGAGAGAATGCTGTAACCATTAAGACTGCTGAAGGTCCTGCAGGTGTGAACGGTAAAGATGGTGAAACTAAACCTCGTTTAGTTGTGAATAATGAAAAAGTTGCTACCTTAAAAGATGGCTTAAAATTCAAAGGCGATAAGGGTGATTCTATTGCTAAAGAACTAAATGAAGAGCTAGAAATTTTAGGTAAATTAGATCCGAATGCTGCAGTGACAGATAAAAACTTACGTGTTGACAACGATGCTGGCAAGCTAGTTCTGAAGATGGCTAAACAGCTACAAGACTTAACTAGCGCAACATTCATTGATGAAACAACAGGCAATAAATCTGTTATCAATGGCAATGGTTTAACTGTGACACCAAAAGATGCAGATAACACTAAAACAGTTAGTGTAACTGATAAGGGCTTAAATAACGGTGGAAACCAAATCGTTAATGTTGATAGTGGCTTGAAAGACGCAACAGGAAATAAAGTTGCCTTGGAAGATGCTACTGGAAACACTTTAAATAATGCAGTTAATGTTGGTGATTTGAAAGATACTATTGGTAATATTACTAATAATGGCTTTGGTTTAACTGACGAAAATGGTAATGATGTTAAAGCTAAACTTGGTGAGACTGTAACAGTTAAAGGTGACGGTAGTGTAACCACTAAAGTTATCGAAGAAGGCGGTAAAGCGAAATTACAAGTTGGCTTAAACAAAGATGTCACCATTGGTAATGATAAAGAACCTGGTACTATCACAGTTAAAGGTGAAAATGGTAAAGATGGTATCTCTATCAACGGTAAAGATGGCACTATCGGCCTGAAAGGTGAAGATGGTAAAGACGGCATTGCCTTAAATGGTAAAGACGGTACTATCGGCATCAACGGTAAAGATGGTTCTAACGGTAAAATCACTGTTGCGCAAGGTCAAGCAGGTCTTGATGGTAACGATGGTAAAGACGGTAAAACTAAGACCCGTATCGTTTACGAAAAACCAAATGGTGATAAGGAAGAAGTGGCAACACTTAACGATGGCTTGAAATTTACAGGCAATAATGAAGTCGTTAATAGCCATAAATTAAATACGTTAGTCACTATTAAAGGTGAAGGCATTGATAAAGCTGCATCTGATGCATTTAAATCAGCATCAGGTAACGTCAATGTTAAAGCCGATGGTAAAGGTACCTTAGAAGTTCAACTTGCTAAAGACTTGAAGAATATTGATTCTATCTCAAATAAAGATGGTCAAAAAATCGAGTTTAAAGATGGTGGAACAACAATCTCTGGTGGAAATGTAAGCGTTGATGGTAACAAAATTACCGATGTCAAAGCTGGTGAAGATGACACCGATGCTGTGAATGTTAAACAGTTGAAAGACGGTATTGCTCAAGCTACAACGAAAGTAGCTGCAGGCAAAAACGTGACTGTTGAACCTAAGAAAAATGCAGATGGTAGTACAACCTATACTGTTGCAACTAAAGATGATGTTGACTTTACTTCAGTAACCACAGGTAAAACCACAATGAATGATGGTGGAATTACTATCAAAGCAGCTGAAGGTGGTAAAACTAACGTTACCTTAACCAATAAAGGTTTAGATAACGGCGGTAATAAAGTAGTAAATGTTGCAGATGGTGATATTAGTGCAACATCTAAAGATGCTGTAAACGGTTCACAATTGCACAACACTAAAGTAGAGCTTACTAATAAAGGTTTAGACTTTGGTGCGCAATCCGGTGCTGATATTCACAAAAACTTAGGTGAAAAACTTGAGATTGTGGGTGAAGGTACTAAAGCTGATGATCGTTATGATGCAACTAACATCAAAACGATGACCAAAGATGGTAAAGTCGTTATCGGTTTAGATAAAGACTTGAAATCTGATTCTGTAACAGTTGGTTCAGTTGGTAAAGATGGTAAACCAGGCGTCGATGGTAAAGTTGGCGTAAACGGTAAAGATGGTTCATCAGTCGTGATTAACGGCAAAGATGGTTCTATCGGCTTAACTGGTCCTAAAGGTGCTGATGGCAAATCTCCATCAATTACAGTAAGAACCGAAAATGGTACAACAACTGTAAATGAGAAAGATGCGGGTAAACCTGTTGAACGTATTAAATATACAGATAGCAACAATAATACTCGTGAAGTAGCAACTTTGGATGATGGCTTGAAGTTTACCGGTGACGATGGTAAAACAGTTAATCGTACTCTTGGTTCTAACTTGAATATCAAAGGTGGTGCAAAAGATGCAACCTCTAAAGATAATATCCGTATTACTAATGATGGTAAGAATGGGTTAAAAGTTCAGTTAGCTAACAATGTTACACTTGATAACAATGGTAGTGTGAATATTGGTGGAACCCGAGTTGATGATAACGGTATTACAACCAACAACGGTAAAGGACCTAGCGTAACCAATAACGGTGTTAATGCGGGTAACCAAAAAATTACTAACGTGAAAGACGGTGCAGTTAACGCGACATCAAAAGATGCAGTTAATGGTTCACAATTACATCGAGCTGTTCAAAACATTGACAATAAATTTGGTGATGTTTACGGTAAGATGAATAAGATCAATAAAGAAGCTCGTGCAGGAATTGCCGGTGCGAATGCCGCAGCTGGTTTACCACAAGTTTACTTACCGGGTAAATCAATGGTTGCAGCATCAGCAGGTACCTTCAAAGGTCAAAATGCACTAGCAATTGGTTATTCACGTTCAAGTGATAATGGTAAAGTTATCTTGAAACTTCAAGGTAATGCCAATACCCAAGGTGATGTGGGTGGTTCTGTAGGTGTTGGTTACCAATGGTAATAGCCATTTAGTAATAATATCTATTAGATAATAGTTAAAGACTGGTTTTAGAGATAAAACCAGTCTTTTTTTATTTTTCAGTGTTTATTTAAAATATGATTTTTGTCATAGATTTTCATTAAAATATCAAGGAAAATACGGTGAGAAAATTCTGTTAATTTTGACCGCTCTTTAAGGAGACAATATGTATTACGGTATTGATATCGGTGGCACAAAGATTGAATTGGCTGCTTTTAATGCAAAATTAGAAAAGCTTTATACCGAGCGCGTGCCAACGCCACAAACAGATTATCAAGATTGGTTACAGGCGATCAAAACGCTAGTAGAACGTGCTGATGCCCACTTTGGTGAAAAAGGCACAGTAGGTTTAGGCTTGCCAGGATTTGTTAATTTAACAACCGGGCTTGCTGAAGTGACGAATATTCGTGTTGCAGATAATAAGCCGATTTTAGCCGATCTTGAACGCGTTTTAGATCGTGAGGTGCGAGCAGAAAATGATGCAAATTGTTTTGCGCTCTCGGAAGCTTGTGATGAGGAAAATACTCAATATCCTTCTGTATTAGGGCTTATTTTGGGGACAGGCTTTGGTGGTGGTTTTGTAATTAATGGCAAAATTCACTCAGGACAAGTCGGGATGGCAGGGGAGTTAGGCCACCTTCAATTAAATTATCATGCCTTAAAATTATTAGGCTGGGATAAAGCGCCAATTTACCAATGTGGTTGTGGCAATCAGGCTTGTTTAGATACGTATATTTCTGGTCGTGGTTTTGAAATGTTATACCGTGATTTAAAAGGAGATGCATTATCAGCGAAAGAAATTATCGACCGTTTTTATGAAGAAGAGGAAAGTGCGGTTGATTTTGTCCGTATTTTTGTTGAATTAGCGGCGATTTCTATCGGTAACATTATCACTGCATTTGATCCTCATATGATTGTGTTAGGTGGTGGCTTATCGAATTTTGATTATCTTTATGAAGCCTTACCCAAAGCATTGCCTGCTCATTTAATGCGTAGTGCAAAAGTGCCACCAATTAAAAAAGCAAAACATGGTGATTCGGGTGGTGTTCGTGGAGCCGCTGCATTATTTTTAAACTGCAGATAGATTTAATTTAAAAATGCAGTAAAAATTTAAATAAATTTTATTTTATAAGACAAGAATCCAGTTTTTCTTTAAGAAAACTGGATTTTTTCTTTTGTTTCTCTACAATCAGAACATTGATTTTTTAGTGAGGTTTTTATGCTGACAGAATTAGGGAACTGGATTGAACAAGGATTAACATGGGTTATCGAACATCTTGATGAGCCATTGTGGAATATAACCATTGTTATTTTATTAGGTGTAGGTCTATTTTTTACGATTACGACAGGCTTAGTACAGCTACGTCTTTTCCCAGCAAGTATACGCGAAATGTGGTTTGGGCGTGCGGCAGAAAGTAATTCTTTAACGCCATTCCAAGCTTTTGCAACTGGGCTAGCAAGTCGAGTTGGCGTGGGTAATATCAGTGGTGTAGCAACAGCCATTGCACTTGGTGGTGAAGGTGCGGTGTTCTGGATGTGGGTAACGGCATTTATTGGGATGTCGAGTGCTTTTGCAGAATCGACTTTAGCACAGGTATTCAAAATTCAAGATAAAGATGGCTCTTTTCGTGGTGGCCCAGCCTACTATATTACACAAGGTTTAAAATCTCGATGCTTAGCGGTAGCGTTTGCCCTATCACTGATTTTCACCTTTGGTTTTGCATTTAATTCAGTACAAGCAAACTCAATTGTGGAAGCAACGAAAAATGCTTGGAATTGGCAAGGTGAATATGTTGGTCTTGTTTTAGTGATATTGACCGCCGCCATTATTTTCGGTGGCGTAAAACGTATTGCGACCATTTCTAGTAGCGTAGTGCCGATGATGGCACTCTTTTATTTAATCATGTCGGTAATTATTTTAGGTATGCATATTGATATAATCCCGACTGTAATTACCAATATTTATAAAAGTGCCTTTACTTTTCAATCTGCCGCTGGTGGGATGTTTGGTGCTTTGGTCTCTAAAGCTATGATGATGGGGATTAAACGAGGATTATTCTCTAATGAAGCAGGGATGGGCTCAGCACCAAATGCGGCCGCTGCGGCTCACGTAAAACACCCTGTTAGCCAAGGTTTAGTGCAAATGCTCGGTGTGTTTGTGGATACCATGATTGTCTGTACTTGTACAGCGGTGATTATCCTGCTTTCTGATAACTATGGTAGCGAAACGTTAAAAAGCATTTCTTTAACGCAAAATGCATTACGTTATCATGTCGGCGAATTTGGTGTGCATTTTCTGGCTTTTATTTTATTACTTTTTGCTTATTCTTCTATTATTGGTAACTATGCTTATGCAGAAAGTAATATTCGTTTTATTAAAAATAAGCCGTGGTTTGTATGGGCATTCCGTTTATCGGTATTATTCTTCGTTTATTTCGGTTCGGTAAAATCAGGTAATGTGGTCTGGAATTTTGCGGACACTGTGATGGCTGTGATGGCAATTATTAACCTAGTCGCGATAGTTTTACTTTCCCCGATTGTGTGGACGCTAATGAAAGATTATCAGCGTCAATTAAAAGAGGGGAAAGAGCCTGAATTTAAAATTGACCTTTATCCAGAAATTAAGAAGCGAGTATTAGAGCATCGAATTTGGAAATAAGTGTTCAATGAAATATGAAAGGCGGGGAATTCCCGCCTTTATTTTTAGATTTAAAATCTGCCTATAAAATTGACCGCACTTATAACAATCCACCTTGACCTAATGCTGGGTCAGTTTCACGTGCTTTTAATGCATCTTCAACGGTTAAGCCCAATGCTTTTGCAACACCATCGCCATATGCTGGCTCACACCAGTAGCAGTTACGGATATGACGGTATTTGATGAACTCAGGTGCATCACCCATTGCAGCCGCAGTATTGTTGAACAATGCTTGTTTTTGCTCTGGATTCATTAAGTTAAATAATGCACGCGGTTGGCTGAAGTAGTCGTTATCATCGTTCCGATAATCCCAGTGTGCTGCATCACCATTAATGCGAAGTGGTGGTTCAGCAAAGTCTGGTTGTTGTTGCCATTGGCTGAAGCTGTTTGGCTCGTAGTGCGGTAGGCTGCCATAGTTACCATCTACACGACCTTGTCCATCACGTTGGTTGCTATGAACAGGGCAACGTGGACGGTTTACTGGAATTTGACGATAGTTCACACCTAAACGATAACGTTGCGCATCTGCATAGTTGAATAAACGAGCTTGTAACATTTTATCTGGGCTTGCACCGATACCTGGAACTAAATTGCTTGGTGCAAATGCAGATTGCTCTACGTCAGCAAAGAAGTTTTCAGGATTACGGTTAAGCTCAAACTCTCCTGCCTCAATTAACGGATAATCTTTTTTCGGCCACACTTTAGTTAAATCGAATGGATGATAAGGTACTTTTTCTGCATCCGCTTCAGGCATAATTTGTACATATAATGTCCATTTAGGAAAATCGCCACGTTCAATTGCTTCATATAAATCACGTTGGTGGCTTTCACGATCATTTGCAATGACAGCTGCTGCTTCTGCATCTGTTAAGTTTTTAATACCTTGTTGGGTGCGGAAGTGGAATTTTACCCAGAAACGCTCACCTGCTTCATTCCAAAAACTGTAAGTGTGTGAACCAAATCCATGCATATGGCGATAGCTTGCTGGAATACCACGATCACTCATAACAATGGTTACTTGGTGCAATGCTTCAGGTAATAATGTCCAAAAATCCCAGTTGTTAGTGGCTGAACGCATATTGGTACGTGGATCGCGTTTTACTGCTTTGTTTAAATCTGGGAATTTACGAGGATCACGTAAGAAGAATACCGGTGTGTTGTTACCCACTAAGTCCCAGTTACCTTCCTCAGTATAAAATTTTAATGCGAAACCACGAATATCACGTTCAGCATCAGCTGCACCACGTTCACCCGCAACAGTGGTAAAGCGTGCGAACATTTCTGTTTTCTTGCCTACTTCGCTGAAAATTTTTGCACGAGTATATTTAGTAATGTCGTGTGTGACAGTAAAGGTACCAAATGCACCGGAGCCTTTAGCGTGCATACGACGCTCAGGAATAACCTCACGTACGAAATCAGCTAATTTTTCATTAAGCCATAAATCTTGAGAAAGTAATGGACCTCGAGGACCGGCAGTCAAACTGTTTTGGTTATCAGCTACCGGTGCGCCATTGCCCATAGTCAAGTTTGTAGTAGATAAATGCGAAAAAGGGCATTTTGAACTCATAGTTAACTCCTTGTATGAATAAATAGAGGGATAAATTTCGTAAATATCATACAAAAAGGTTTTGACGATTAAAATCTATTAAATTAATCAAGGTAATCTATTGGTGTGGGATTGATTTGAGTTTTGTGTAAAATTTAATGAAAGACTGTTGTATTCACTTTAAATTACACAAAAATACTATTCTAAATGAAACAATTGCTCCCATGCATACCTAATAATTATTTTATTAGCTATGAACAAAATTTTTAGTATTTAGCTGCTTGAATTAGAATGTCGATAAGTCAGAAAATAGTAAGAGAGGGCTGAAATAAACACGCAAGCTGTCATTGTATAGAGCATTGGTGCAGCTGTTTCCATTTTAAAGCTTGCTACTAGAGAACCCATCACCGCGCCAACACCAAAACGAACACTTCCCATTAATGAGTTTGCGGTACCCGCCATCGTTGGGAATTTTTCGAGAATAGAGGCTGTGGCATTGGACGATATGAGCGGGTTTTGTCCGACAAAAAAGGCTACGCCAATAGCCATTGACCAAAAACCGAAATCCAAAAGTGCGGTTAAAAATAACCAAATTCCAGAAATAAATTGTACCGCAATACCAATTTGTAACATGGTTTCCGCACCTAACTTCAGCACAAACTTCCCATTTAAATAAGACGTGGCTGTCATAATAGCGATATTAATCATAAAGAAATAGCCGAATTGATCGACTGGAATACCATAAATACCGATATAGACAATCGATCCCGCAGTGACGAAAGCAAATAAACCACCAAAACCAAAAGAGGCGGCCGCCATATAACCTAATACTTCTTTTTGTTTTGAAAGCATCATGAAGTTACGGGCAATGATATTTAGGCGAAGTGGAATACGATTTTCTTGTTTATGGGTTTCAGGAATAATGAAAAAGACGAGCAATGCTGCAAGAAATCCCATCGCACCGATCACATAAAAGATCATGTGCCAATGGAAAAATTTCACAATATATCCGCCAATTACTGGTGCAACAAGCGGTGCAATCATAAAGACAAGTGTAATGGTGGACATGACTCGAGAAAGCTGATCCTTGCTAAATAAATCCCGTAATAATGCCCCTGAAAGCACAACGGGTGCAGCACCAAAGAAACCTTGAATGAAACGCAGTGCAGTGAAGCTACCAATAGAATGAATGCCGGTTAAAATAATAGCGGTGATAGCACCAATAATGACACCTAATAAAATAATCGGTTTGCGACCAAAACTATCGCCAAAGGGCCCCCAGAATAATTGTCCTGCCGCCATGCCGTAAGCAAAGAATGTCAGCGTGTACTGAACTTGCTCGGAGTTGATATTTAAGTCTTCAGCAATATTTAAAAAGGACGGAATATACATATCCACGCCCAAAGGCGGTAGCATCGAGAGGATGCCGAGCGTGGCGATAAAAATAAAGGTAGGTTTAATATTTTGGCTCATATTATTTCACTAAATTGTCGATTTCTTCCTGAGTGAGTGGACGAAATTCGCCTTCTTCTAAGCTTTCATCTAATTCAACGTTGCCAATTCTCCAACGATGTAGCCCAACGACTTTATTACCCAGTGCGGCAAACATTCGTTTCACCTGATGATAGCGCCCTTCAGAGATAGTCAGATTCACGTTGTAATCATCTAATACCTCTAATTTGGCTGGTTTAGTCGGTTCTTTTTCGCCACGTAACAGAATGCCTTCTTCACAGGCTGAAGCATAATGGTTTTCAACCGGATCGGCTAAGGTCACTAAATAGGTTTTTTCGCATTGATGCTTTGGTGAAGTAATACGATGTGACCATTGACCATCATCCGTTAATAGCACGAGTCCTGTGGTATCCACATCTAACCGTCCAGCACTATGTAATTTGCTAGAAAGAGGCGGTTCAAAGAATTGATAAATAGTAGGATAGTCGTCATCATCATGAGAGCAAACATAGCCCTGAGGCTTATGCAACATAAAATATTGGCCTTCTTCTACCCAAGGCAACAATTCATCTTCAAAATAAATCTCATCTTCTTGGCTAACTTTGGTCGCCCCATTTTTCACAATTTCATCATTAATTTTGACCGCACTTTGGCGAATGGCCTTGGTGGCTTGTGAACGGGTTAAGCCTGTATTCTCGGCAATAAATTTATCTAGTCGCATCGTAAACTCTTATTTTTGATTGAACCAGCTGACGTAATCAAACTGATCGTAATATTTTTCACCATTCCAACCGGAAAAAGTAAATAAATCGCCCACTTCGCCTTCGTTTTCAAAGCCTTTAATGTAGAAAGCGGATTTTAATTCGGGATATGGCTTATGGGTAAAGACGACTTTGTTTGGATAAGGCAAGTTATCGAAGGCTTGCAAATCCTCATATTTTGCACCTTTTCCACCATCTTTATCTGTCATCATTATAAATAAGTTATCGAAATCTAAACGCTGTGAGCGCGCATCCCATTTTTCCTGAGCTTCTTGTTCGGAGTGGTAGTGCATAAAGTGCACTTTAAGATCACCTAATAGGCCAACTGGATACGGTTTTTCTGTTTGTATAAATTGAAGCGGTTGTGCTTGATAGAATGTGATATTTTGTAGATATCGAACAAAATCGCTTGGGTCTAAATAAAGGTTAACAAACGGAGAATTAAAAGGCTGATTGAGGTCGTGCAAAATAAATGCACCGACACAGTTTGCAGAAATTACTGACATGCCTTGGTTGGTTAACCGTTGTTGGAAGGTTTTGTTAATCGCTTTCCGTTGTAATTTATTGATGGCACTTCTAAATTTAGAAAACAAACTCATTATTTACATCCTGCATGTTTTTTGCGACATAGTAACGTTTTTGGTTCGAAATGTGAAGAAAAGACAAAAAGTGCGGTCGATTTCACTCATATTTTTGTAATAAATTTGTAAAATTTTTGCGGTATGTCACAAAATTCTCTTAAAAAGAGAGTATAATGGCGCAAATTTTATTTAACCTAAGTGAAAATGGAGTATATTTATATGAGCGAACAATTGCGCCAAGCTGCATTAGATTTTCATGAATTCCCAATTCCAGGAAAAATTGCTGTCACCCCAACCAAATCGTTAGAAACCCAACATGATTTAGCCCTTGCTTATTCTCCAGGTGTTGCAGAGCCTTGTCTCGAAATTGAAAAAGATCCTTCAGCTGCAAGCCGTTATACTGCACGTGCTAATTTAGTGGCTGTGATTTCAAATGGTACTGCTGTATTAGGTTTAGGAAATATTGGGGCACTTGCCTCCAAACCTGTTATGGAAGGGAAAGGGGTATTGTTCAAAAAATTTGCCGGTATCAATGTATTCGACATTGAAATCAATGAACATGATCCAGATAAATTAATCGATATTATCGCTTCATTAGAACCTACTTTTGGTGGGATTAACCTTGAAGATATCAAAGCACCGGAATGTTTCCACATTGAAAAAGCATTGCGTGAACGAATGGGAATTCCGGTATTCCATGATGACCAACATGGTACTGCCATTATCGTCGGTGCAGCAGCATTAAACGGTTTAGAAATTATTGGTAAAAATATTGCAGATGTTCGCTTAGTAGTAAATGGCGCAGGTGCTTCAGCTATTGCTTGTACTAACTTGCTTCGTGCATTAGGTTTCAAAAAAGAAAATATCACCATGTGTGACTCTAAAGGTGTGATTTTCAAAGGCCGTGGCGATAACATGGATGAAACTAAACAATTTTATGCCATTGAAGATAATGGTTGGCGCACATTAGCTGATGCCGTTAAGGGAGCCGATGTGTTCTTAGGTTGTTCTAAAGCGGGTGCGTTAAAACCTGAAATGGTGAAAACCATGGCGGAGAATCCATTAATTCTTGCATTGGCTAACCCAGTACCTGAAATTACGCCTGATGAAGCGAAAGCAGTACGTCCAGATGCGATTGTTTGTACTGGTCGTTCAGACTTTCCAAACCAAGTTAATAACGTGCTTTGTTTCCCATTCTTATTCCGTGGTGCACTAGATGTAGGTGCAACAGCGATTAATGAAGAAATGAAATTAGCGGCTTCTCATGCCATTGCGAGTCTTGCGAAAGAACCGGTTCCATTAGAAATTATTGCTAATTATGGTGCGTTATCATTTGGGCCGGATTATGTAATTCCGACTCCGTTCGATCCTCGTTTATTATTTACAGTGTCTTCTGCTGTAGCGAAAAAAGCAATGGAAACAGGTGTGGCAACCCGTCCAATTACCGATTGGGCAGCTTATGAAAAACAATTAAAAGCATTAGTTGCAGCTTAATCCTTCTCTTTCAAAGTGCGGTCAAAAATGATGATGTTTTTAACCGCACTTTGTGTTTTTTTATCTGTCTATGGAAAGAATGGCACATTAATGTGCTTTAAATTAATCAACGGGTAGTGATTCCCTTAGGACTTATGAGTGTCAAAATAAAACAAACACGTTCTCCTTTATATCCGATTTTTCTCTTCGTCATCATTAATCTGATTATTTTCACCTTGTCTCGTCTTGGGCTTGCGATTTGGCAGGCAGACCGCGTCTCTGCGGTAGCGGGCTGGGGGCAATTATTCTTACAAGGCTTGCGTATGGATATCGTGGCTTTGTGTTATCTATTTGGTGTGCCAGCATTATTTACGGTGTTATTTCATAATAGCCGTATTTGGAAAATGATTTTACGTATCTGGCTTACCCTTGGTAGTGTGTTTATTCTGTTTATGGAACTCGCGACACCGGCATTTATCGAAACCTATGATTTCCGTCCAAACCGTCTGTTTATCGAATATTTAATTTATCCGAAAGAAGTCTTTTCAATGTTGATGGAAGGCCATTTAACTGCGGTCATTTTTAGCCTTATTTTTACCGTTGTTGCATTCGTTTGCTATTGGAAACTGTCTGGTTATGCGGTGAAAAATTTACGCCCAATGAGCTGGAAATTACGTCCTGTTGTAGCCTTGCTTGTGGTTGCAGTTGCTTTTTTAGGTGCACGTTCTAGTTTCCAACACCGTGGTGTCAACCCTGCAATGGTGGCTTTTTCTTCCGATGGTTTAGTGAATTCTCTTGTGTTGAATTCAGGCTATTCAGTTCTTTATGCGGCACAGCAATTTAAAGATGAAGGTTCATCTTCCGAGGTGTACGGCAAAATGGATACCGATGAAATGTTGCGTATTGTTAAAGCAAGCCGTGGCCGTCCTGAAAGTGATTATATTTCAGATAAGATTCCAACCTTAACGAAAAACCAAGCCACTTACCAAGGTAAACCGAAAAATATTGTCATTATTTTGGAAGAAAGTTTTGGCGCGCAATTTGTTGGTACATTAGGCGGAAAACCACTTTCACCTGAATTTGATAAATTAGCCAAAGAAGGCTGGTTATTTGAAAATCTCTATGCGACTGGTACGCGTTCTGTACGTGGTATTGAAGCTACTACAGCAGGTTTCACACCAACTCCAGCACGTGCGGTAGTGAAATTGAATAACAGTCAAAGTGGTTTCTTTACCATTGCAGATTTACTTGCTAAACAAGGTTATAACACTTCTTTCATTTATGGTGGTGAAAAGCACTTTGATAACATGGCAAGCTTCTTCTATGGCAACGGCTTCCAAAATATTATCGATCAAAAGGATTATCAAAATCCGAAATTTACTGCGACTTGGGGCGTGAGTGATGAGGATTTATTTGATAAAGCGAACGAAACCTTTACCCAATTACAGAATGAAGGAAAACCATTCTTTAGCTTAGTATTCAGTTCAAGCAATCACGATCCTTTTGAATTTCCGGATGGTAAAATTGAGCTTTACGAACAACCAAAAGCAACCCGTAATAACAGCGCAAAATATGCGGATTATGCCATTGGTTATTTCTTCAAATTAGCGAAACAATCTAATTATTGGAAAGATACCGTGTTCTTGGTGATTGCAGACCATGATTCCCGTGCAGCGGGTGCAAGCTTAGTACCAATTAAGCATTTCCATATTCCAGCGTTAATTTTAGGGGATCATGTTGAGCCTCGCCGAGACAGTCGTTTAGTGAGTCAAATTGATATGCCGACGACTTTGCTTTCTATTGCGGGCGTAAGCGGTAATTATCCAATGATTGGCTTTGATTTAACGCAAGATGTGAATCCTGATCGTGCCTTTATGCAATTCGATCAAACGCAAGCGTTAATGAAAGGTAATCATGATGTCGTTATCCAAACCCCAAATAGCAAAGCAAAAGGTTATGTTTACGATAAGGAAAAAGACACATTAACTGAAAAAGAAGTGCCGGAAAAAATGAAAAAAGAAGCACTGGCGCATGCTTTACTTGGCAGCTATTTGTATAAAAATCGTTTATATAAAGGCAGTGAAGAGAAATAAAGTGCGGTCAGTTTTAGGCTAATTTTAAAGGGCGAATGATTTCGCCCTTTTTCTTTATATGATTTTCGCTTAGTGATTTTCAGCAATCACACGTGGGAATAAAATATTATTTTCACGATGAATATGCATCATTAAATCGTCAATAAATTCTTGGATACCGCTGTAAAGTGCAAGCCATGTATTACAAGCATCTGCCGGAGGCGTCATATTGTTTGTTAATGATTTCAAAACTTCCAAATGTTCGCCATGTTCAGCATGTTCCATTTCCATCATACGAATTGGCATTTGTGCCATCATATAATTACCCGCTTTGATCATTGGGAAAAGCACATGCTCTTCTTTCATCATATGGTTGCTCAAATCCTCATAGACATTGCGTAATTCAGCCGCAACACCCATTGGACAATCTTCACGATCGCCATGAACACTTTCTACACGATCCGCTAAGACGATTAATTCTTGAAGTTGTTCACGATGGCGTTGATGGTAGCGAACTAAAATATGATCGATAATTTCAGGATAAGTTGCATTAACCCAATATTCTTCAGGGTTTTCTGCTTTGCTATTTTGAAGCTCGGTTAAACGGGTTTCAATTTCTGCTAAATTTAATCCTTTTTCTGCCGCTGCATTTGCAAGTGTATCGGAACCACCACAGCAGAAATCCAAATCGTATTCACGAAGTAGGGAAGTTGAGCCGGGTACGCTGACAGCGATTTCACTTAATTTTTTATCTCCAAAAGACATAATGAATCTCCTTATTGATGAGGTAGAGTTAGAAGTTGAGTAAAATACTAAGATAATAAAAGGAAAATGCAACGGTTTTTTTAGCAAAGTATGATTTAAATCAAAGCTAAAAGTTAAAGTTACCGTGTTGTAGGTATCGAGGAGTATTAAAAGTGAAAGTTGCATTGCTTTGATGAGGTGTTATTATTCGAGCATAGAGAGAGGATAATCATGAAGCGAATCTATCGATTTTTATCTGCTGGCTTGATGCTAGTAGTTTTAGGGGCTGGATATTTTTTTACGAATTTAACGATTTTTGACCGTACATTTATTCAACTAAAAACGTCACAAAAAGTGAGTTATATTCCTTTTAAAAACAAATTAAATATGAAATGTGACAAGGCTGATTATTCGGTGCCTAAATTAGCCAGTTCTCGTTTTAATTTGATAACTTGGAATGTACATAAAGGGCAAGATAAAGGTTGGCAAGAGGATTTAGAACGACTCTCTAAACAGGCTGATTTTGTGTTATTGCAAGAGGCGACACAATATCAAAATTTAAGTACATTTTCGACCGCACTTTTTGTGTCCTCTTTTTCTTTTAATGAGCTCTTATCAGGTGTCAAGACATTCACCCAAACACAACCCGAATGGTATTGCGGTGGTGGTGTAGCAGAACCAATAATTCAAATTCCTAAAGTGGCAAGTGTAATGAATTTGCCATTAGAAAAAGGCAATAGCTTGCTGCTTATCAATGTGCATTTAATTAATTTTGAATGGGAGATTTCAGCTTATCAAACCCAGTTAGAACAGCTTTTCTCACTTATTGAAAATTATCAAGGCTCCATCGTTATTGCGGGGGATTTTAATGCATGGAATGAAGATCGTCTTAATTTAGTGAATAATCTGATGCGAAAATACGGACTAGATTCTGTGGCGCTCTCTCAAGATGAGCGAGTGCGATTTTTAGGCTATCCACTGGATTATATTTTTACGCGAGGCGTAAAAGTGGTCAGTGCGACATCAGAAGTGGTTACTTCATCAGATCATAATCCATTATTGATGACGTTTGAATTGGAATAAAGTGCGGTCAGGTTTTGGGGAAATTTTAGGGCTAACGTTATGTTAGCCCTAGGTCTTAATTATTTAGTTTGGTTAATTAAGAATTGCGTTAATAAAGACACCGGACGACCCGTTGCACCTTTATTTGCACCTTGAAGCCAAGCTGTCCCCGCAATATCTAAATGCGCCCAAGTGTATTTTTTCGTAAAATTAGAGAGGAATGTGCCCGCAGTAATTGCACCGCCCCAACGACCGCCAATATTAGCTAAATCGGCAAATGGTGATTTTAATTGCTCTTGATATTCTTCACTTAATGGTAAACGCCATGCTTTATCGGTGGTTTGCTGTGCTGCTTGTAATAACTGTTCGGCTAAGACATCATCAGTTGAAACTAAGCCGCTGTTATGTTGACCTAAGGCAACTACGCAAGCACCTGTTAGGGTTGCGACATCAATCACATATTGCGGTTCAAAACGTTCTACATAGGTGAGCACATCACAAAGTACTAAACGTCCTTCCGCATCGGTATTTAATACTTCTACGGTTAAACCGTTCATCGTGGTGAGAATATCACCTGGGCGATAGGCATTGCCATCAGGCAAGTTTTCACAACCCGCTAATACGCCGATAACATTGAGTGGGAGATTTAATTCTGCAATGGCTTTCATTGTACCGAAGACAGAAGCTGCGCCACACATATCGTATTTCATTTCATCCATATCTGCGGCAGGTTTTAAAGAAATACCGCCCGCATCAAAGGTCAAGCCTTTACCCACTAACACGATTGGTTTCGCATTTTTATCAGGCGCATTGTTGAAATGTAAAATAGACATATAAGCTGGGTTTTGCGAACCGCGAGATACCGCTAAATACGCATTCATGCCAAATTTTGTCATGTCTTCTTCATCAATCACATCGAGGGAAAGTGCGGTTGATGTTTCAGCTAATTTTTTAGCTTGTTCTGCTAAATAAGCAGGTGTACAAATATTGGGCGGCATATTTGCGATATTACGCGCAGCTTTTACACCATTTGCAATGGCTTGCGCTTCTGCAATAGCTTGCTGAGCTTGTGAATCATCGGTATTAAAAACGATTTCTTGAAGTGCGATAGCATCCGCTTTTTTGCTCTTAAATTCATCAAATTGATAAAGGCTATGTTCGATGGTTTCAACAGTAAAACGCACATTCCAAAATAGATTGCGATCTTTAATTTCCACATCTGTTAAATTATTTACCGCTTGTTGAATAGTTAATTCTTTTAATGTTTGGGTAACTCGTTGGATTATTTGTTTAAATTGGCGTTCAGTCGTTTCCCCTTTTTTGCCACAACCTGCGACTAACACGCGTTTAGCTGCCAGATTCGGTAACGAATGAAGCAGAGTCGCTTGGCCAATTTTACCTGAAAGATCTTGGCTTTGAGCTAATTGACTGAGGTAGCCTTTTGTGATTTTATCGATTTCATTGAAACTTTTTGTCAATTCATTGTTCTCATAAATGCCGATGATAAGGCAATCGGTTGATTGAGAAAGTGCGGTTGAGTTTGCTTGATATTTCATGTTATTTCCTTATGTTGCTAATTTGCTATTTAAATCAGTCGAAATAAGGTATCATACGCCATCTAAATTAGCCAGTTTCCCATGTGTTTTAGTTAGAAAAAAGAATGATATTAACCCGATACTTAACAAAAGAAGTCTTTAAAAGCCAGATTGCGATTTTATTTATTTTGCTTTTAATTTTCTTCAGTCAACAACTTGTTCGCGTGCTTGGTTCAGCGGCAAATGGTAAAGTGCCAGCTGATCTTGTATTCTCTTTACTCGGATTAGGGATGCCGACAATGGCACAATTAATGCTGCCATTATGTTTATTTATCGCTATTTTGCTAACTTTCGGTCGTCTTTACGCAGAAAGTGAAATTACGGTGATGCGTGCCTGCGGTGTAGGCCAACGTATTCTTGTTCGCGTGGCGTTAATTCTTTCTTTACTCACAGCGGGCTTGGCTGCTTACAACGCTTTGTGGCTTTCCCCATGGGCGATTCAAAAACAAGCGGCAATTGTTGAAGATGCTAAAGCAAATCCCACCATGGGCGCGTTGACTTCGGGGCAATTTATGTCCACGAGCAACAATAATTTTGTTTTATTTATTGATAAGATCAATGGTAATCAAATCAATGATGTTTATCTTTTCCAAATGAAAGCCAAAGGCCAAACGAAGCCATCAGTGGTGACTGCTGAAAAAGGCGAATTAAAAGCCTTACCGAATGGCGACCAAGTACTGAATTTACAAAATACCTTGCGTGTAGAAGGTACATCGGTACTGCCTGATTTCCGTATTACGCATTTTGATGATTACCAAGCGTATTTAGGCCATCAAGAGACAAATACAGAAAGTGATGAAGCGGCTGAATTATCTTTTGAACAATTATTAAAAGATAAAAGTGCGGCGGCAAAAGCAGAATTGCATTGGCGCATTACCTTAATTTTAGCGGTGCCTTTAATGGCGCTCATCGCCGTGCCAATGAGCAAAGTGAATCCTCGTCAAGGTCGTTTTGCGAAAATCTTACCGGCATTATTGCTTTATTTAATTTACTTCTTATTACAAAGCTCGTTTAAATCTGCGGGTGGTGCAGGTAAGCTTGATGCAGGTTTATTAATGCCATTGGTAAATATCGCCTTTTTAATTTTAGGGATTGTGCTGAATAGTTGGGATAGTACCGCTATGCATAAATTCCGTCGTGTATTCAGAAAAGGATAATAACAATGTTGATGAATACTCTTGATCGTTATATCGGTAAAAGCATCTTAGGGGCAATTTTTGCCACGCTATTTACGTTGGTTGGCCTTTCGGCAATTATCAAATTCGTAGAGCAATTTCGTAGCGTAGGTAAAGGCTCTTATGATATTTGGCAAGCAGTGGCTTATACAGGTTTAACGATGCCAAAAGATGTAGAAACTTTTTTCCCGATGGCTGCTTTGTTAGGTGCCTTAATTGCTTTGGGTAATTTAGCCAGCCGTAGTGAACTAGTGGTAATGCAATCTGCGGGTTTTTCTCGCTTTAAAATTGGATTAGCCGTCATGAAAACGGCACTTCCATTGGTACTTTTTACCATGATTATTGGTGAGTGGGGAATTCCACAAACTGAACAGTTTGCCCGTGATATGCGTACTCGTGCACTTTCTGGTGGTTCAATGCTTTCAGTGAAAAATGGTGTATGGGCTAAAGACGGTAATAATTTCGTGTATGTGCGTCGAATTAAAGATGATGCGAAATTAGAAGATATTTATATTTATACTTTTGATGACCAGCGTAATCTCACGCATTTGAAGCATGCGAATCAAGCGCAATATTCTGCAGAAAATAATCAATGGCAGTTACGTCAAGTGAATAATTCAGCGGTATCAAAAGAGCAAATTACCACAACAAACCGCTTAACTGAAGATTGGGCAACAAGCTTAACACCAGATAAATTGGGGGCCGTTTCATTACGTCCAACATCATTATCCATTTCAGGTTTGTATGAATATATTGCTTTCTTAAAGCAAACGGGACAGGATTCTCGTCGTTTTGAATTAACCTATTGGCGTAAGATTTTACAGCCGGTTTCTGTGGGGGTAATGATGATGCTTGCATTGTCTTTCATCTTTGGTTCATTACGTAGTATCACCGCAGGAGCGAGAATTGTAACGGGGATTTGCTTTGGATTCTTGTTCTATGTCGTTAATGAAATTTTTGGACAAATGAGCGTGGTGTTTAATGCACCAGCTTTTTTAGGTGCGCTGATGCCAAGTCTCCTATTTATGGCAATCATTTGGTGGTTACTTGCGAGAAAACGAGATTAATTAACAAACATTAATCAAAAAGGCGAACTGACAAGGTTCGCCTTTTTGTTAGCTAAAAAAAGTGCGGTCAAAATTGACCGCACTT
>NZ_KV837996.1:42148-83763 GCF_001838615.1 Haemophilus sp. HMSC61B11
AAAAAGTGCGGTCAAAATTGACCGCACTTTAGGAATTTAATCTTCTTTAAATTCTCTCATCATTTCTTCTGCTTTTTTCACCATTTCAGCTGAGCCGACGAAAAGTGGCACACGTTGGTGAAGCTCAGTTGGTTGAATATCTAAAATTCGATTGTAACCATCAGAGGCAATACCGCCGGCTTGTTCTGCTAAGAATGCAATTGGATTGCCTTCATAAAGTAGACGAAGTTTACCATTTGGATAGTTGGTTGCGCTTGGGTAAATATAGATACCACCTTTTAATAAATTACGGTGGAAGTCAGCTACTAATGAACCGATATAACGTGAAGTATAAGGGCGGTTAGTCGCTTTATCTTCCTCTTGGCAGTATTTAATGTATTTTTTTACCCCTTGTGGGAATTTGAGATATTGTCCTTCATTGATGGAATAGATTTTGCCCTCTTTTGGCATTTGCATATTTTCATGAGAAAGACAGAAGGTACCGATTGATGGGTCATAAGTAAAACCATTCACGCCGTGGCCTGTGGTGTAAACCAACATAGTGGACGAACCATACACGATGTAACCCGCAGCCACTTGTTTATTACCCGGTTGCATAAAGTCTTCTAAGGTAACTGGTGAGCCAATTGGGGATACACGACGATAAATAGAGAAGATTGTCCCAACTGAAACGTTTACATCAATATTGGATGAACCATCAAGAGGATCGGTCAAAATAATATATTTCGCATTACGAGCACGTTCAGTATCAAAAGCGATAAAGCTTTCTTCTTCCTCTGAAGCAAAACCCGCCACTTCTTCACGTGACATAAGGGCTGCATTCATGGTGTTATGGGCGAATAAGTCCAATTTCATTTGGCTTTCACCTTGTACGTTTTCGATACCAGACTGACCAAGGATATTGGTTAAACCAGCTTTGTTAATATCACGATGAATGATTTTTGCTAATAAACGAATAGAAGACAAAATACCACTAAGTTCCCCTTTGGCGTTTGGGTACTCTGCTTGGCGTTCAACAATAAATTCACTCAATGTTTTCATTTTTATTCCTTTTTTATCATTGTTAAGTAACAGATATTTAAATTATACGCTATTTCATAATTTTGATTGAGATCAAAATATGAATAATGAGATCTGCATCACACTTTATTTTCAATACAAAGCCTTGACAAAAGCTATAAATATCCTTTAAAAGAGAAGCGTAACAAAAAAATAACAAACAACACAACATCACAATACAAAGGGTATTCTATGAATATAACCCCGATAAGCGAGTCAGCGGTGGTTTGCTCTTTACCGCCCCCAGCTTCACTCCAACAACAACGCCAACTCTGGGCGTTTGCCAATCAACTACAGTCTGAGCAAGATATTGTAGAAGTTGTCGTGGGAATGAATAATCTTACGGTCTTCACTGATTTTTATATGGATTTTGGTCCGTTTATTCAACGCTTGGAACAACATTGGACAGAATTGAAAGTATCCACTTTTCAAGGTCGTCATATTGAAATTCCGGTAATTTATGGCGGTGAATTAGGTCAAGATTTATGTGAGGTCGCCAAATTACATAACACCACACCGGAACGGATCGTTCAAATGCACAGTGATCCTATCTATACCGTGTATATGATTGGTTTCCAACCTGGCTTTCCCTATTTAGGTGGTTTGCCCAAATGCTTACACACACCTCGTCATGCTACACCAAGAACACTTGTTCCCGCAGGTTCAGTCGGCATTGGTGGAGCTCAAACCGGCATCTATCCCTTTGCTTCTCCAGGAGGGTGGCAATTAATCGGTCATACCAAGCTAGCACTCTTTGATAAAAACCAAGCTCAACCCACTTTATTGCAAGCAGGTGATACGGTGAAATTTGTCGTGGAGGGCATTGAACTATGATTCATGTTATTGATGTGCAATCCCGTGCCACAATTCAGGATTTAGGCCGTTTTGGTTTACGTCGATTTGGCATTAGTCATTGTGGGGCGATGGATAAATTAGCATTACGTGCAGGTAATATTTTACTCGGGAATGCTGAAGGAGCCCCAGCAATCGAAGTGCCTTTAGGTGGCATTACATTACAATTTCATCAAGATATGAATTTTTGTGTCACGGGGGCATTTTATGAAATGACTTTAGATGACAAACCGATTTTTGCCTATTGGCGTTATCAGGCAAGAGCAGGGCAAGTTCTGAAAATGGTACGTGCAAAAATTGGTATGTATGGCTATTTATGTGTTCAAGATGGTTTTATCTTGCCCCAAGAATTGAACTCTTGTAGTACGGATCTTAGAGCTCAAATAGGTGGCATAGAAGGGCGTTGTTTACAAGTGGGCGATCAATTGCAAACGGTAAATGATCCTATTTTGCGTAGTGAAATTGGGATTGCACCCATTCCACTTAAGCATACGATCCATGCGTTACCGTCCTCTGAATATCAAGCGTTTAAACGAAAATCTCAATATTATTGGTGGCGAAGTAAATGGACGTTGCAAAGCAGCAGTGATCGCATGGGCTATCGTTTTCAAGGGCAAAAATTAGAATTAAAGCAACCGCTGGAAATGCTGTCTCACGCGATTCAATTTGGTAGCGTACAAGTTCCACCAAGTGGTCAACCAATTATTTTGATGGCGGATGCACAAACTACGGGCGGTTATCCAAAAATTGCCAATGTGATCGATGCGGATCTTGGTGCGTTGGCACAGGTACGTTTAGGATCAACCATTCAATTCGAGGCTGTTAGTTTAGAACAGGCCGCAAAATTACGTCGTAAAAATGAGATATACCTCGATCAAATTAGGAGAATTGTCGATGAAAAAAATTGATTTAAATGCCGATATTGCCGAAGGTTTTCCTTTTGATGAGGCATTATTGAGATTACTTTCTTCTGCCAATATTGCTTGCGGTTTACATGCCGGTGGAGCAAAAGAAATGCAAAGTGCGGTCAGATTTGCGAAAGAAAATCAGGTACGTATTGGTGCTCATCCTGGCTTTCCAGATCGAGAAAACTTTGGGCGTACTCAGATGGATTTACCTGAGCAGGAATTAATTGCGCATTTGCGTTATCAGCTTGGCGCATTAAAAGCGATTTGTGATGGGGAAGGGACGGAAATTAGTTATGTTAAGCCGCACGGTGCTTTATATAACCAAGCGGCAAAAGATGAAAAGCTTTCTCGCCTAATAGCTCAAACCGTTTATCAATTTGATCCAAATTTAAAATTAATGGGATTAGCAGGCAGCTTAATGTTACGTATAGCGGAAGAAGAAGGTTTGCAAACTATTTCAGAAGTATTTGCAGATCGTCATTATATGCCTGATGGGAGTTTAGTGCCTCGTTCGCAACCGAATGCAATGGTGGAGTCAGATGAGGAAGCCATTCAACAAGTGTTACAAATGGTAACAGAAGGTCAAGTCAAAGCCATTGATGGAAGCCTTGTGCCAGTAAAAGCAGAAAGTATCTGTTTACATGGCGATAATCAACATTCTCTACAGTTTGCGGCACGCATTGTGGAAGAATTAGAAAAAAATCATATAGCAATAACGGCATAAGCCGAATAAACATAACACACAACATCAACTTAACAAGGGAGGTGCTTTATGGCATCAATCAGTCACCGTAGAAATGCGGTGCTGGGGGCGGCATTTTTAATGGCGACTTCAGCAATCGGTCCAGGCTTTTTAACTCAAACGGCAACATTTACAAACACCTTATTAGCCAGTTTTGGCTTTGTGATTTTATTATCAATTTTGTTAGATATTGGTGCTCAGCTTAATATTTGGCGAATTGTGGTGGTATCAGGAAAGCGAGCACAAGATATTTCTAATGCAGTTTTCCCTGGCGCAGGATATTTCCTTGCTGCACTTATTGTGATGGGTGGACTCGCGTTTAACATTGGTAATGTGGGTGGCGCAGGCCTTGGTTTAAACTCGATGTTCGGTATTGCTCCGGAAACGGGTGCCATCATTAGTGGTATTATTGCCATTTTAATTTTCTTGCGTAAAGAAGCGGGATTATTAATGGATCGATTTGCCCAATTAATGGGTTTTATCATGATTGCACTCACATTTTATGTCATGTTTAAAACGGAGCCGCCTGTTGTTGAGGCTGCATATCGTACCTTTATTCCTGAACAAATTGATCCGATTGCTATTGTGACATTAGTTGGAGGGACCGTAGGGGGCTATATTACCTTTGCAGGAGCGCATCGTTTATTAGATGCCGGTATTCAAGGTGAAAAAGCCATGGCAGAAGTGAGTCGCAGTTCTGTCTCGGCTATTTTGATCGCCTCAACAATGCGAATTGTGTTATTCCTCGCGGTACTCGGCATCGTGGTAAAAGGCGTTCCACTTAATCCTAAAAACCCCGCTGAAACACCTTTTGAATATGTGGCAGGCAATTTCGGTCAAGTGTTATTTGGCGTCGTGATTTGGGCGGCTTCGATTACATCAGTGATTGGTGCGGCTTATACTTCAGTTTCCTTCCTAACCAGCCTTTGTCCAACTATTGAACGTAACCGTAATCGTTGGATTATCGCCTTTATCGTGATTTCTACGGTTGTTTTGGTGACAGTTGGAAAACCTGCAGCGGTATTAGTCTTTGTGGGTACATTGAATGGTTTAATTCTCCCAATAGCACTCGCATTAATTCTACTAGCAGCTTACCGAAGTGACATTGTTGGAAATTATAAACATCCAATTTGCTTAGCTTTTGCGGGCTGGTTTGTTGTGATTATCATGGCGATATTAAGTGGAAAAACCATAATTTCTTATGTGTCTAGTTTTCTTAGCTAACGATAAAATACCCGCGAAAGTGCGGGTGTTTTTTTTATTTATTTCTTGATTACATGGCTTGCGCAAACGTTTGCTTTTTAGCTTTCTTAGTATTAGAATGCCTCGATTTTTTTATTCGGAAGGAGACTATTTAATGAGTTCAGAAAATTTTAGTTTAAAACCCGTTCCCCATAATGAGCGAAAAGGTGCGATAGCATTAACATTTGTTATGTTAGGTTTGACATTCTTTTCAGCGAGTATGTGGACGGGAGGAACATTAGGGACATCGTTAACTTATAATGATTTCTGGCTTGCCGTTATTTTAGGTAACTTAATGTTAGGTATTTATACCTCTTTTCTTGGTTATATCGGGGCTAAAACAGGGTTAACTACGCATATTTTAGCGCGATATTCATTTGGTATTAGAGGTTCGTGGTTGCCCTCTTTATTACTTGGTGGCACTCAAGTTGGTTGGTTTGGTGTTGGCGTGGCGATGTTTGCAATCCCAGTGAATAAAGTAACGGGTATTGATGTGAATTATTTAATTCTTGGCTCAGGTTTATTGATGACGATTACGGTCTTCTTTGGTATTTCAGCGCTGACGATTCTTTCAACTATCGCAGTGCCTGCCATTGCTATATTAGGTTCTTATTCGGTTTATCTTGCCGTTACGAATGCCGGTGGTTTAGAAGTATTGCAACATATTGTGCCAAAAGAAAATATTTCTCTCTCAATGGCTATTACATTAGTTGTAGGGTCCTTTATTAGTGCAGGCTCATTAACTGCCGATTTTGTTCGATTTGGTCGAAAAGCAAAGCAAGCAATCATTATTAGTATGATTGCTTTCTTTTTAGGTAACTCATTAATGTTTATTTTTGGTGCGGCAGGCGCAGCAGTGACAGGAATGGCAGATATTTCTGATGTGATGGTTGCTCAAGGCCTTATTATTCCAGCCATTATTGTGCTCGGTTTAAACATTTGGACGACAAATGATAATGCGCTTTATGCTTCGGGTTTAGGTTTTGCGAATATTACGGGATTAAGTAGCCGCACTTTATCTGTCGTTAATGGTATTATCGGAACTTTATGTGCTTTGTGGTTATATAATAATTTCGTCGGCTGGCTGACTTTCTTATCTTCAGCAATTCCTCCTGTTGGTGGTGTTATTATTGCTGATTATATTTTACGTCGTAAAGCCTATGAAAATTTTGAACAAGCAAAATTCTTAAATATAAATTGGACTGCTATCGTTTCAGTTATTGTTGGTGTGGCTTGTGGTAAATTATTATCAGGCATTATCCCTGTGAACGCGGTGATTGGTGGGGCAGTTACCTATTTGGTTTTAACACCATTACTCGGTAAAAAATTAGCGATGAAATAAGGAAAAAGAATGTTAGTTAAAAATGTACATATTCATAATCGCGAAGGGTTATGGCAGATTTTAATTGAAGAAGGAAAAATTAGTCGAATTTTTTCTCAAAATGAGGTTTTTAATTATTCAGGTGAGATACTCGATGGTGAAGAAGGTATTATTTATCCTCCATTCGTAGAGCCTCATATCCATTTAGATGCGACACAAACCGCAGGACAGCCTAATTGGAATCAATCGGGTACTTTATTTGAAGGGATTGAGCGTTGGGCTGAGCGTAAATCATTATTAAGCCATGAAGATGTAAAATCTCGAGCATGGAAGACATTAAAATGGCAGATTGCAAATGGGGTTCAGTATGTTCGTACTCATGTTGATGTCTCTGATCCAACATTAACAGCATTAAAAGCCATGCTTGAAGTCAAAAAAGAAATCGCCCCTTGGGTAGATTTACAGATTGTAGCGTTTCCACAAGAAGGTATTTTGTCTTATCCAAATGGCGAGAAACTATTAGATCAGGCTATGGAGATGGGCGCTGATGTTGTTGGCGGTATCCCTCATTTTGAATTTACCCGTGAATATGGTGTAGAGTCGATGCATATCGCTTTTGATATTGCTCGCAAGTACAACAAGCAGATTGATATTCATTGTGATGAAATTGATGATGAGCAGTCTCGTTTTGTGGAAACGGTCGCGGCATTAGCTTTGAAATATGACATGGGTGAAAAAGTGACAGCAAGTCATACAACGGCGATGCACTCATATAATAATGCTTATGCATCACGCCTTTTCCGATTACTAAAAATGTCAAAAATTCATTTTGTGGCAAATCCATTAGTGAATATTCATCTTCAAGGGCGCTTTGATACCTATCCAAAACGTCGTGGTGTAACACGAGTAAAAGAGATGCTCAAAAATAATATCAATGTTTGTTTTGGGCATGATGATGTGTTTGATCCTTGGTATCCACTCGGTACAGCGAATATGCTACAGGTATTACACATGGGATTACATGTTTGCCAGTTAATGGGATATGGTCAAATTAATGATGGTTTGAAATTGGTCACTGAAAATAGTGCGAAAGCATTAGGTTTAACAGATTATGGAATCCAAGAAGGTAACAGTGCAAACTTTATTGTATTGCCTGCAGAAAATGGCTTTGATGCCGTACGCCGTCAAGTTCCTACACGTTATTCTATTCGTCATGGTAAGGTGATTTCTGAGACACAGCTAGCAAAAACTACCATTCATTTATCCGATAGCGAACAAGTAAACTATCGTTAATTACTGAAAGTGCGGTCAAAATTTAAGAGAAATTTGAACCGCACTTTTTCTTTTTAAATGTTATATCAATTCCATTCATATAAAATCACAATAAAATTCACATCCATCTAGACGTCTAAATCTTTAATGAAGACGTTAATTTTGTTACACTCAGTCCATCATTAAGATGAATTAAATATAGGAAAGCAAAATGAGTAAACTTTTTCCAAATGCCACTATTCGTACTTCTGCGCCATATCGTTTTGATATTGTTGGCAGTTTTTTACGTCCAGAGACTTTAAAACAGGCTCGTTACCAATGCAGCTGTGGTGATATTTCTTGTGCTGATTTAACGCAAGTTGAAGATGCAGAAATTGCTAAATTAGTTGAGCATCAAAAAAATGTCGGATTGCATGCAGTGACCGACGGCGAATTTCGTCGTACTTTTTGGCATTTAGATTTCTTAGCTGCATTAGATGGCGTGAAAGAAGTGGATGCTGAAAAATTTTCAGTGCAATTTAAACACGATAATGTACGCCCAAAAACGTTAAAAATTGTGGATAAGATCGGTTTTTCAGAGAGCCATCCATTTGTTGAACATTATCGCTCATTGCAAAAAATGGCAGGGGAGACTGAAGTCAAATTAACGATTCCTTCTCCGTCAATGCTGCATTTAATTTGTACAGTACGTGCCACAGATTATCAGCCGATTGAACGGTATAAAGATAACAATCAGTTATTATTAGATGATATTGCTGAGGCTTATATTGATGCGATGAATATCTTCTATAAATTAGGCTGCCGTAACTTACAGTTGGATGATACCAGTTGGGGCGAGTTCTGTGCGGAAGATAAACGTAAAACCTATACTGAACGCGGTTTAGATTTAGATCAAATTGCTAAAGATTATGTGTATATGTTAAACAAAATCGTGGCTGCGAAACCAGCTGATTTAGCGATTACAATGCATATTTGCCGTGGTAACTTCCGTTCAACTTGGTTCTCGGCAGGTGGTTATGAGCCTATCGCAGAAACTTTATTTGGTCATTGTAATGTAGATGGTTTCTTCTTGGAGTATGACAGTGATCGTGCAGGCGATTTCAAACCTTTACGCTTTATTAAGAATCAACAAGTAGTGTTAGGATTAGTAACCTCAAAATCGGGTGAGTTAGAAAACCGTGATGAAATTATTGCTCGTATTAAAGAAGCGGCACAATATGTGGATATCAATCAACTTTGCTTAAGCCCACAATGTGGTTTTGCTTCAACAGAAGAAGGCAATATTCTGACTGAAGAACAACAATGGAAGAAACTCGACTTTATCCGTAGTATCGTGGAAGAAGTTTGGGGTAAATAATCTAGCTTAGAATGTAAAAGAGATAATCGTAAAGGCGGTTATCTCTTTTTTTTCATGAAAGTGCGGTTAAAAATGACCGCACTTTTACACAATAAAAAAGGAAGTCTATCGACTTCCTTTTATGTTATTTCAACTTAATTATTTTTGACGCATCGCAGGGAATAGGATCACATCACGGATAGATGGTGCATTAGCATAAAGCATTGCTAAGCGGTCGATACCTAAACCTTCACCTGCTGTTGGTGGTAAACCGTGTTCAAGTGCCACAACGAAGTCATCATCTTTAAACATTGCTTCATCATCACCCGCTTCTTTTGCTGCAACTTGTGCATCAAAACGTTCGTTTTGGTCTTCGGCATCGTTTAATTCTGAGAAACCGTTACCAATTTCACGTCCGCCGATGAACAATTCAAAACGGTCTGTCACTTCTGGGTTTTCATCATTACGACGTGCAAGCGGAGAAATCTCAGCTGGATGTGCCATTAAGAAGGTTGGTTGAATTAAGTGATGTTCAGCCACTTCTTCAAAGATCGCATTCACGATAGAGCCTAAGCCCCAAGATTTTTGTACTTCGATACCCAAGCGTTCAGCGGTTGCTTTTGCACGATCGAAGTCATAAAGATCTTCTTTTACGATACCTTTATCTGCACCGTATTTAATGGTTGCATCATGTAATGTGATACGCTCAAATGGTTTGCCGAAGTCAAATTCTAAATCACCGTATTTCACAATGGTTGTACCAAGAATATCAATCGCTAATTTACGTAATAATTCTTCGGTATTATCCATTAAATCGTGATAATCCGCATAAGCTTGGTAGTATTCAAGCATGGTGAATTCTGGATTATGACGGACAGAAACCCCTTCATTACGGAAGTTACGGTTTAATTCGAAAACACGTTCAAAACCACCAACCACTAAACGTTTTAAGTAAAGTTCTGGCGCAATACGAAGATACATATCAACGTCTAATGCATTGTGGTGAGTGATAAATGGACGAGCAGATGCACCGCCTGGAATCACTTGTAACATTGGAGTTTCAACTTCCATGAAACCTTTAGAAATAAAGAATTCACGAATACCTGCAACGACTTTTGAACGAATAATAAACGTGCGGCGAGATTCTTCATTAGAAATTAAATCTAAGTAACGTTGGCGGTAACGCGCTTCCATGTCTGTTAAACCATGGAATTTGTTTGGTAATGGACGAAGTGCTTTGGTTAAAAGTTGAACTTCCGTTGTTTTAATGGTTAATTCATTGGTTTTGGTTTTGAAAAGTGTACCTTTCACCCCAATGATATCACCTAAATCCCAGTTACCTACATCTTCAGCATAAACGCCTTCAGGAAGGTTATCACGAGCAACGTATAATTGAATTTTGCCACTCATATCTTGCAAGGTAATAAAGGTGGCTTTACCCATTGCACGACGAGTCATAATACGACCAGCAACGGTCACTTCAATGGCTTTTTCTTTTAATGCTTCACCATCTTCAGCTTCGTACTTATCATGTAAATCTTGGGCAAGGGCGTCACGACGAAATTGGTTTGGAAATGCATTACCTTTTGCGCGTAATGTGGCTAATTTTTCACGGCGAACGAGCATTTCACCATGGAGATCTAATTCTTTTACTTCTTGCTCTGACATATCCTTTACCTCGTTAATTTTTACTTAGAATGTGATTTATTTAATAATAAACAGAATTTTCCTATTCTACCTATAGCATTGTTTTTTGTTAAGCCTTTTTTAATTAAGTTATCCTTTTTATCCAGAAAGTTGTCGAAATTGGAGTGGTAGAGATGGAATAGTGCTACTTTTTCACATAAGATAATTTTATCTTTGGCTCTTGAATCCGGTTTACCGTGTATGTAAACAAAAGAGCGGTCAATTTTCCAAAGGTTTTAAACTCTGAAAATACTGACCGCTCTTTACGTAGAGTGATTAATTAAAGATCGAAATCGCCAAAATCATTAGTATCGACTTTAGAGTCAATTTGACCAACAAGGTAAGAACTTACTTCAACTTCTTGTGGCGCCACTTGTACGTTGTCAGAAACAAGCCATGCGTTAATCCATGGAATTGGGTTAGAACGCGCGCCAAATGGTAATGGAAGACCAACGGCTTGCATACGGATATTGGTGATGTATTCTACATATTGCACCAAGATGTCTTTGTTCAAACCGATCATCGAACCGTCTTTGAACAAGTAATCCGCCCATTCTTTTTCTTGCTCTGCTGCGGCTAAGAATAAATCATAGGCTTCTTGTTTACATTCTTCCGCAATTTCGGCCATTTCAGGATCGTCTTGACCTGCAGCCATAATATTTAAAATATGTTGCGTACCGGTTAAGTGTAATGCTTCATCACGTGCGATAAATTTAATAATTTTCGCATTGCCTTCCATTAATTGACGTTCCGCAAAGGCAAAGGAGCACGCGAAAGACACATAGAAACGAATGGCTTCAAGCGCATTGACGCTCATTAAGCAAAGGTAAAGTTGTTTTTTCAAATTACGCAATGTGACGACGCATTCTTTGCCATCCACGGTGTAAGTGCCTTCGCCGTACAGGCTGTAAAGTTGGCTGTCGCGGATTAAATCGTCATAGTAAGAAGAAATATCGCGTGCGCGTTTGATGATTTCTTCGTTCGTCACGATGTCGTCAAACACAATAGACGGATCGTTCACAATGTTACGAATAATGTGGGTGTAAGAACGAGAGTGGATGGTTTCGGAGAACGTCCATGTCTCGATCCAGGTTTCTAATTCCGGAATCGACACTAACGGCAACAACGCCACGTTCGGGCTACGACCTTGAATAGAATCTAATAAAGTTTGATATTTTAAGTTACTGATGAAAATGTGTTTTTCATGTTCAGGTAACGCGGCATAGTCGATACGGTCTTGCGACACATCCACTTCTTCTGGACGCCAGAAGAAAGAAAGTTGTTTTTCAATGAGCTTTTCAAACGTCTCATATTTTTGTTGATCGTAACGGGCAACGTTAACGTTTTGACCAAAGAACATCGGTTCTTTTAATTGGTCGTTTTTGTTTTGTGAGAAAGTGGTGTATGCCATTTTTGTTTGTCCTTTAATCTTATGAGTAAAGTGCGGTCAGTTTTTAAAATGTTTTTTCATACTGGCGCAAGCGTCTTCGCTTGTGCCTTTAGTTTATTTACTTAGCACAAGTGTGGACGCTTGCGCTATCGGCTGGGATTGCGATACATTGATATTTCAATTGATACTGGATTTTTCCCTAACTCGTTATTTATTTCTATGAATTTCTGATTAAATTTTTTCAAATAATATTTTTTTACAAGAGGACATTTTTTATATAAAAAAGCATAAAATTTCCATTTTCCTCCTAAATATTTAGACAAATACTTAACAAAAGATTCATCCTTTAAATTTGGTGCTTTGTCTATTCTAATTAGTTGCAAACCTTTAGAGCCGAATCTAAGCAAATATCTAGGATCATTATTCTCAAAAAAATCTTGTGAACCATTGTAATCATATAATATATTTGCTTTTTTTTCGTACACTCCCTCCTCAGGTCGGAGTATATTAGATATTGCTCCTGAATAATTAAATATCAAGTATGAGTCTCTATTTCTAATTTGATGGTTATTTACTTCGCCTTTATTTGGTAAAAAGTTAATTCCTGCATCGTAGTAGTTACTACAGATCTTTTCATCATTACCTCCTCTTAAAGAGGCTTCAGTATAGAATATTTTATCTTGTAGAATAGACAAAGAATTATAAAAAAATGTTTTATGTTTTAATATCATAATTTTCTCTTAGTCCTTAAATCTTACAGGCACCACCTGCACAGCCATCATCTAAATCTTCCTGGCTGTCTTCAGCACCATCACGAGTGTTTTGATAGTAGAGGGTTTTTAAGCCGTATTTGTAAGCGGTTAAAAGATCTTTTAACAACACTTTCATTGGCACTTTACCATCTTCAAAACGTTTTGGATCGTAGTTGGTATTTGCAGAGATTGCTTGATCCACGAATTTTTGCATAATGCCTACTAAGTGTAAGTAGCCATCATTGCTTGGAATATCCCAAAGTAATTCGTAGTTGTCGCTTAAGTTCTCATAATCCGGTACGACTTGTTTTAAGATACCATCTTTTGACGCTTTAATACTTACATGACCACGTGGTGGTTCGATACCATTTGTTGCGTTAGAAATCTGTGAAGAGGTTTCTGACGGCATTAATGCGGTTAAGGTCGAGTTACGTAAACCAAACTCTTTGATTTCTTGACGTAACGTTTCCCAATCATAATGCAATGGTTCTTGCGTTAAGCTATCGATATCGTTCTTATATGTATCGATTGGTAAAATACCTTTTGCGTAATTGGTTTCATTGAAGTATTCACATGCACCTAATTCTTTTGCTAAGTTCATAGAAGCTTTCAATAGATAGTATTGAATCGCTTCAAACGTACGGTGAGTTAAATCGTTCGCTGAACCATCAGAATAACGTACGCCATTTTTCGCTAAGTAATACGCATAGTTAATCACACCGATACCAAGTGAACGACGACCTAATGAAGAACGTTTCGCCGCAGGAACAGGGTAGTCTTGGTAATCAAGTAATGCATCTAATGCACGTACTGCGAGATCGGCAAGATTTTCTAACTCATCTAAATCATCTAATTTACCCAAGTTGAACGCAGAAAGTGTACAAAGCGCAATTTCACCATTTTCATCATGGAAATGTTGTAATGGTTTAGTTGGCAATGCAATTTCTAAACATAAGTTAGATTGGCGCACTGGTGCAACAAGCGGATCAAACGGTGAGTGAGTATTACAGTGATCCACGTTTTGGATATAAATACGACCAGTTGATGCACGTTCTTGCATCAATAAAGAGAATAACTCAACGGCTTTTACAGAACGTTTGCGGATATTTGGATCCTGTTCGTATTTCACGTAAAGTTCTTCAAATTTATCTTGATCAGCAAAGAAGGCTTCATAAAGTCCAGGCACGTCTGAAGGGCTAAATAAAGTAATATCTGCGCCTTTAATTAAGCGTTGATACATTAATTTATTTAACTGTACGCCGTAGTCCATATGACGCACACGGTTATCTTCCACACCACGGTTATTTTTCAATACTAATAAGCTTTCAACTTCTAAGTGCCAAATCGGGTAGTAAACTGTCGCCGCACCACCACGTACGCCACCTTGTGAACAAGATTTTACAGCACTTTGGAAGTGTTTATAGAATGGAATACAGCCTGTATGGAATGCTTCACCACCACGAATAGGGCTACCTAACGCACGAATTGCACCTGCATTCACCCCGATACCTGCACGTTGTGAAACGTATTTTACGATTGCTGCAGAGGTAGCATTGATAGAGTCTAAGCTGTCACCACATTCAATCAATACGCAAGAGCTGAATTGACGCGTAGGCGTACGAACCCCCGCCATAATAGGCGTTGGTAAAGAAATCTTAAAGGTTGAGGTTGCATCGTAGAAACGACGAATGTAATCCAAACGGGTTTCTTGTGGATATTTTGAGAATAAGCTCGCTGCAACTAATAAATAAAGAAATTGTGCAGATTCATAAATCTCACCAGTTACACGGTTTTGAACTAAGTATTTTCCTTCTAATTGTTTCACAGCAGCATAAGAAAAGGTCATATCACGCCAGTGATCAATAAACCCGTCCATTTCATCCCATTCTTCACGAGTATAGTCGGCTAAAAGGGCAGGATCATATTTGCCCATGCGCACTAATTTTTTCACATGATCGTATAAACGAGGCGGATCAAAATGGCCATATGCTTTTTTGCGTAAATGGAAAACCGCAAGACGTGCAGCAAGGTATTGATAATCAGGGGTATCTTTGCTGATTAGGTCTGCTGCCGCTTTAATAATCGTTTCGTGAATATCAGACGTACGAATGCCTTCATAAAATTGAATATGAGAACGCAATTCAACTTGAGAAACAGAGACGTTTTCCAAGCCTTCAGCCGCCCAAGTAATCACACGGTGAATTTTGTCTAAATTGATTTGTTCAAGCGTACCATCGCGCTTCGTAACCATTAATCCTTTGTTCATGGAAGATAAACCTACTAGAGAAATGAATTGAATAAAACACAAGATATAGTGTTATGGAAAATGACGCTGCACAAGATAGAGTGTTTTAAAATTGAATTCAAGCAGTAAATTTTTTACTTAGATTATTGACAAAAGATAAGTCATTTAAAATAAATAACTTATCTTTGAAGTGATGTTTTTTTAGGCGGGATCTTTTTTGTAAATTTTTGTAAAGAAAAAAGTGCGGTCAAAAACGAGATGATTTTTGACCGCACTTCAACGTTCGAAAATTTAATTAATTCAAGTATTTAAATACTTTGACGACTTTTTGAACACCAGAAACTTTACTTGCAATTTCTGCGGCTGAGTTACCTTGTGATTGAGTCACATTACCCAGTAAGAATACTTCACCATTTTCGGTGATCACTTTCACATCTGTGGCTTTTACATTATCGCCAACGAAGAGTTTTGATTTGATTTGTGTGGTAATCCAACTGTCTTTAGTAATTTGACCAAAGTTAATTTTATTGCCTACACGTAATTCATTATAGACGTCATTCACACCGTCCACGCCTTTTGCAAGACTGGTTGCGGTTTCTTTGACGCTTTCACTCGGCACTTGACCAATTAATAATACACGTCCGCTATAAGAAACGGCATGTACACGACCTTCTGATTTAATTTGTGCATCTTTATCTAATGCATTTTCAACTTTTACTTCTAACGTTTCATCATCGACTTGCGTACCCATTGTGCGAGGATCCGTTGCAATTTTTGCGCCTGCCGCTGCACCACCAAGCACTGCAGCCACACAGCCTTGTAACATAATCGATGCACCAAGTACGAAGGCGAGTTTTTTAAATGGGGTTAATTTCATTATTAATCTCCTTTTTATAAATGAGTGAGTTAACTAGTTAGTCAATTAATTTTAGAAATAGTTTGGTTGGAAAAGCCTTTAATGTCAAGCTCTTGGGAAAAGCGTGCTATCAACAAGCTCACACAGTGCATTTATGACGAATAAATGATTTTCCAAAATGCGCGCTTCTTTCGTCGCGGGAATAGAGATTTCTAAATCCGCTTCAGCTAATACACCTTGAATCGCATCATTGTTTGCACCGGTTAAGGCAATGACCTGAATTTCTTTGTTGACGGCATTCGCAATCGTATTCAGTACCGCTTTTTCTGTTCCAAGCGGCGCAAAGGCGATCAATAAATCGCCAGGCTTCGCGATAGCGTTAAATTGATGCTGATACAGTTGATCGATAGGTTGATCAAAAACCAGTGAAGAACCGACCGCACTTTCAAGGCTAAGGTGTACGGATGGCAAACTAGGGCGCTCAAAATCATAACGATTAAGCAAATTTGACACTAAGAATTGCGCATTCGCGTAAGAGCGAGCGACACCACAGGCAATCACTTTATGACCACTTAACAAACATTGCATCACCATTTGTGTGGCTGTTGCAATATTTTCTGATAATAGACTCGAAGCAGAGATTTGAATCTGAATACTTTCGCTATAAATATCTTTAACTTTTTGTAACATAATCGGAAAAGGTTAATCGAGAAAATTAGGAATCCATTGGATATCACTGGCGGTTTTTCCAAAGGCGATAAGATCAAAACGACAATCCGCATCTTCAAGGCTTAGGTTGCGTTGGGCAAGCCATAAATTTGCGGCATTTAGCCATTTTTGTTGCTTTTGCCAATCCACACTTTCAACAGCGGATCCGAATGCTGAGCTGGATCGTTGACGAACTTCAACAAATACAATGGTTTGCCCGTCTTGCATAATGAGATCTAATTCACCGCATTTAAAATGTTGATTCGCTGCGATGAATTTAAGCCCCTTAGCCTCTAAGAAAAGGCGGGCTTGATGTTCAAAGCCCGCCCCTTGTTGACGTTTTAATGAAAACATGGATTAGTTCGCAACCGCTACCACGTTACCATCTTGTACTTGATACCATGTCATATCGCGGTCCACATCACAGTTTGAATCCGCGCTAAGCTGACCGGTTAAACCGCTTAAGGTATAACCTGGTACTTGGCGTAATTCATTAAAGTGATTGATGAGCAACCATGCATCAGAACCCATTGCATATAAACGCATTAATTGGAATTCACCACCGGTTGAGCCAGCCACTTTTTGATATTGTGAAGAATCGCTTTGTTTAAAGAATGGAATATCGCTAAATTGAACGCCATTCATTTTTGCATAGTATTCCGGTGTATTACTTGCCGCGTTAGAACGAGAGCTTGCATAGATACGGACATTCGGATTGCTGGTATCTAAATAACCTTTGATTTCAGCCAATTCATCTGGTGAAGAGATGACATAAAGTGCACTTGTATCTTGCGGCGCACCTTGGAAGAAGTAGGTAATATCAGCCGGTAAGTTATAGTAGCGAATATTCGCATCTGTACCTGCTAAACGTTGCCAACGTACGTTGAACGCATTACCCACACGTTGTCCTAAATCATTTTGCGGCATTGCCACAATTGGGTTACGAACACCATCTTTCCACATTTTGTTCGCCGCAGATTCTGCTTCATCTTCCGGCGATAAACCGTAATAACAGACTTTGTTAATCGCTTGTGTATTTGCTGTGGCATTTAATGTGAGTACATCCATGCCTTGCACAGCACTTGGATTCGCAATGATGGCATCGACGTTTTGTTTAAGTAATGGACCTACTAACGCTTTAATACCCGATGCTTTTGCTTGTGCAAGAATGTCATTAATCGGGGTCGTTGATGAGTCAAACACTTGTACTGGAATGGTTGAATCACCTTTTGCATCATTGAAACCTGATTGAATCGTTGTACCTAAAATTTGGCCATCACCGCTTAAAGGTAAGACTAAACCAATTTGAGCTAAATTCGTTTGTTGGAAATTCAACAAGCTTTCTAGCTCTTTAGGGAAAAAGGTTGACGCAACGTGATTTGGATAAGCGGATTTCCAGCTTTGTAACGCTTGACTTAATTGTACCGGCTGACGAATATTGTCATTATAGGCTTTAATTAAGGCAAGCCAACCGCCTAATGCCACGCTACCTTCATCTGAGGCATTATTGATAACAGCAGTATTTGCAGAACGGAGTAACGACCAAGTTTTATCAACATTATCTTTACGACGTTGCATGTCTGTTAAGTTTTCATCCATTTTGATACGCGCTTTCACCGCTTCAATCACGTCTTTACGATTTTCAGCTGTTTGAGCAAAGGTTTCGTAATAACGAGATTTTTGTGATGGACTTAATTTAGTCAGATCGAGTGCACGCAATTTACCTTCAGCAACATCATTATTGCCTTTTGCTGCGGCGATGTGGGCTTCAATTAACGTACGATCTAATTGTTGTGCTTCGTTTAAGTCAACTAACTCCGTTAATAGCTCTTCCGCTTGGGGTACTTTATTTTCAGAAATTAATACACGCGCCGCTAAGAGTTTGTAAGTTTGTTGATCTTCTTTATCCTGTGTTTGCCCTAATTTGTTTATATAAAATTCAGAACTCGCATTGGCATCACGCTGTAATGTTTGGGTAAAGCTGCTGCCAAATAAGTTAGAACAACCTGCTAACGCAACAGACAATAAAATTGGCATTAAACGTTTTTTAAAACGACCGCCTTGTAATAGAATAGACATATTCGCTCCATAATGAATAAATCAATAATGGGCGATCTTACTTATCTCACAATGTAAAAGCAAACAAAAATGAATGATTTAACCGGAATTTTATATATTGTCGCTACGCCAATCGGGAATTTACAAGATATTACACAACGTGCTTTAGAGACTTTTTCGCAAGTGGATTTAATTGCCGCGGAAGATACGCGCCACAGTGGTTTATTGCTTAGTCATTATGGTATCAAAAAGCCTTTTTTCGCTTTGCATGATCACAATGAACAAGAAAAAGCTCATATTTTGGTAGAAAAGCTAAAACAAGGTACGAATATTGCATTAATTTCAGATGCGGGAACCCCTTTAATTAGCGATCCAGGTTTTCATTTGGTGCGTCAATGTCGTGAGGCAGGCATTAAAGTGGTGCCACTACCCGGTGCTTGTGCGGCAATTACGGCATTATGTGCATCGGGCATCGCATCTGACCGTTTTTGCTTTGAAGGTTTTTTACCTGCGAAAACCAAAGCGCGTAAGGATAAGTTAGAAAACGTTGCGGAAGAAGGCCGCACTTTAATCTTCTATGAATCAACCCACCGTATTTTAGATACCCTTGCTGATATGCAAGATGTATTAGGGGGTGATCGTTATGTTGTGCTTGCCCGTGAAATTACGAAAACGTGGGAAACCATTGCAGGAGATAAATTAAGTGATCTTCGTCAATGGTTAAGTGAAGATCCGAATCGCACGAAAGGTGAGATGGTGTTAATTGTGGAAGGTAAACCAAAATCAGAAGATAGTGACGAATTTTCACCACAGGCAATTAAAGCACTCACTTTGATTGCTAAAGAACTTCCTTTAAAAAAGGCTGCGGCGATTGTGGCAGAACTTTATGGTTATAAGAAAAATGCCTTATACCAATTTGGATTGGATAATTTAGGTTAGTCAAAAACTATCCCCCTATTTAGCAAAGAGGGGCGAGGGGAGATTTAGCAGAATTAATTTTTATAAATTTCGGAGAACAAATGTTAAAACAGGTTTCAGATACCTTACTTGCACCAAGCAATTTATCTCATCAATCATTGCTTAATATTTTTGATGTGATGTCACATCGTCATATTGATTATGCAGATCTTTATTTTCAATTAAGCCAAGATGAAAGCTGGGTATTAGAAGACAGCATTATTAAAGAAGGTGGCTTTCATATTGATCGCGGTGTTGGTGTACGCGCAGTTTCTGGCGAGAAAACAGGCTTTGCGTATTCTGACCAAATCAATTTAGCGTCATTACAACAATGTGCAGAGGCCGTAAAAGGTATCGCACAAATTAAAGAAGGCAATTTAATTTCGCCTCAAGCATTTAATGCGGTGAATGCAGTTCAGCGTTATGCGGCGATTAATCCGTTAGAAAGTTTAAGCAAAGAGAAAAAGATCGAGTTATTGCACCTCGTGGATCGCACGGCTCGAGCTGAAGATCCTCGTGTCACTCGTGTCTCAGCTGCATTAAGTTCAATTTATGAAGAAGTATTAGTGGTCGCAACAGATGGTACACTTGCCGCAGATATTCGCCCGCTTGTGCGTTTATCCATTTCGGTTCTCGTGGAAGAAGATGGTAAACGTGAGCGGGGTAGTTGTGGTTCAGGTGGACGCTTTGGCTTAGATTGGTTCTTTGAAGTAGTAAATGGGGATATTCGTGCCGTTAATTTTGCAAAAGAAGCCGTTCGTCAAGCTCTTGTGAATCTAAGTGCAGTCGCGGCACCAGCAGGATTAATGCCGGTGGTATTGGGAGCCGGCTGGCCCGGTGTGTTGCTTCATGAAGCAGTAGGACACGGTTTAGAAGGGGATTTCAACCGTAAAGAAAGTTCCTTATTTACGGGTAAAATTGGTGAGTTAGTGACGTCGCCATTATGTACGATTGTGGATGACGGTACATTACAAAACCGCCGTGGTTCTTTAACCATTGATGATGAAGGTGTACCAAGTCAGTGTAACGTTTTAATCAAAGATGGAATTTTGCAAGGCTACATGCAAGATAAACTCAATGCACGATTAATGGGCGTGAAACCAACGGGGAATGGCCGTCGTGAATCTTATGCGCATTTACCAATGCCTCGAATGACGAATACCTATATGTTAGCGGGGCAAAGCAAATTTGACGATTTAATTGCTTCTGTGGATCGCGGTATTTATGCACCGCACTTTGGTGGTGGGCAAGTGGATATTACCTCAGGTAAATTTGTGTTCTCAACTTCTGAAGCTTATCTCATTGAAAAAGGTAAAATCACGAAACCCGTTAAAGGTGCAACGTTGATTGGTAGCGGTATCGATGTGATGCAAAAAGTTTCCATGGTCGCAGATAAAACCGATTTAGATCTTGGTATTGGTGTATGCGGCAAAGATGGCCAAAGCGTGCCGGTCGGCGTTGGTCAGCCAGCCTTGAAAATAGATGAAATCACCGTTGGTGGAACCAATTAAACATAAGCCCGATAATCATATCGGGCTTTTTATTTCCTTCGTATCTAAGTGCGGTCTGTTTTTTATCTATTTTTGATTAGTCAGTTTCTGATGAATAATCATTGCGTTAGGTTAAAAGTTAAACACAGCTCACATTTATCTCGATTCTTTTATGATCCCTATCACAATATCTTGTAAAACCAGTTAAAAAAATTCCCCAAATAACCTTAATAAGTGATACATTTACCGTCGCATGACTTTTTGTCATTTAAGAGACAGGGACAGGCGTGAGTTTGTCTGAAATTTCATCAACCAGAGGGAAACATTTATGTTAATTGGTGTACCTAGAGAACTGCTTGATAGCGAAAATCGTGTGGCGGCGACGCCAAAAACGGTTCAGCAGATCTTAAAACTGGGCTTTGACGTCATCGTAGAACACGATGCGGGATTCAAAGCAAGTTTTGAAGACCAAGCATTTATCGACGCCGGCGCAAAAATTGGCTCAAGTTCAGAAGTGTGGCATTCGGATGTGATTTTTAAAGTGAATCCACCAACGGATGCAGAAATTGATCAAATGAAGGAAGGTGCAACACTTGTGAGCTTCATTTGGCGCGCACAAAATCCGGATTTAATGAAAAAACTCACGTCGAAAAAAATTAATGTATTAGCGATGGATTCTGTGCCACGTATTTCCCGTGCACAAGCGCTTGACGCATTAAGCTCTATGGCGAATATTTCTGGTTATCGTGCGGTGATTGAAGCAGCTCATGAATTTGGTAGTTTCTTCACCGGACAAATTACTGCAGCAGGTAAAGTACCACCGGCAAAAGTGTTAGTTATTGGTGCGGGTGTTGCAGGTCTTGCTGCTATTGGTGCAGCGAATAGCCTTGGAGCGATTGTACGTGCTTTTGACTCTCGTCCTGAAGTAAAAGAACAAGTACAAAGTATGGGCGCGTCTTTCTTAGAAATTGATTTCAAAGAAGAAGGCGGTAGTGGCGATGGTTACGCGAAAGTAATGTCAGAAGAATTTAACCGTCGTGCGATGGAGCTTTATGCGGAACAAGCGAAAGAAGTGGATATCATTATTACCACTGCAGCGATTCCGGGTAAACCAGCCCCTCGCTTAATCACAAAAGAAATGGTTGATTCCATGAAACCGGGTTCTGTGGTGGTGGACTTAGCCGCAGCAACAGGCGGTAACTGTGCTTACACTGAAGCTGGCAAAGTGGTCACCACTGAGAACCAAGTGAAAGTGATTGGTTACACCGATTTCCCAAGCCGTTTACCAACACAATCTTCCCAACTTTACGGTACAAACTTAGTTAATTTATTAAAACTACTTTGTAAAGAAAAAGACGGCAAGATCAATATCGATTTTGAAGATGTGGTATTACGCGGTGTGACAGTGGTTCGTGATGGTGAAGAAATTCCACCAGCGCAAATCCAAGTGTCAGCACAACCAAAACAAGATGCGAAAGCAGCACAAAGTGCGGTTAAAAAAGAGGAGGAAAAACCAGCAGATCCTCGCATCAAATACGGTGTGATGGCAGGTGTAGGTGTGTTATTCCTCTGGCTTGCGTCTGTGGCGCCTGCTGCATTCCTTTCTCACTTCACCGTATTCGTATTGGCTTGTGTAGTCGGTTACTACGTGGTTTGGAACGTTAGCCACGCTTTACACACTCCACTTATGGCGGTAACCAATGCGATTTCAGGTATCATCATTGTGGGTGCATTACTACAAATTAGACAACCAACAGGCAACTTCTTTATTGATGCATTAGCCTTTGTGGCAATCTTGGTGGCAAGCATCAACATCTTTGGTGGTTTCCGTGTAACCCAACGTATGTTGGCGATGTTTAGAAAAGGTTAAGGAGAAGACGATGTCTGAAGGTTTAGTACAAGCAGCCTATATTATCGCTGCATTACTTTTCATTATGAGCTTAGCCGGTCTTTCTAAACATGAAACGGCAAAAGCTGGTTGTTGGTATGGTATTGTCGGTATGACAATAGCCCTTGTTGCAACCATTTTCGGCCCGCAATCAGAAGGTACATTATGGATCATTATTGCGATGATCATCGGTGGCGTGATTGGTGTTCAACGCGCATTAAAAGTTGAAATGACTGAAATGCCTGAACTCGTTGCGATCCTTCACAGCTTTGTAGGTTTAGCAGCAGTGCTCGTAGGCTTTAACAGCTACGGCTTAACACTCGAAACTGACCCTGTGTTAATGAATATCCATAACGTTGAAGTATTCTTAGGGATCTTCATCGGTGCGGTAACATTCACGGGTTCTATCGTCGCATTCGGTAAATTAAGCGGCAAAATCAATTCAAAAGCGTTAATGTTGCCACATCGCCATAAATTAAATTTAGCAGCGTTAGTAGTATCTGCTTTATTGATGATAGCCTTCTTAAATAATCCAGATAGTATCTTCCCAGTGTTACTCATGACAGCGATTGCACTTGCATTCGGTTGGCACCTAGTGGCATCTATTGGTGGTGCGGATATGCCGGTTGTGGTTTCAATGCTTAACTCTTATTCTGGTTGGGCAGCGGCTGCAGCGGGTTTCATGTTGAGCAATGACTTGCTTATCGTCACCGGTGCATTAGTGGGTTCTTCTGGTGCGATTCTTTCTTACATTATGTGTAAAGCGATGAACCGCTCATTTATCAGCGTTATCGCAGGTGGTTTTGGTAATGATGTTCAAGTATCTTCTGATGAAGAACAAGGTGAACACCGTGAAACGACTGCAGAAGAAGTGGCTGAATTACTTAAAAATGCAAGCTCTGTGATCATCACGCCAGGATATGGTATGGCGGTAGCACAAGCGCAATATCCAGTAGCTGAGATTACGGCGAAATTGCGTGAGCGTGGCATTAACGTGCGTTTTGGTATTCACCCTGTTGCAGGTCGTTTACCGGGTCATATGAACGTACTTTTAGCGGAAGCGAAAGTGCCTTATGACATCGTGCTTGAAATGGATGAAATCAATGACGATTTCGCGGATACTGATGTGGTATTGGTGATCGGTGCAAATGACACTGTAAACCCAGCTGCAATGGAAGATCCAAACAGCCCAATCGCAGGTATGCCAGTGTTAGAAGTATGGAAAGCTCAAAACGTTATCGTATTCAAACGCTCTATGGCGGTAGGTTACGCAGGCGTTCAAAACCCATTATTCTTCAAAGAAAACACTCAAATGCTCTTTGGTGATGCAAAAGAACGTGTTGATGACATTCTTACTGCATTAAACAAATAAGCAAAAACTGAAGTAAAACTGACCGCACTTTGAGAGATTAAAGTGCGGTTTTTTGTCTATTGAGTTTTTCTCATAATTATTTAAAATCATTCAGCATTTTATTTTTTTAGAGATTTTCATGAATAAGCACATCCTTTTTCTATTCCTTTTTTCTTTTTCAACTTCTACTTTAGCACTATTTCCAATTGAGAATGATTGGGCAAAGCATCACTTACAAGGAAAAGTGAAATCAATTAAATCTAAGGAAGAAGGTAATTCAGCCTTACCAGATAATCGAAGTATAAGTTATCTGGATGTCTTCTATAATGAACAAGGTTTTTTAATTAAAGAAAAGGAGCAGGGCGTTCTTTTTGACAAAGAAAAAATCACAATGCGTCACTATAAGTATGATGCTCAGAATCGATTATTGGAAATTCAAGATGACAATGTAACTGAAACCAATCCTGAGCTGAAAACTTTTAGCGCATTTTATCGTTATGTAGATAACCCAGATGGTAGTGGTGTCGTGCAGTTTGTAGAATATAAGAACATACCTGATTTTTCATCATCATATAAAGAACGTTTTTATGATAAAGCGGGTACTTTGCTCAAAACTCAAGAGTATGATGTAGAGAATAAAACAACATCAGATATAAAAAAATACGATTATGAAAATGGTAAACTGAGTAAAATATGCCGTATTGAAAATAATGTAGAAAGGGATTGTGATACTTATCATTACGAAAATGATGGTTCATTTACCGAATCTTTAAACGTTTTTATCAATAGTGTGAAAAATTATTTTGATAAAGATCATCGCTTATTAAAAAGTGAAATTTTTAGTGTTGGAAAACGCATCAACTGGGTAACCGTATCATACCAATTTGATAAACATGGCAATGTTATTGAAGAGATAATCTATAACAAAGATGGGGCATGGAAAACCAAAAAGACTTATCAATATGAGTATTATGAATAGGATTCAATATAAGCGCTGACAGTAAAAATGGGGTTGTTTTTTATCCGATGTGTCTTACTAAAAAAATATAAAAGTGCGGTCAAAATTGACCGCACTTTTTTACATTAACGTTGAATCAAATAGCGTAATTTGGTGCCATCTTGTTCTACGCTTAATAGTGTGTAACCGTGGTTTTTCGTATCAACAGGAATGTTGTTGATAGATTGGGCACAGTCACTTAATAGCTCTAAAATTTCGCCTTTTTGTAATTGTGGCATGGTTTCGAGCATCACGATCGCTGGATATGGGCAAGGTTCACCTAGCGTATCTAACGTGTAATCTGGGGTGATGTCTTTTGGATCTTTATCTAATTTTTGAACAACGGTAAATGCCATAATAATATCCTCTTTTTTGAATGAATTCGTTAATATTTAATTAGCAACCACAAGCTTGTGGATTCACTGCCGCAATTTTTGCTTTGGCTTTTTTCAAGAAGTGGCGTTCCCACCAAACGACAGCGATTAAGCAAACAATAAGCAAGCCGTAATTCACTAATAAACCGCCAACAGGGCCAAAGGATTTCAATAAGTTAAGTTTTTCGTAATCTAACGCAAGCACAGGGGCAAGATCGTCCCATGCGTAGGCTAAATAGGTTGAGCCAACAACATTACCCACGCCTACCCACATAAAGTGAACTTGGCCTTCCATTGAACGATACATCCAACCGGTTTCACATCCGCCGGCTAACACAATACCGAAGCCAAATAATAAACCACCGATAATTGCATTTGGACCCGCCCACATGATTTTGGCTGGCACGCCTAATTGAATGTAGCTGAATACGCCAAGCGTACCCACAAGAATACCGAAGATGATGGCTTTTGCCATATAAGCACGGCCCGTTACCCATAAATCACGAAAGGCAGAAGTAAAACAGATTTGAGCACGTTCAATTAATAAGCCGAAAGCTAATCCACAAAGCATCGCAAAACCCAGTTTGATGGAGTTTGTCATCACATAAAGTGAAGCAATTAGGTAAGCAAAAAAGACCATCATACCAATCCAAAAACGACGAGTCGCTTGTTTGGGATCCGTTTCTTGTAATTTTGCCGCGCCTTTTTTCAATTCTAATTTCACGCGAAATATCGGAAGTAAGGTGACTTTTACCCCCGCGTAAGTGCCAATGGCTGTCGCAATCGTGAAGAACCAAGCGTGGACAGAAAATTGTGGAATACCGGTGAAGAGAGATGCAAGGTTACAACCCATCGCTAAACGTGCACCAAACCCCGCTAATGCACCACCAATGAGGGCTTGAACAATACGACGTTTGTGTGGTTGATTACGCCATTTTACGTTGTTTGCCCAAAGTGCGGCAGAAATACAACCCGCGAACATACCTAAAATCATCACGCCATCAATACGGGTGAAGATCGTACCTTGCATACCGATAATTTTATAATAGCTCCAGTCGGACACATCGATGCCTAGTGCTTGTAAAGCATGACCGCCCCAACGGGTAAATTCCCCCGTAACCGCCCAATAAGTGCCAGTTACCCCAAAGTAATAAGCTGAAATGAGCCCCGCAGCAATAACTGCGGCAACAGGATTCCAGTATTTAATCAGATAATTTTGTTTGAATTGTTGCAAAATCTCTTTCATGAGTGAGTTAATCCTTAAACTGAAATAATGATTTGCAAGTGCGGTATAAAATGAAGAGATTTTTGAAGTGTCTGCCATTTTCCTATACACAAAACTTGCGATATAAGACAAATGAATTGTCGAGCAAAATAATAACATTTGTTTTTTAGTAATGCACGAGGGAAGAGATAATTATTTTGGATAATTTGCGCGTTAAGATGGAAGAATAAAGTCAATTTATAGCACTTATTTTTCCCTCAATATCAATTTTTCAATTAAAAAAACGAAGGCTATACTAATAAGCATCGTAAGCCCACCTGAAATGATGGCTAATAAACAAATTATCCAAGTAGACTTGTCTATATTAAGGAAGGTAAAGAAATATAAACCAAATAGTAGGGAAAATGCACACCATAATCTCCAACTTAATTTGGGATATTTATTGAATAGAAATTCAAATAATCCTTCAAAAAATAAACGGAAAAAACATTCAAAGATAATATTACCCATAGTTTTTTTCAATGATAAGTCATCATAATGATTCGTTTAGATAAACTTTATATCAGCCCAAATGTTAAGAGAAAGTTAAACAGGCAATTTCATTTCTCGGATACGCATGGTTAATCCATCGATCAACAACAAGCGTCCACATAAATTTGAACCGATTTTTAACCGCACTTTGAGCGCTTCTAAGGCTTGAATTGAACCCACAATCCCTACAATTGGCGCCAGTACGCCTGCTTCTACACAACTTAAAACATTTTGTCCAAAAAGTTGGCTGAGTTGGCGATAGGTTGGCGTATGGGGTTCGTAAGTAAAGACAGAAACTTGTCCTTCTAAACGAATCGCCGCACCTGAAATTAGCGGAATCTTCGCTTTCTCACAACCACGATCGAGCGCATTACGAATATCCACGTTATCGGTACAATCGAGTACCACATCAAAGTGCGGTATGATTTCCGCGAGTTTTTCTTCGGAAAGTTGTGCATTGATGGTTTCAATTTCGACGTGAGGATTAATCTGTTGTAACGCAATTTTTGCCGATTCCACTTTAGGCATATTTAATCGGCTATCGGTATGCAACACCTGACGTTGCAAATTAGAAAGCGATACGGTGTCGAAATCCAATAAGGTTAAATGACCCACGCCAGCGGCTGCAAGATATTGGCTTGCAGCACAGCCTAAACCGCCCAGGCCGACAATTAACATTCGGCTGTCTTTCAGCTTTTCTTGTCCGTCAAAATCGACCGCTTTTAAGATAATTTGGCGATTATAACGCAGTTCTTCTTCGTAGCTTAATTCAGCCATTATTGCCCCAATAGGTGATTAAACGGTTCAATGGTGACGATTTCGCCCGCAGCGACATTGCCGCGATCTTTTTCGAGGCGAATAAAACAGTTACTTTTCACAAAAGAACTGAATAAATGCGAGCCTTGGAAACCCACAGGTTGCACTTCGAGTTGACCATTTTCATTGATTTGATAGAAACCACGTTGGAAATCTAAACGTCCTGGTGATTTTTTCAAATTAGTTTGGGCAATCGCTTGAAAGTGCGGTTGTTTTTTCGGGTGTTTTTTACCGCTTAATTTGGCGATAGCCGGTTGAACTAATTGATAGAATGTCACTAATGCAGAAACGGGATTGCCAGGTAAACCGCAGAACCAAGCATTTTCTAATTTACCGAAAGCAAATGGCTTGCCGGGTTTCATTGCGATTTTCCAGAAGTTCACTTGACCGACTTTTTCTAAAACAGTTTTAGTGAAGTCAGCTTCACCCACCGAAACGCCACCGCTCGTGATAACAAGATCAGCTTGCGCTTGTGCTTTCACAAAAGCCGCTTCAAATTCGGCTTGGTTATCAGGCAGAATACCAAAGTCGAGCACATCACAATTTAATTTTTCTAGCATTAATTTCACGGTGAAACGGTTGGTATCGTAAATTTGTCCCGCTTGTAACGGTTGGCCGACAGGAACTAATTCGTCACCGGTTGAAAGCACAGCCACTTTTAAGCGAGGATAAGCTTTGACTTCAGGAATGCCTAATGAAGCAAGTAAAGGTAAAGATACGGCATTTAACTCATCGCCTTGATGTAATACCACATCGCCTTTTTTTACATCTTCACCAATGCGGCGAATATTTTGATTGGCTTTAGGTAAGGTAGAAAAGGTAACAGAACCATCTTCATTGACGGTGACATCTTCTTGCATCACTACCGCATCAGCACCTTCAGGAATCATTGCACCCGTCATAATTCTGACCGCACTTTGCTCTACCCATTCCCCTTGAAACGGATTACCCGCAAAGGATTTTCCCGCAACAGAAAGTGTCATAGATTGCTGTAAATCAGCTAAACGAACCGCATAACCGTCCATCGCGGAATTATCAAAAGAAGGCACGTTAATCGGAGAAATCACATCTTCCGCACACACTCGATCTGCGGCTTCAGTTAAAGCCAGTGTTTCAGTTTTTGTTGGGAAGGGAAGTTGGTTGAGCATTTGCGCCAAGGCATCTTCAAGTGGCAACATAATCAATCCTTTGGGTTAAGCGAAATAAAAGTGGATATATTGTAGCCCGAAATACAATATGAAGGAAATTAATAAATTAGGGTGATTTTTCGCATTTTACGAATAATTCATCTTTTGTTAAAATGTCGCATTATTTTTTTATAAATGGAAAGTGAATGGACGCGATTTCACCTGATGCGGAAAATGTCCGCCGAGCCTTGGTAGCCAAAGGCATCGAAACACCAATGATTGATCTGACTCAATGTAAAGATGAGCGCCGTACGGCGATTGCTTCGCATATGCGTGAAGTGATGAAATTGATTGGGTTAGATCTGCGTGATGATAGCTTAGAAGAAACGCCAAGTCGTTTAGCTAAAATGTTTATTGATGAAATTTTCAGTGGAATGGACTACGCCAATTTCCCGAAAATGACGAAAATCAAAAACCAAATGAAAGTGAGCGAAATGGTGCAAGTGAATGACATCACGTTGACCAGTACTTGTGAACATCATTTTGTGACGATTGATGGCAATGTCGCCGTTGCATATTATCCAAAAGATTGGGTAATTGGCTTGTCTAAAATCAATCGCATTGTGGCGTTTTTTGCGCAACGCCCACAAGTACAAGAGCGTTTAACCGAACAGCTTTTAACAGCATTTCAAACCATTTTAGAAACTGATGATGTAGCCGTTTATGTGAAAGCGACGCATTTTTGTGTGAAAGCGCGCGGGGTAAAAGATACTCACAGTTATACAGTGACATCAGCCTATGGTGGGGCCTTTTTAGAAGATCGCGAAACTCGTAAAGAATTTTTATCTTCTATTCAGAAATAACAAAAAGCACCGAGTATTCGGTGCTTTTTTGTTTATTAATTGTACTGATATAAGTTAAAATCTGCCCTTTCATTTTTATTTCGATTTTTATTTTTCTTGAGGATTTTCATGGCGAAAGCAAATTCAAAACTTTTTCTTGTTTTATTACTCGGTGTCCTTTCAGCATTTGGACCGTTTGTGGTGGATCTTTATTTACCTTCATTGCCACAACTCGCGAGTTTTTTTGAAACAAGTGCCTCAATGACACAACTTACTCTTACCACAGCTATGATTGGTCTGGCGGTAGGACAGTTACTTTTAGGGCCTCTTAGCGACAAATTTGGGCGAAAAATTCCGCTTATTATTTCATTGGTGATTTATATTATCAGCACGGCCTTAATCGTTTATGCACCAAATATTGAAGCGATGATTGTCCTACGTGTGATTCAAGGACTTTCTTCAGCAGGAAGTGTGGTTATTTCTCGTGCAGTCGCAACGGATCTTTATCGTGGACGTGAAATGACTCGTTTCTTTGGTTTATTAATGACAATTAACGGACTCGCCCCAATTATTTCACCAATCCTTGGTAGTTTATTGTTGGAATACATCAGTTGGAAAGGCGTATTTCTTTTCCTTGCTTTGATTGGGGTGATTGTTTTGCTTTTCTGTTTCCGTTTAAAAGAAAGTTTGAATGTCGAAAATCGCTTACAAGGTTCAATATTTTCCACCTTTTTGACGTTTGGTGTGATTATCAAAAATCGCTTATTTATGAGCTATGTAGGAATTCAAAGTTTCTTGCTTGGTTCCATGTTCGCCTATATTGCGGCTTCGCCATTTATTTTTCAAAGTTTCTACGGGTTAAGTGCATTTATCTTTAGTTTATGTTTTGGTGCAAATGGGGCGGCGTTAGTTATCGGGGCAAATGTTGGCGGTAAATTGCCAAATCGTAAGGCTTTAGCGATTGGTGTTTTTGCTTTTGTGGTGGATGCACTTTATACCATTGCCGTATTAATTATTCAGCCACACTGGTTATTTGTTGAAATTGGTTTCTTTACTATGTTGTTATTAATGGGCGTTGCTTTCCCGGCTATTTCTTCTTTAGCCATGGAAAGTGAACGTCAATATGCAGGTAGTGCATCTGCGTTGTTAGGTTTTGCACCTTTCTTTTTAGGTGGTGTAGTATCTCCGTTAGTAGGTATCGGCAATATTTTCTATTCAACCGCTTTAGTGATTTTAGCCTGTGGTATATTAGCTTTAGCTATTTATTGGGCGATTCGTCATAAAATTCCAAATTCAGCAAAGTAGTGAAAAGTGCGGTCATTTTTGACAGTGTTTTAAAAAAGAAAAAGGCGAACTTCAATAGGTTCGCCTTTTGTTATTTTAGCAATTAGTTTCGAATACTTAACTTCTCAAATTCATCGAAGAATGTTGGGAACGTTTTAGCCGTACATTTGGGATCTAAAATCGTGACGGGGGTATCCGATAACGCAATCAACGCAAAGCACATTGCCATACGATGATCGTTATAGGTCTCAATTTCAGCATGCTTAAATTGAGAAAGAGCAAGCGGTTGAATGCGAATAAAATCTTCACCTTCTTCAACTTCTGCACCGACTTTTCGTAATTCAGTCGCCATAGCGGCAAGGCGATCGGTCTCTTTCACTCGCCAGTTATAAATATTGCGAATAACGGTTTCACCCTTTGCAAATAAGGCAGTTGTAGCAATCGTCATGGCGGCATCAGGAATGTGGTTCATATCCATATCAATGCCATGGAGTTCAGCTTGTTCTGCTTGAATAAAATCATCACCCCAAGTGATTTTTGCGCCCATTTTTTCTAGCACATCGGCAAATAGGCGGTCGCCTTGAATGGAATGCTTACCAATTCCCGTCACTTTTACGTTGCCTTTAATCGCGGCAGCGGCAAGGAAATAAGAGGCGGATGAAGCATCACCTTCTACCATATATTTGCTAGGTGAGACATAGGATTGGTTACCTTTCACCTTAAACACTTGATAATGTTGATTTTCAACTGAAATACCAAAATCTTTCATCATCGCGAGGGTGATATCAATATAAGGTTTTGAAACTAAATCACCCACAATATGGATATCTAAATCGCCTTCAGCAAGAGGCGCTGCCATTAAAAGTGCGGTCAAAAATTGAGAAGAAATTGAACCGTCAATTGTAATCACGCCACCTTTAATCCCTTGATTACGAATCGCAACTGGTGGGTAACCGTCATTTTCTAAATAACGAACATTAGCCCCCGCTTGAAGAAGTGCATCAACTAAATGTTTGATTGGGCGTTCTTTCATTCGAGGCTCACCGGTCAAAATGACTTCGCCTTCAGTGTTACCTTTTAAACAAAGCGCAGCCGTTAAAGGACGCATGGCTGTACCGGCATTACCGAGAAACAGCGACAAGCCATTTTCAACCTGAAATGCACCACCTAAGCCTTCAACTTCACAGCAAGTTTTGTCTTCAGAAAGCTGGTAATTAACCCCTAAAGTTTTAAGGGCATTTAGCATATGACGAATGTCATCACTGTCTAACAAGTTAGTAACCGTTGTGGTGCCTTTAGCTAATGCCGCTAATAATAATGCACGGTTCGATAAACTTTTCGAACCCGGTAAGTTGATTTCACCTTCAATACGGGAAATCGGCTCTAAGGTGATAGCTTTCATTACAAGACCACCGTTTTGTTTTTATAGACAAAAATACGATCGTGTAAGGCAAGATCGAGTGCACGGCTTAATACGGTTTTTTCGACATCACGGCCTGCACGCATCATGGCATCGGCAGAGTAGGTGTGGTCTACGTTAATCACGTTTTGCATGATGATCGGGCCTTGATCTAATTCATTATTAATAAAGTGAGCCGTTGCACCAATGATTTTTACGCCGCGCTCATAGGCTTGTTGATAAGGTTTTGCCCCAATAAATGCGGGTAAGAATGAATGGTGAATATTAATCACACGATTTGGATAACGCGCCACGAATTCAGGATTTAATACACGCATATATTTAGCTAAAACAATATAATCAGGTGCATATTCATCAATTTTTTCAGCGAGCAATTTATCGTGTTCCACGCGCGTGAGTCCTTCATGGCTGACACAATGGAATGGAATATCAAAGCGTTCAACTAATTCGCGTAAATTATCGTGATTTCCAATTACTGCCGCAATTTCTACGTCTAACGCACCGTAATAATTTTTCATTAAAATATCACCTAAGCAGTGTGCTTCTTTGGTGACTAAAATCACGATACGTTTACGTTTTGCGCTGATTAGGTGGCAATTTGTCCCAGCCGGCAAACTATAATTTAAGTCAGCTAACAAGGTTTCTTCATTAAAAATGCCTTCCAATTCAGTACGCATAAAGAAATGTTTCGTTTCAAAATCAACGAACTCATTATTGTGGAGGATATTTAATTGATGTTTGTAACAAATGTTGGTGATTTTAGCGATTAAGCCTTTATCATCAGGACAGTCGGTCAGTAATATTTTCTTTTCTAACATAATGAATGTTTTGCCAGGTAAATAAAAAAAGAGAACCCATAAAAATGGGTTCTACATAGTCGATAATAAAATTAGATTTCAAAAGAAGCTAAAGAAACACCTTTATCTAAGGCCTTTTGAATCACACGAGGTGTACGACCTTGGCCAGTCCATGTTCTCTCTTGACCAGTTTCATCAGTATATTTGTATTTTGCTGGACGAGGTTCACGTTTTTTACGAATTGAAGAAGGTGCAGCACCAATAATTGCAGTTAATTCTTCAGCAGTGATGCCTTCTTGTTTAATTAATTCTTTATATTTTGCAATACGTGCTCGACGTTCTTGTTCTGCTTGTTCAATTTCCGCGGCTTGAGCACGCTTTTCTTCAATTGCAGTTTGTAATTTTAAAAGTGAGCTCTCTGCTTGCTCTAATGTTAAATCACGTACCGCAGCACGTAAACTTCGAAGATTTGTTAAACCTTTTGTCAATTCATTCATAAATAACCCCTATATGATGTGTGAATATTTAATTTATCTCTGTTAGCTATAATAACGAAAAGTAGAAGTTAGGTAAATATTAAACCTTGCAATTAAAACTCAAAATTAATTGGTCAGACTTCATTATGACAATAACGATAAATATTCCCTACTTTGTAATTGAGTATTTATTGTAATAATAGTTCATAAAATGTTAACAATACATGTAACTTTTTTGAAAAAAAGAAAATTTTATCTAAGATGATAAGATTTTATTGGTAATGTTATTCGTTTTAATGTAATCTTTCCACATCCTATACAACAGTAGAGGTGCGGTCATTATAAGTATTTTCCTAGAGTGGATAGCGTTGAAGGGAAAGGAAAGGAATGATTGCCGAAATCGAATAGGCGTCATCTTATTCGGTTGGTCACGTCTTCGAAAGGAACGTGACTGTCATAGTTTTTGTGTGTTAACTATGGAGCGCTACGGTTCGGTCTGGTCATCATTGTGTCTTTTCTTGCCGTTGTCTCCATTAAATTATTAGGTATAACTTAATGGAACTAGTCGATTATTCTTCATCTATTTATTCAATTATACCCGCATTACTTGCGATTATTTTAGCAATTGCAACTCGTCGGGTTTTGGTCTCCCTCAGTGCAGGGATTATTGTCGGTGCGTTAATGTTGGTTGATTTCAACCCATTGAATGCACTTATTTATTTAAAAGATAATGTTGTGGCATTAGTTTATAGTAGCGAAGAAGGCATGAATTCAAATATGAATATCGTCTTTTTCTTAGTTTTACTTGGCGTATTGACCGCACTTTTAACCGTATCAGGCAGCAACCGTGCATTTGCTGAGTGGGCACAAAATAAAATTAAAGGTCGTCGTGGTGCGAAATTATTAGCGGCATCTTTAGTGTTTGTAACCTTTATTGATGATTATTTCCATAGTCTTGCAGTGGGTGCCATTGCACGTCCAGTAACCGATCGTTTTAAAGTTTCTCGTGCTAAATTAGCGTATATCCTTGACTCCACTGCTGCACCAATGTGTGTCATGATGCCGGTATCAAGCTGGGGTGCATACATTATTACACTCGTGGCAGGTCTATTGGCGACATATTCTATTACCTCTTATACACCGATGGGGGCATTCGTTGCCATGAGTTCAATGAACTACTATGCGATTTTCTCATTATTGATGGTGTTCTTTGTGGCTTATTTCTCCTTTGATATTGCATCAATGGCACGTCATGAAAAATTAGCTATGGAGCGAGATTATAAAGAAGAAGTCATTGAAGGTGTGAAAGGTAAAGTTCGCAACTTAATTTTACCGATTTTAGTCTTAATTACCGTCACTGTTTTCATGATGATTCATACGGGTAGTGAGGCTTTAGCGGCAGATGGAAAACCATTTAGCCTCTTAGGTGCATTTGAAAATACAACAGTAGGTATTTCGCTTGTTGTTGGTGGTTCAAGTGCGGTTGCTATGTCAACATTATTGATTATTCTTGAGCGTCAAGTTTCTTTACAAGAATACGGAAAGGCGTGGATTGCCGGTATTAAATCTATGTTAGGTGCAATTGCAATCCTATTCTTTGCGTGGACAATCAATAAAGTGGTGGGTGATGCACAAACCGGTAAATACTTATCTTCTTTAGTGAGTGGCAGTATTCCTGTTCAATTTTTACCTGTGATTTTATTTATCCTTGGTTCAGCAATGGCATTCTCAACCGGGACAAGTTGGGGGACATTTGGCATTATGTTACCAATCGCAGCTGCAATGGCGACCAACTCTGCTCCAGAGTTATTACTTCCTTGCCTATCTGCCGTCATGGCTGGCGCGGTATGTGGCGACCACTGTTCACCGGTTTCGGATACAACGATTCTGTCATCAACTGGAGCAAAATGTAACCACATGGATCACGTCACGACACAATTACCTTATGCGGCAACTGTTGCGACAGCAAGTGCTGTGGGCTACATTGTGGTTGGCTTTACAGAATCTGGTTTAGCTGGATTTGTGACAACAGCAGCTGTTTTAGTAGCTTTGGTGTTTATCGTGAAAAAACGTTAATCATAAAAGATAAAAAGAAAGGGCGTACTTATGTACGCCCTTCTTGTATTTATTGTGAAAATTAGAGTAATGGACTAAACAAGAAAAATAACCGCTCTATGATTCGATGATAGAAAGGACGATTGATCCATTCTTGCATATTGAGTGCAGAAGAATTCGCTAAATAATTTTCATGAAGTGTAGCGACTTCATTGGCAAAATTACGATCTTCTACAGCAACAGTGATTTCAAAGTTAAGCAAGAAGCTACGTAAATCCATATTTACTGTACCAACGAGTGCAAGTTTATTATCGATTAACACACTTTTAGTATGCAGAAGCCCTGCTTCAAAATGATAAATTTTGACGCCAGCTTCGAGTAAATCATCAAAGAATGTTCGACTCGCCCAACGAACCATCAAGGAGTCATTGTTTTTAGGTAAAATAAGCGTGATATCAACACCACGGAATGCGGCAATACGTAATGCTTCAGCAATATTGTGACTTGGCACAAAGTAAGGTGATGTGATCACAATGCTTTCTTTTGCCGCATAAATAACTGTTGCAAGAGATTGCGCAATTAAGTCATCTGGGAACGCAGGACCGCTCGCAATGACTTGCACAGAATGGGTGTCATTATCATCAATTTCCACGAGCGGGTAATTTGGTAATAACAGGGGTAATTCTTCTGTCGTTTCAATTTCCCAATCCCAAGCATGTAAGCTATTTAAAATTGGCGAAACAGGACCGTTGATTCGCACCATCACGTCTATCCAATTGCCTACGTTGCTATCTTGCTTGAAGAAATTCGGATCTACCATATTCATACTACCTGTATAGGCAATTTGATTATCAATGATGATGATTTTACGATGTTGACGTAAATCAATTCGGCTGAAGAACATCCGGAATAAATTTACATGTAGCGCTTCGGTAATTTCAATGCCTTTTTCTCGCATTTCTTTACAAACAGGGCTTTTCAAAAAAGCATTACTGCCAACGGAATCGAGTAAAAGACAAACTTTAACTCCACGTTGCACGGCTTCCTCTAAGGCTTGTTTCACTTCATTAATCATGCCATCATTGCTCCAAATATAGAACACCATATTAATGGAATGATGTGCTTGTTGAATATCACGAATGATACTTCGGATGATGCTTTCTGGTGTATCAAGAATATGTAATTCATTACCTCGAATGTTTGGAATACCTAAGCGATGGTGGACTAGTTTAAATAAGGCACGATAACGAGGATCCTGGGAATGTGCGACCAGATCTTTTTGCCCAGACAGTTGCTGAAGCCATTGTGTATATTTAGGTTTTAATGATTGAAATACTTTGGCTCGTCGAGTACCGAGTTTTATCTCACCAAAAATTAAATAAGCAATAACGCCAATCAGTGGCACAAGATAGATAATCATCAGCCATGACAACGTAGCAGAAACCGCTTGTTTTTTGACGAGCAAACGCAAGGTGACAGAAATAACTGCCACCCAAATTAACACGGGAATAATATAAACCAGTATAATATGTTCAAAATTCATTAATTTTTAACCGCACTTATGAAATTAGACATTGTTTATCAGACCGATGATTTTATCATTATTTACAAGCCTTGTGGGTTGAGCGTGCATAAAGATCAAAGCGAAATTGGTTTAACCACTTTGCTTGCCGAGCAGCTTGGCGTGCCACAAGTTTGGCTTGTTCATCGATTAGATAAAGTGACATCAGGTTTACTTATTTTGGCACTAAATGCCGAAAGTGCAGCTGAATTTTTCCGACTTTTTTCTGAACACCATATCCAAAAGACTTACCTTGCACTCAGCAATCAAAAGCCCAAAAAGAAACAAGGATTGATTGTCGGCGATATGCAAAAGGCTCGTAATGGAGCTTGGAAACTTTGCCAATCGAAAGAAAACCCCGCAATTACGCGTTTTGAAAGTGTAAGTTGTGAGCCTAATTTACGGTTATTTATCTTAAAGCCACAAACCGGTAAAACCCATCAATTGCGTGTTGCGATGAAAAGCTTAGGGAGCCCAATTTTAGGGGATCTGCTTTATGGTAAAAACACTGAAAATATTGACCGCACTTATTTGCACGCTGCAAGATTGCAATTTGAATTTAAAGGTCAGGCATTTGATGTGTTTACTCTTCCTAAAGAAGGGGAGTGGTGGCATCTTGACGGTGTCATGTCTCAGATTCAAAAATTTGGCTCAGTAAACACTGAGCCAACGATATAAACTTTATTGATTATTTCGCTAATCCGATACCTGTATAGCCACGTTCACGCATGGTAGCTTCTTTTGATTTACGAATTAAGGTTTCAATTGTCATGCCTTGCACGAGAATTGAGAATGCCACTACTGCATACGTCATACCTAAAATAAGATCGCGAACATCCATTTCTAATCCTTCAATATAAAATTGACCACTTGGAATAGAAAGTGCCATAGCCAGAGCTAATCCGCCTCGTAAGGCGCCCCAAGTGAGCACTTTCATGGTGTAAGGGTTGTATTTACGGTAGCGTTTCATGACTTGGAATGGCAACCAAACACTTACATAGCGACAGATTAAGCACACTGGAATAGCAAGGAAAATTAAGATTAACCCTTGCCAAGACACATGAATTAATAAAATTGCTAAACCGATCAAGATGAAGAGTAAGGAATTGAGAAAGTGATCGATCATTTCCCAAAAGTGATCTAAATAGCGTTGGCTTTGTTGAGAAAAGCCGGTGTATCTTGTCCAATTCCCGATTAAAATCCCGGCGACAACCATCGCTAATGCCCCTGAGACGTGTAAGAGATTAGCAAGCATAAAGCCCGCAGTGGGTACGATTAAGGTCAAAAGAATTTCTAATGAACCATCATCGGTGGCTGAAATCAGATAATGGGCGAAGAGACCTAAAACCAATCCAAATGCAATCCCACCTAAAGCTTCTTTAAAAAATAAATGGAGAATGCCGCTTGCTGTCGGTTCATGTCCGCCAAATGCGACGGCAAAAACCGTAGTGAAAATTACCAAGCCAATCCCATCATTAAAAAGTGATTCGCCTTCCACTTGCATAGATAAGCGCTTTGGTGCTTTTAAGTTTTTGATAATGGCAAGTACGGCAATCGGGTCATCAGGCGATATGAGGGCACCAAATAAGATGCAGTAAATTAAATCAATATGCCAGCTGAAAAGTAAGGCAACGCCATAAAGTAGAAAACCAATAAAAAAGGTGGAAGCAAGCGTTGAGAACAGCGCGAAAGTGGTAATTTCCCATTTTTGATTGTTTAAGACTGGAAGTTTAATGCCCAAGGCACCGGCAAAGAGTAAAAAGCCTAAAATCCCGTTCAATAAGAAATCTTTAAAATCAATACGTTCAATAACACGAGTTGCAATATCATCTAAATTAAACCAGTTGAAATAACCTAGCAAAACGAGAAATAGTGATCCCGCCATTGAAGTGGCTGTGATAGCAATCGTATATTGGATATTATCATTCAGCTTACGGGTGATAAAACTAATAAGAATGGCTATTGTGGTAAGGAAACACAAGTAAGTATAAGTATTCATAAAATGATCCGAGTGAGTAATAAAAACATTGTAAGTATAAGCAAGTTACTTTTATTTATAAAGTGCGTTTCTAGGAAAAGTTTTAATGAGAAAGAAGGATAAAATTTATTTGATTGCAACTGAAGAGTAATTACATTAATAGACGTAACTTCTTCCGTTACAAGAGGAAAAGTGCGGTTAAGATTTCAATTATTTTGTATAATAGACTCAATTTTTTAAATTAGGAACAAAAATGAAATTTATCTCTTTTAATATTAATGGTTTACGTGCTCGCCCTCATCAACTTGAAGCAATTATTGAAAAATACCAACCGGATGTGATTGGTTTACAAGAAATCAAAGTAGCGGATGAAGATTTTCCTTATACAATTACTGATAATTTGGGTTACCACGTTTTTCACCATGGACAAAAAGGTCATTATGGTGTCGCCCTGTTAACTAAAAAAGAACCAAAAGCCGTGCGAGGTGGTTTTCCAACGGATAATGAAGATGCGCAAAAACGTATTATTATGGCGGATTTAGAAACTCCGTTTGGTTTGTTAACGGTAATTAATGGCTATTTCCCACAAGGAGAAAGTCGTGCTCATGAAACGAAGTTTCCGGCAAAAGAAAAATTTTATGCGGATCTTCAACGTTATTTAGAGCAAGATCACGATAAAGCTAATCCAGTTTTAATTATGGGTGATATGAATATCAGTCCAAGTGATTTAGATATTGGTATTGGCGATGAAAACCGCAAACGTTGGTTACGTACCGGTAAATGTTCATTCTTACCCGAAGAGCGTGAATGGTATCAACGCTTATATGATTATGGATTGGAAGACACGTTCCGCAAATTAAACCCAACAGTCAATGACAAGTTCTCGTGGTTTGATTATCGCTCAAAAGGTTTCGATGACAACCGTGGATTACGTATCGATCATATTTTAGCCAATCATCAATTAGTAGAGCGTTGCGTGGATGTCGGTATTGCATTGGATATTCGTGCGATGGAAAAACCGTCAGATCACGCACCAATCTGGGCAGAGTTTAAATAGGAAAGCAGCATGGATATGGCAAATTGGCAGAATTACCGTTCGCAAGTGAATGGCATGCCTGCCGTGTTTACCGCAAATATTGAAGATTTAGATGTTTACCATGGTAAACATCTCAGTAAGGTTGTGCAATTTACCGTGCCTTATCTGGGGGATGAGGATGGTTTACCGAATGAAGACGAATATGAAAAATTGATTAATCGCCTTTTTAAAATCCTTGCACAATTGACCGCACTTCCAAATGTATTCTTTGCAGGGCATTTTATTTGCAACCATCAGGCAAAAATGCATTTCTATTGTGAACACGATGCTTTGCTTAAAGAAACCCTTCAGCAACTCGATTTTGTCTCAGAAATCAATGTGCAGGATGATCCTAATTGGGATACTTATTTCGATTTCTTATTGGCTTCACCATTGGAAATGAAATTAAATGCGACGGAAGAGATTTTGAGTATGCTGAACAGCAAAGGGCGTAATTTAAGTGATACTTATTTGATTGAGCATACTTTCCATTTTGATGAAGAAGAAAAAATGTTCCCCTTTATGGATGAACTAACACTTGGAAAAGTATCTTTCAATACCTTGAAATATTCTAGCCAAGCTATTCAAACTGAAGAAGATGAAACGCCTTACTTTATGGTGAAATTGGAGCAAGAGCTTTCATTAGACAGTAATGAGATCTTCGAGTGGGTAGAGCGCTTTGAAAAATTAGCTATGGAGTTTTCTGGCGACTATATTGGCTGGGAATGTGATAATTTAATGGATGACAGATCATCATTAAATTAGCCAGATAATTCATTAAATTAGCCAGATAATTCATTAAATCAGTATAGATTAGATAAAAATAAAGCCCATCAACACGATGGGCTTAAATTCTTTTGGCTACAAATTTAGGATTCGTAAAAGGAGACAAACGAAAGCTAAACCAAAAGAGAAATTTGGCTCCTCCTGCGGGACTCGAACCT
>NZ_KV837996.1:83863-153462 GCF_001838615.1 Haemophilus sp. HMSC61B11
CACCGTTCTACCGACTGAACTAAGGAGGAATAAATTTGGTATCACAAAGAATAGGCGCGCATTTTAATGAGCGACCTGTCGCTTGTCAATACTCAAAATGAAAAAAATTACAAAAAAATTTACCGTTTTTGCTATCCACAAAGCCTGTGGATAACTTTGTGGATTGTTTTTGTTTAAAATGGTCAACCACTGGTGCAGACTGGCTTTGTCTCAAATTGTTCATCTATTAGCCATTCGTTGATATTTGTTTAAATATCAATGTGTTATATAAAGTCCAGTAAAAAAAATAAAATATTTTTCAATTTTGAAGTGTTTAAGACTTGACACGCCTAAGTGTGTGTAAAACTTGGATTTTTATCGCTCAATTTGGAGTAATAAATGTGCTAAAATAGCCACACTTCTAAAACAGTAAAAAATTGACCGCACTTATGGCAGAGAAAATTAATACTAAGCCTTTTATTCTTCATTCCGATTTTAAACCTTCCGGTGATCAACCCCAAGCAATCGAAAAATTAGTCGAAAATTTAGAGGATGGTTTGGCGCATCAAACCCTTCTCGGGGTAACGGGCTCTGGTAAAACCTTTACTATTGCAAATGTTATCGCGACGTTAAATCGCCCAGCAATGTTACTTGCCCCAAATAAAACCCTTGCTGCTCAGCTTTATGCAGAAATGAAAGCATTCTTTCCAGAAAACGCGGTGGAGTATTTCGTCTCATACTATGATTATTATCAACCGGAAGCTTATGTACCGAGTAGTGATACCTTTATCGAGAAAGATGCTTCTATTAATGATCAAATTGAACAGATGCGTCTTTCAGCTACCAAGTCGTTCTTAGAGCGTCGAGATACTATCGTAGTCGCATCTGTTTCGGCGATTTATGGTTTGGGTGATCCGGATAGCTATTTGCAAATGATGTTGCATTTACAACAAGGGGCAATTATCGATCAACGTCAGATTTTAGCGAAGTTAGCGGAATTGCAATATACAAGAAACGATCAAGCCTTTCAGCGTGGTACATTTCGTGTGCGCGGCGAAGTGATTGATATTTTCCCTGCGGAATCTGACGATCGTGCGGTACGAATTGAATTATTTGATGATGAAATTGAACGCTTAAGTTTATTTGATCCTTTAACGGGCACAAGTTTTGGCGCGGTTCCGCGTTTTACGGTGTATCCGAAAACCCACTATGTGACGCCAAGAGAGCGTATTTTAGATGCCATTGAAAAAATCAAAGCGGAGCTTGTGCAACGCCGTGAATATTTCATCAAAGAGCATAAATTGTTGGAAGAGCAGCGCATTACTCAGCGTACACAATTTGACATTGAGATGATGAACGAGCTTGGCTATTGCTCAGGCATCGAAAACTATTCACGCTATCTTTCAGGCAGAAATGAGGGGGAACCGCCTCCGACATTGTTTGATTATATGCCGTCTGATGCGATTTTGATTATTGATGAATCACACGTGACTGTGCCGCAAATTGGTGGGATGTATCGTGGTGACCGTTCACGTAAAGAAACCTTGGTCGAATATGGCTTCCGTTTGCCTTCTGCATTGGATAACCGTCCATTACGCTTTGAAGAGTTTGAACGTTTAGCACCACAGACGATTTACGTTTCAGCGACACCAGGCCCTTATGAGTTGGAAAAATCGGGCAGTGAAATAGTCGATCAGGTAGTACGTCCAACGGGCTTGCTCGATCCACAAATTGAAATTCGTCCAGTATCTATTCAAGTGGATGATTTACTGTCTGAAGCACGCCAAAGAGCGGACAAAAATGAGCGTGTTTTAGTGACGACGCTAACGAAGAAAATGGCGGAAGATTTAACGGATTACTTAGACGAACACGGTATTCGTGTGCGTTATCTGCATTCAGATATTGATACCGTTGAGCGTGTAGAGATTATTCGTGATTTGCGTTTAGGGGAATTCGATGTGTTGGTTGGCATCAACTTATTACGTGAGGGCTTAGATATTCCAGAAGTTTCTCTTGTGGCGATTTTAGATGCGGATAAAGAAGGTTTCTTGCGTTCTGAGCGTTCCTTAATTCAAACCATCGGTCGTACCGCTAGAAACTTGAATGGTAAAGCGATTTTGTATGCTGATAGCATCACTAAATCTATGGAAAAAGCCATTACCGAAACGAATCGCCGTCGTGAAAAACAAATGAAACACAATGAAGAGCACGGCATTGTTCCACAGGCATTGAATAAGAAAGTGGGCGAGTTGTTAGATATTGGTCAAGGCGCAAATCAAAAAGCGAAATCGAAACAGCGTGGAAAAACGGCGGCTGAACCAACCGCACTTTACAATGCACCAAAATCAGCCAAAGAATTCCAACAACAAATTAAGAAATTGGAACAACAAATGTATAAATTTGCTCAAGATCTCGAATTTGAAAAAGCCGCCGCAGTACGTGATCAGCTTCATCAATTGAGAGAGCAATTTATGATATCAGAATAAAGAAAAAGTGCGGTCAAATTTGACCGCACTTTCATTTTATTGCACTAACAAGTAGAAGTTATTTTTGCCACGTAGGATATTAAGTGCAACAGCAGATGGTTTTTCATCTAGCGCTTTACGTAAGTCTTGCGTGCTTTCAATTGGCTGGCGGTTGATGCCGATGATGATATCACCGGATTTTAAACCGCGCTGCGCCGCCATTGAATTTGGCTGTACTTTGCTAATTTCTACACCTTTAACACCTTTTGCATCATAGTTGTTTAAGGTTGCACCGTCTAATGCAGGAAGCTCAGTTTTGCTTGCAGTTTGAGAGCCATCATCTGCTTGTAAAGTCACTTTTACGTTGTCAGTTTTGCCATCACGTAAGTAAGTGAGTTCAATTTCTTTACCTGCACCAGAGGTCGCAATCTTAGCTCGCATTTCGGCGAAGCTTGAGATTTTTTGACCATTCATTGCGGTAATTACATCACCTGCTTTCAAGCCGGCTTTTTCTGCAGCAGAATTTGGAATGACTTCACTCACAAATGCACCTTGTTGAGCACTAACATTAAAGGCTTTCGCTAAATCCGCATTTAATTCGCCACCTTTAATACCGAGTAAACCACGACGTACTTCACCAAATTCTAAGATTTGTTGCACAAGGTTATTGGCTTGGTTGCTTGGAATCGCAAAGGCAATCCCTGCGTTACCACCACTTGGAGAAATAATCGCGGTATTGATACCAATTAATTCTCCTTGTAAGTTTAATAATGCACCGCCAGAGTTACCACGGTTTACCGCTGCATCGGTCTGAATATAGTTTTCATACGCACCACTATCTGAACCAGTAGAGCGGCCTAGTGCTGAAACAATACCAGAGGTTACAGTTTGACCTAAACCAAATGGGTTACCGATAGCAACGGTAAAATCACCTACACGCAATTTATCGGAATCAGCCATTTTGATTGAGGTGAGGTTAGTTGGTTTTTCGATTTGCACTAAAGCGATATCAGATTGTTCGTCTTTTCCAACAAGTTTTGCTTTGAATTCACGTCCATCTTGTAGTTTTACGGTAATTTTATCCGCACCATCTACCACATGATTATTAGTTAAAACATAGCCTTTATCTGCATTGATGATCACGCCAGAACCTAAACCACGGAAGTTGCGTGATGCACCACGATCTCCGCCGAATTGTTCGCCAAATTGATCACCAAAGAAAAATTTAAATTCTTCTGGAATATCATCAGGCAATGCTGAACGGCTGTTTGCTTTTGCTTTGCCTTCAACTGAAAGGGTCACGACTGCTGCTTGCGCTTTTTCTAGCATTGGCGCTAGGCTGCCTTGTTCTACGATTTCATTCGGAATAGCCGCTTGAGCGGATAAAGAGGTCGCAAATACGCTTAAACCTAATGCAATGCCGGTTAATACAAAATTTTTTTTCTTCATAGAGTTCTCCAAGTAAAAAATAAATGACTGAATAAGTGTTCAATCTGACAAAGAAATGGGGGAAATGTTCAGTAAAAACAAGGGAGTTCAAAAAATATTTTAAAAAGTGCGGTCGGAATTGAAATTGTTTTTTATGACCACATTTAGTTTAAATTTATTTGTTCATTTTAGAGGATAAAAAAATAATCTATTTTAAATGGAGCAGGTACAACCTATTTTTACGCCAAAATCCTTGCCAGCTAAGGCTGAAATATAGTTTAATAGTGTCCTGTTTCACTGTTTTGGAAGTACAAATTTTACGCAATTACATAATAATTGTGTATAAAACCAAATGAACTAGTTTACTAGTACAAAAAATGGGTGTAGAGTAACGCCATTAGATTTAAGCACAACATTTAAGATTTAGAGAGTGACATATGGCGACGAAGAAAGAAGAAATCGAAGTAAAAGTTGCAAATGATGATACCCGAATTGAAAAAGTCGATCAGGTATTACCCCCAATTGCCTTATTAGAAAAATTTCCTGCTAGTCAAGAAGCGGCTGATTTAGTTCATGAAACCCGCTTGCACGCACACAATATTATTCATGGAAAAGATGACCGTTTACTTGTAGTAATTGGTCCTTGTTCTATTCATGATCCTAAAGCTGCATTAGATTATGCCAAACGTTTAAAAGTATTACGTGATGAATATAAAGATACACTTGAAGTGGTGATGCGTGTTTACTTTGAAAAACCGCGTACAACAGTAGGTTGGAAAGGCTTAATTAACGATCCTTATTTAAATGATACATATCGTTTAAATGATGGTTTACGTATTGCACGTAAATTATTATCTGACATCAATAATTTAGGCGTCCCGTCAGCAGGTGAGTTCTTAGATATGATCACACCACAATATGTGGCTGATTTCATGAGCTGGGGCGCAATTGGTGCGAGAACAACTGAATCTCAAGTTCACCGTGAGTTAGCTTCAGGCTTATCTTGTGCAGTAGGCTTTAAAAATGGCACAAATGGTGGTGTGAAAGTTGCCTTAGATGCAATGGGGGCGGCGGAAGCTTCGCATTATTTCTTGTCTGTGACAAAATTTGGACATTCGGCTATTGTTTCAACAAAAGGAAATGAAGACTGCCACATCATTTTACGTGGTGGGGATAAAGGCCCTAACTATAAATCAGAAGACGTTGCAAAAGTTTGTGCAGAGATCGAAAAATCAGGTCGTATTCCACATGTAATGGTTGATTTCAGTCATGCAAATAGTAGCAAACAATTCAAAAAACAAATGGAAGTTTGTGAAGATGTTTGTCAGCAAATTGCAGGTGGTTCAAAGCAGATCTTCGGTGTTATGGTAGAAAGCCATATCGTTGAGGGTCGTCAAGACTTAGTCGATGGTAAAGCGCAAACTTACGGACAAAGTATCACTGATGCTTGCATCGGTTGGGAAGATACAGAAATCGTGTTAAAACAGTTATCTGATGCGGTGTTAGCACGTCGCCAAGTAAATGGCTAATAAATTTGATTTTTCAGATGATTAAAAGTGCGGTCAATTTTGACCGCACTTTTTTATGCGCTTTGAAAAAAGGGATAAAAAGGGTATGCTAGCTCTAATGGAATAAGAAAGGAGATGTATGATGCAGGATATGATAAATGGCTTATTAATTGTCTTAATACCGATGGTGTTAGGTTATTTATTAAAGGTCAATAATAAATCCTATATTGCAAAAATAAATCATATCGTGATGTTTTTGCTTTATATTATTCTTTTCTTAATGGGCTATTTACTTGGTCAGTTAGATGATTTAGAGCATAAACTGCCTATTATTGGCACAACTGCGGTGACGCTATCGGCGATCATTTTGGGATCCAATATGATTGGTTTAATGCTTTACGACCGCTTTAACCCTGCTGAGCCACTTAAATCACAAGGTAAAATTGATTCTCGTTGGCACTCCTTAATTGACTCGCTCAAACTTTCCGGCACAGTGGTGATCGGCACCCTTTGTGGTTTCTTATTCAAATCCTATCTCATGTTGCCTACTGGAATTAATCTGTATGTATTGATCGTATTGATTTTCTTTGTCGGGATTCAGCTAAGAAATAACGGCATTTCCTTGAAAGAAGCCCTTTTCAATAAACGAGGTTTCCAAACGGGGATGGTGTTTACTTTTACTTCATTACTAGGCGGTATTATTGCTGCTTTCGTTTTGGCTATGCCAATTACGCAAGGACTGGCGTTTGCCTCTGGAATGGGATGGTATTCATTATCCAGTGTGGTATTGACCAATGCATGGGGACCGGTGCAGGGCAGTATTGCCTTTTTTAACGATTTATCCCGTGAAATTGTCAGTTTATTTGTCATCCCATTATTTATGCGTCATTTCCGTTCGACGGCAATTGGGATTACAGGTGCCACTGCAATAGATTGCACTTTGCCTATTATTCAAAAAGCGGGGGGGATTGAAGTCACGCCGATTGCGATTTCATTTGGTTTTGTTACGAATATTCTGCCACCATTGTTGTTAGTTTTCTTTTCCAGTATTCCGTTATAAAAGATAAAAAATAAATGCAAAACAAAAGAGTTAATCGTCACTTTTCGATTAACTCTTTTTCTTATATTTAATATTAGGGATTATCAGTTTCTATGCATGGCAATAACAGCCTGACCTAAACTAAGTCCACCATCACCCATCGGTAGTTTATGCGCACTCAGTACATGGAATTCACCCAGATGCTCTTTTAATAAGCGACGTAGCAGTTGGTTATGCATTACGCCGCCGGATAGCACGATGGTACGGCATTGGTGTTTTCGTGCTTGGTTTGTTGCAAGTTCAGCAAAACCTTGGGCGAGAGCATAGTGAAAGGCGAAGGCTTTATCTTCAACAGGTGCATGGTAATTTAACCAACTTTGCCAGAAATAAGCCAAATCCAGTTTATTGTCGATAAGCGGCATTTTTACTGGAATATTGACCGCACTTTGTGTTTGTGTCGCCAAAGATGAGGTATTTGCCAGTGCTTCTAGCTGACAGGCAGCTTCGCCTTCCCAAGAAACAATGCTTGGTGCAATACCGAGAGCATAAGCTACCGCATCAAATAAACGACCCGCAGATGATATAGGTGGACAATTTAGTCCTCGCTCGATGGCATTAACTAGTATTTGCCAATTCGGTTCTATACAGGTTTGGGTGAGAATGTCTTGCCATTGTGGCACAAATTGATGCAGGTGAGCCAGCCAGTTACGCCAAGGTTGTTTGGCCGCAAGATCGCCACCAGGTAGAGCAACAGCAGGTAAACCACCTAAATATTGACTGTGTTGATAATCAACGAGCAGGCATTCGCCTCCCCAAAGCTGTCCATTTTCGCCCATGCCAATACCGTCTAGAGCAAGACCAATTACAGGTTTATTGCAATTGTGCTCGGCCATTACGCTGACAATATGAGCATGATGATGCAGTACTTCGATGGTGGGGATTTGTTGCTGTTCAGCAAGTTGTTTCCCGATAGAAGATGAAAAATAGCCAGGATGAGCATCCACCGCGATGATGTCTGGTTTAAATTGATAAATCTGTTGAAATAATTCAAGATTCTCATTTAATTGTGACCGCACTTGTTCATTTGCCGTATCGCCAATATGTTGACTCAGTACCGCTTTATTGTGACGTAGTAAGCAGAAGGTATTTTTCAGATCAGAACCCAACGCCAATACATTTTTTGTGCTTTGTGTTTCAAGTGGCATTTCATCAGGTACATAGCCACGTGCACGGCGAAGTGTTTCTAATCCATCGAAGGCAACACGAACAAGACTATCATCGGCGCGTTGTAAAATATCGCGATTGTGACAAAGATAAAAATCCGCTAAATCAGCTAATTGTTCCACCGCATGTTCATTTTTCAATACAGGAGGTTGCCCGCTTGCATTAGCAGAAGTCATGACTAGTGGACGATTAACTGCGCGTAATAACAAATGTTGCAGTGGATTGCTTGGTAGCATGACGCCGATTTCTTGCAGGTTAGGTGCGATGTTATCAGAAATATTGGGTACTTTATGTTTTGCTAGCAGTACAATTGGCGCAGCACTGCTGGTTAGCAATTCTATTTCTTGAGGCGCTAAATCCTGCAAAAACTGCAAGTCAGGCACCATAATGGCTAATGGTTTTGTTGGACGATGCTTCCGTTGACGTAATAAATCAACCGTCTTTTGATTATTCGCATCACAGGCTAGATGAAAACCACCTAAGCCTTTAACTGCGACGATATGACCTTGTTGCAATAAAAGTGCGGTTTGTTTTAGTGCGGTTTCATGAGTAGCAAGCGTTTGTTCTCGATCTTGTAACCAGATATGGGGGCCGCAAACAGAACAAGCATTGGGTTGAGCATGAAAACGACGATCAGCGGGATCTTTATATTCTTTTTCACATTGTGGACAAAGCGGAAAAACAGACATCGCCGTGTTTTTTCGGTCGTAAGGAATTGCCTTAATGATGGTAAAACGCGGACCACAATGGGTACAATTGGTAAAGGGGTAGTGATAACGTCGATTGTTGGGATCGAATAAGTCAGCTAAACAATGTGGACAGGTTGCTGCATCGGGAATAATTTGCGTGTCCATTTGATTGTTTTCGCTTTCCCGGATAGTAAAGCCTGTTACTGCAGTTGCTTCTGGCCAATCAATGGTGCGCTGAGTAATATCGGTAATTTGCGCTAGCGGTGGGAGTTTGTTTTGTAGGTCGGACAAAAATTGCTCGAGTGCATCTGCTGGTGGAGAGACCAAACGAATTAATACGCCTTGTCCATCATTATTGACATCTCCGTTTAACTTATATTGATTTGCCAGAAGCCAGACAAAAGGGCGAAATCCCACGCCCTGAACTTTTCCTTTTATGCGTAATTCGATCCCTTGCATAACGCAATCCTGTTTATTTTTGATTGAGACCAAGAAAATCGCCGACTTCGTGTTCTAGCTGGCTCATGGCAATTAAAGCTTCTTGCGTTTGTTTGGCTTCTTCTTCATCAATAATCGTCATGGCAAAACCCACATGTACGAGAACCCATTTGCCAACCAGAGGTTTTGGGTCATCCTGACAAATTAATGAAATATTAACTTCTCTTTTTACTCCGCAGACATCGACTACAGCAAGCTGTAATGCGCTGTCAGCTACTTGAATGATCTGTCCCGGAATACCTAAACACATAATCTGTCCTTAGTTAGAATGTTTATGAGATGAATCGTTTATTGTGTTTCAATAAACGTACTGCGCGTGTGAAATTTTATCATGTAACCACCTAAATTTGTATAGCCATATCTTAAATAAGGCTACTGCATTTTTGTTTAAAATCTGTTCACATTTTTAACATAAAATTATTATGTTTCACTGTTATTTAACAGGTGTATCACAGCAATAGAAAAACAATGAAAATCTTTTGATCTTAATCACAAATTTTCGAATTAGTTCTTGAGCTTTACTTTTTTACAGGAGTATCCTTACTTCTAGAGTGGTTATTGTAAAAAACGTTATTTACATACAAGGAGGGGAGTGTATGAATCGTTTTGTAATCGGTGATCCGAAGGATTGCATTGGATGCAACACCTGTATGGCCGCTTGTAGCGAAGTGCATAAAGCTTTCGGATTACAATCTTTTCCACGCTTACAAGTCATGCGTAATGATGATGTAACCGTGCCAATTCTCTGTCGTCATTGTGATGATTCACCATGTGCTACTGTATGTCCGGTGCACGCAATCACACATATTAATGACACTATTCAACTTAACGAAAGTCTCTGTATCGGTTGTAAACTTTGTGGTATTGCTTGCCCATTCGGTGCAATTACTCAACATGGTTCTGCACCGATTGACGCACCAACCTATTATGAAGGATTCTCCTTCACTGATGCGGTAAAACGAGATATTCGTACAGCACCAGATAATACGGATTTACACAATATGCTGGCATGGCAACCTGGCGTGAAAGCCATTGCGGTGAAATGCGATCTTTGCTATTTCCGTGAAGAAGGTCCGGCTTGTGTACAAACCTGTCCGACCAAAACATTATTTATTATTAGTGATGAGAGTATCAAGCAGGCTAATGAAAGAAAACGTGAAATGGCAATGGTTTCTTCGCCTGCGATCCCAAGATAATTAGTGTGTTTTAACTTATAATCAATGGAGTGATATTATGAGTTTACCTATCAATTTACTCATCACGACCCTGTTGATTTATGTCGTTGGTGCGTTTATTTCGCTCGCAGTGAGACGAAATGAACAACTTTCAATCAATATATCCGGCGTGACCGGTGTACTTGCTGGAGTGTTAGGTATTGTTGCCTGCATCCCCGTTCTGATCAGCAGCGACACAGTCGTTGATGTTTTTAAAACCCCATTTGAATTTGCCTCATTTTCCATCCGTATTGATGGATTGGCGGCGTTTATGGTGTGTGTCATTTCTTTATTAGTGATTGTGACCGCACTTTATTCTTTCTCTTATGTGAAAGAATACAAAGGTAAAGGCGCTGGTTCTATGGGGTTCTTTATGAATTTATTTATCGCTTCCATGGTTGCGTTAGTTACCAGCGATAATGCGTTCTACTTCCTTGTATTCTTTGAAATGATGTCATTGGCATCTTATTTCTTAGTCCTTACCGAACAAGATGACAATGCTGTAAATGCAGGCTTGCTTTATTTCTTTATTGCACATGCCGGTTCGGTATTAATTATGATCGCCTTCTTCATTTTCTACTGCTATGCCGGTAGTTTTGAATTTAGCGCATTCCGTCAAACCACTTTACCGGCACCGCTTGCCTTTACTGCCTTTATTTTGGCATTTTTAGGTTTTGGTGCCAAAGCGGGGATGATTCCATTACACAGCTGGTTACCGAAAGCTCACCCGGCTGCACCTTCTCATGCATCTGCGATGATGTCTGGTGTAATGGTGAAAATCGGTATCTTCGGGATCATTAAAGTGGGTGTTGATCTTCTCGGTTCTACCAATGTTTGGTATGGCGTTATCGTACTCGGTTTCGGTGCGGTATCTTCCGTACTCGGTGTACTTTATGCCTTGGCAGAACATGACATCAAAAAACTCTTGGCTTATCACACGGTAGAAAATATCGGCATCATTATGATGGGTGTGGGCGTTGGTATGATTGGTATCGCAACACATCATCCAGTGTTGGCAACCGTGGGATTACTCGGTGGGTTATACCACTTACTTAACCATGCCGTGTTCAAAGGCTTGTTATTCTTAGGTGCAGGTTCAGTAATGTATCGCTTGCATACTAAAGACATGGACTTGATGGGCGGCTTAGGCAAACTTATGCCTTACACTGCGTTCTGTTTCTTAATCGGTACCATGGCGATTTCTGCATTGCCACCGTTTAACGGTTTCGTCAGTGAATGGTTTACTTATCAATCCTTATTCACTTTAAGTCAAAGTGATGATTTCGTATTAAAACTAGCCGGCCCGATTGCCATCATTATGTTGGCATTAACAGGTGCGTTAGCAGCACTTTGTTTCGTGAAAGTATACGGTATCAGCTTCGGTGGTGCACCGCGTAGCGAAAAAGCAGCCAATGCACGTGAAGTGCCAAAACCAATGGTGATTGCGATGGCAGTGTTGGCGTTATGTTGTGTGTTGTTAGGTGTGGGCGCATCTGTGGTAACCCCAATAATTGCGAAAATTTCGACCGCACTTGCTCATAGCGAACCGTTCATGTTGGTTCAAAATGGAGTAGTAGTTGCACAAGCTGAACCGCATACTGCACTTTCAACACCGATGGTGACTATCATGCTATTGGCATTCTTCTTCTTGCCATTTAGTTTTTATGCGTTCACCAAAAATCAACGTTTATCCGATCGTGCAAAAGGCAATCCATGGGCTTGTGGTTATGCTTATGAACAAGATATGGCGGCTTCTGCGGGTAGTTTTACTCGTCCATTACGCACGATTTTCAAACCGCTTTATACCTTGCGCGAAGTATTGGATCCTGCACCTTTAGGTGATAAAGGCATCCAAGCAGTAATTAAAGGCGCAACAAAAACAGAACCTTTCTGGGAAGAAAAAGTGACCATGCCGATCGCTCATTTTATTCCTTGGTTAGGAACTAAAATTCAATGGTTGCAACAAGGTGACTTCCGTTTGTACTGCGTGTACTTCGTGATTGCTTTGGTGGCAATACTACTTTCCATTGCGTTGATGTAGGAGGTTGAAAATGATTACGTTACCTTCAGAAATTGCAACATCTGCCGGAATGTTTGTTTTTGCCATTGTGCAAGCCTTGATTCTACTTGCCCTTGCACCGTTATTTTCCGGTATTTCACGTATGATCCGTGCTCGCATTCAATCTCGTCGCGGTCCAGGCGTGTTACAAGATTATCGCGACATTGCGAAATTAATGAAACGTCAAAATATTTGGCCTGACAATGCGGGTTGGGTTTCTAAAGTGATGCCTTATGTGCTAATTAGCACGGTGATGGTAGTTGCCATGAGCTTACCTTTATTTACTCGTGTTGCACCGTTTGGCGCTGGCAGTGATTTAATCACCGTGATTTACTTATTCGCCTTGTTCCGTTTCTTCTTTTCAATTGCGGGTTTGGATTCAAACAGCACATTCTCAAGTTTAGGGGCAAGTCGTGAAGTCACATTAGGTGTCTTGGTAGAACCAATTCTCATGTTGGCATTCCTTGTGATTGCTTTAATTGCCGGTTCAACCAATTTTGCGGTTATCGGTAATGCACTTTCCGAAAACACTTGGCAATATCCAATTGCGACAGTGATTGCTATCGCCGCAGCATTCTTCGCCGTATTTATTGAAATGGGTAAAATCCCATTCGATTTGGCGGAAGCGGAACAAGAATTGCAAGAAGGTCCATTGACAGAATACTCTGGTCCAGCACTCGCCTTATTAAAAGTCGGCTTAAGCTTAAAATCCATGGTTGTAGCATCTATCTTTGTGAGCGTGTTGCTTCCGTTTGGTATCCCGACAGAGATGAGCTTAAGTGCGGTCATTTTAGGCGGTGTTTTATTCTTCGTGAAATTATTCGTGGTGTTCGTATTGGTTTGTGTCTTTGAAAATACACTCTCTCGTACCCGCTTTATGTTAACAGGACGTTTAACCGTGGTCGGCTTCGGCATTTCTGTGTTGGCGTTTGTATTTTACTTCACAGGGTTGTAAGGAGGATAAATATGGAACGTTTAGCTCTGATTACAATCATTTTACCTTTCGTCGGGGCGTTTATTGTTGGTTTGAACAAAAAACACTTTGCTCAAATTGCTACAGTATTTGCTGCGCTTGCTACGTTAGGAACAATGTTAGTCGCCGGACAATGGTTTGCCAATGGTCATCAAAGCGTCACTTATGACATTGTCGCTTTTGATAAAACTGCGATCTTTGGTGTAACTCTTGATGCAGTCAGTACATTAATTGCTTTTGCCGTTGTGACCTTAGGTTTCTTAATCTGCCTATATTCTTGCGGTTATTTAACCGATAAAAACCGTGAACACCCACATAACGGGTTACCACGTTTTTATGCCTTCTTGCTTATTTTTATCGGTGCCATGGCGGGCTTAGTGTATTCCTCAACTTTAGCAGGACAATTATTGTTCTTCGAAATTACTGGGGGATGTTCTTGGGCATTAATCAGTTATTACCAAACACCAAAAGCCCAAGCCGCCGCAATGAAAGCCTTGATTATTACCCACGTGGGGGCAATCGGGTTATATATTGCCGCAGCCTATTTGTTCAGCCAATCAGGTACTTTCTCTATCACTGCGTTAGAACATTTAGATCCGAGTGCGAAAACAATCGTATTATTCGGTGTGATGTTTGCTGCATGGGGTAAATCAGCGCAATTACCAATGCAAATTTGGTTGCCGAATGCGATGGAAGCACCAACACCGGTGAGTGCGTATTTGCACGCCGCATCAATGGTAAAAGTTGGGGTCTATATTTTCGCTCGCTCTGTTATATCTGCTGGTGAGATTCCACATATTGTGGGTGAAGTCGGCATCATCATGGCGATGATTACCTTAATTTACGGCTTCTTGATGTACTTGCCACAAACTGACTTAAAACGTTTATTGGCATATTCAACCATTACCCAACTTTCTTATATTTTCATTGGGATTTCTCTTGCCGCATTAGGCTCTAAATTGGCCTTTGTGGCAGCGATTAGCTACATCTTTAACCATGCTTTCGCGAAAAGCTTATTCTTCTTGGTTGCTGGTTCGTTAAGCTATGCAACAGGAACCCGTTCTATGCCATTACTACAAGGTATTATGCGTACAATGCCAGTGGTAGGAGCTGGATTTGGTGTGGCCGCGTTAGCGATTGCCGGGGTACCACCGTTTAACGGATTCTTCAGTAAATATCCTCTATTCGCAGCTGGATTTGAATTAGGCCAAGAATACGGTTGGATCACTTGGTTGATGGTACTTGCTTTAGTTGAATCTACCGCGACATTCGTATGGTTGTTGTATAAATTCGGCCAATGCGTCATCGGTAAACCATCAGAAGCTGTCGCAGAAGCACAACCAATTACATTTTCAATGAGTATCGTATTAGTGATTCTCATGGTGATGTCTGTATGCTCTAGCTTCATTGCAGCATATTGGCTAGGTTTGGCGAGTTAGGTTAAGGAGGACTCTATGTTAATGATAAATGGACTTGCGTGTTTACTCATTATTACCTCTCTTTGCGTAATTATGGTTCGAACCGCCAAAAAAGCTGCATTGTTTTACAGTTTGCAATCGTTGGTGTTGGTATTACTGTTCGTATATCTAGCTAATGAAATGCAAGCCCATGAACTTTACATGTGGTCAATTAGCGCATTTATTACCAAAGTGGTTTTGGTACCCGCGATTTTAATCTATGCGATGAAAAAAGTTGATGAAAGTCAAACTCCAGCTGGAATAAATGTCGCTTGGTTGATCCCGATCACAGCAGTGATAGTGACATTGTGCTACTTTGTCGTTGTCCCAATCGATTTACCGTTGGTTGCCCATCTTAAACCGGCATTGTCGGTGTCATTAAGTCACTTCTTATTGGGCTTAGTGTGTATTGTCAGTCAACGCAATATCGTAAAACAAGTATTCGGTTATTGTTTGATGGAAAACGGTTCTCATCTCACATTAGCCTTATTGGCAAATAAAGCACCTGAGTTAGTGGAAATCGGAATTGCCACAGATGCTATCTTTGCCGTCATCATAATGGTGGTATTGGTAAACAAAATTTACCGTACATTCCACTCATTAGATGCAAAACAACTTATGAGTTTGAAGGGGTAACGCTATGTATGAACAATGGATAATTGCGTTATTAATCGCACCTTTAGCAATATCACTTGCCAGTTTCGCTTGTGGCGTGACAAAAACACGGACAATTTGTACCGCACTTCATGTTACAGGTTTGATTTTGATGTTGGCATTCACCTTACAAATTATTAATGGTGTGCTGACTCAGGGGGAAATCAGTGCATTAAATAACTGGATTTACATCGATAGTCTATCTGCTATTTTCTTAGGTCTTATCGCTATTGTTGGGACTTTAGCCGGTATTTATTCTATCGGCTATATCGGTACTGAATATCGAGAAGGCCATCTTGATTTGAAAACATATTGCAATTATTACGGCTTTTTGCATTTGTTTTTCTTCACTATGATTATTTCTGTGATCACCAATAATGTGATTTTGATGTGGGCAGCCATTGAGGCAACTACATTAAGTTCTGCGTTCTTGGTTGGCACATATAAACAAAAAACTTCTCTTGAAGCCGCATGGAAATACATCATTATTTGTTCAGTTGGGGTGGCGTTTGGATTGTATGGCACAATTTTAACGTTCTCTAATGGTACGAATCTTTTAGCGGATCCTAGCCAAGCCATTTTCTGGACAGAAATCAATCAACAGGCAGCGGGTTTGAATCCGATGCTTATGTATCTCGCTTTTGCCTTCATTTTGGTTGGTTTCGGTACTAAGTGCGGTCTATTTCCAATGCATACTTGGTTATCTGATGCGCACAGTGAGGCACCAAGTCCAGTGAGTGCGATTTTATCAGCGGTATTATTGAACTGTGCCATGTTGGTAGTATTGCGCTATTACATCTTAGTTTCTAAAGCAGTCGGTTCTACATACCCGCAAACCTTATTATTGGTATTCGGTTTACTTTCTGTATTGGTTGCGGCCTTGTTTATTATCGTTCAATTCGACATCAAACGCTTATTGGCATACTCCAGTATTGAAAATATGGGGTTAATTAGCTTCGCTTTTGGTTTAGGGGGCCCAATAGGCGTATTTGCTGGGTTACTACATACCATTAACCATAGCTTGGCGAAAACCTTGCTGTTCTGTGCTTCTGGTAACATTTTATTGAAATACAAAACCCGTGATATGAACCAAGTACGTGGTTTATGGCGTGTGGCACCAATGACAGCGGTGTTATTTGCCGGTGGTGCATTAGCACTAGGTGGTATTCCACCATTTAACGTGTTCGTCAGTGAATTCAGTATTGCGGTTGCCGGTATTTACGCAGGTAAAACTTGGTTAATGGTGTTCTGTTTAATTTTACTCACTATCGTGTTAGCTGGATTGTCTTTAATGGTATTAAAAACTGTATTAGGCAAACAACCGGATAATGTTGAAGTGGGGGATGTGAACAAAGTTTCACTCGTGGCGATGGCAATTTTATTGTTATTCATGTTTATTATGGGTATTCATATTGCCGAACCAATTTTGCAGTTATTAAAAAGTGCGGTCGGAATTGTACTCGGATCTGAACAAGTATCCTTTGGTGAAATGTTAGTTTTACCTTGGCAAAGTTTAGCGCAATGATCGACAGGAGGGATAAATATATGGAATTAACTAAAAATACATCAGTCGATCCAGCCAAAATGATTGGCAAGAATTACATTGAAGCAGTCAATGCAAAATTTCCAAATACCATTTTGGATGAGGAGTGGTCAACACCAAATCAGGTTACGCTTACCATTAAAACCAATATGCTACCTGATGTTGTTGAATACCTTTATTATCAACATGAAGGTTGGTTGCCTTTAGTATTCGGGAATGATGAACGCTCAATCCACGGCAATTATGCGGTGTACTACGTGCTTTCCATGGAAGGGGAAGTGAAAACTTTTATCACTATTAAAGCCTTAGTTGATCCTGTGAGCTTAGAATTTCCGTCTGTGACACCAAAAGTCAAAGCGGCTGTTTGGGGCGAACGTGAATTATTCGATATGTATGGTTTGAAAGCCGTTGGTTTACCTGACCAACGCCGCTTAGTGTTGCCAGATGATTGGCCGGACGATCTTTATCCATTACGTAAAGACTCCATGGACTATCGTTTACGTCCTGATCCGACAACGGCGACAGAAACATACGAATTTATTAACGAAAAAGGCGAGGCACGTATCGTTCCACTTGGCCCGTTACATATCACTTCGGATGAACCTGGACACTTCCGTTTGTTCGTGGATGGGGAAGACATCATTGATGCGGATTATCGTTTGTTCTATGTACACCGTGGTATGGAAAAATTGGCAGAAACTCGCATGGATTACGACCAAGTCAACTTCCTTGCCGACCGTGTGTGTGGGATTTGCGGTTTCACTCACAGTGTGGCCTATGCTAATTCCGTAGAAAGCGCTTTGGGGATTCAAATTCCAAAACGCGCTGAATGGATCCGTGCGATTTTGTTAGAAGTAGAACGTTTACACAGCCACTTATTAAACTTAGGTCTATCTAGCCACTTTACCGGCTTTGATACCGGCTTTATGCAATTCTTCCGTGTTCGTGAGAAATCCATGACCTTGGCTGAAGTGCTAACTGGGGCACGTAAAACCTATGGTATTAACCTTATCGGTGGTGTGCGTCGCGATATGTTGAAACATCAACGTGAGCAATGTATCAAACTTATCGGGGAAATGCGTGAAGAACTCAAAACCTTAACCGATATTTTATTAAATACACCGAATATGGAACAACGTACGGTAGGCGTTGGTGTCTTGGCAAAAGATATCGCTCGTGATTTCAGTCCGGTAGGACCAATGATCCGTGGTTCTGGCTTTGCGCGTGATGTGCGTAAAGTACATCCATTCTCTGGTTATGGCGATATCCCTTTCAATCTCTTCACTGAAGCAAATGGCGACGTGTTATCCCGCGTGAAAGTGCGGATTAATGAAGTATTTGAATCCATGAATATCATTGATTACATGGTGGATAATTTGCCAAGTGGTGAAATCTTAAAAGAAGGTTTTAATTATACGCCTGGACGTTTTGCTTTAGGGATTACCGAAGCTCCACGTGGCGAAGATATTCACTGGTCAATGCTAGGCGACAACCAAAAACTTTTCCGTTGGCGTTGTCGTGCTGCCACTTATGCTAACTGGCCAACCTTACGCTACATGTTGCGTGGCAATACAGTGTCTGATGCACCACTTATTATTGGTAGTCTTGACCCTTGCTATTCTTGTACCGACCGTGTCACTGTGGTAGATGTGCGTAAACGCAAAGCCAAAACCGTGGATTATAAAGAAATTGAACGCTACGGTATTGAACGTAAAAATTCACCATTGAAATAGGGGAGGCGGAAAATGTTTAAATTACTAAAAACGGTATTTAAAGCAGGTGATGTTACCACCAAATATCCGTTCAAACCTTATGAAGTCGATGATGATTTTAGAGGAAAACCGGAACTCAATTCAGATCAATGTATTGTCTGTGCGGCTTGTACAATTGCCTGTCCAGCCAATGCGTTAACCATGCGAACTGATCCAGTTACAGGTGAACGTACATGGTCGTTATTTCTTGGTCGTTGTATTTTCTGTGGTCGTTGTGAAGAGGTTTGTCCAACCAAAGCTATTCGCTTGTCACAAGATTTTGAACTCTCAGTGACCAATAAACAGGATCTTTTCCAAGAAACAACCTTTGCTACAGTAACTTGTCAGGAATGTGGTAAACCGTTTATTTCTTATAAAGAATTGAATTACACCATTGATTTATTTAAACAAACTTTGGATAAACCTGAATTAGTGAAACAAAAATTGGCGGAGTTGCATACTTGTCCGGTTTGTAAACGTCAGCACAGCTTAGAAAAAACCGCGAATATGGAATCCAATATGCGGATGAAATTAATCGACTTTAAAGAGCCTGTTCGCTTGAATTTTAAAAAAGCGCTCGAGCAACGAGAACAAAGTGCGGTTGATTTACCTAACGTTTTAGCAGGAGGCGAAAGACGATGAACACACAAATTCCAATGCCGGTCAATGGCATATCAACACCGTTTAGTATTGATGAAAATATTGCCAAAATGAAACAAACGTTACTGAAAGATATTCAACGTTCAGCTTACGTTTATCGTGTGGACTGTGGCGGTTGTAATGGGTGTGAAATCGAAATTTTCAGTACCATTACGCCAACATTCGATGCGGAACGTTTTGGTATTAAAGTGGTGGCTTCACCTCGTCACGCGGACATTTTATTATTCACTGGTGCGGTTACCCGTGCGATGCGTACGCCAGCAATGCGTGCTTACCAAGCTGCGCCCGATCCTAAAATCTGTATTTCTTACGGTGCTTGCGGTTGTGGTGGCGGTATTTTCCATGATCTTTATTGTGTTTGGGGGGGGAGTGATCAAATCGTACCAATCGATGTGTACATCCCTGGCTGTCCTCCGACCCCTGCAGCGACAATTTATGGATTCGCGGTAGCACTTGGCTTGCTTGATCAAAAGCTCAAAGGTAAACAAGAAAAAGCTGATCCTAACGCAGAAGCTAAATTACGTTTCCCAACTATTCCGTTGGATTTGCGTATTAGTCTTGAACGTGAAGCACGTCGTCTTGCCGGTTATCGTCAAGGTGGCAACATCGCTAACCAATTTATGGCAATGATGACAGAAAATGATAACGTACCATTTGGGGTGCGTTTAGGTGAATACCTAGAGCGAGAAGCCGATCCGCGTTTAAGCGAAATCGTTAATCGTCTGCATGCTATTAGTATGCCGTTTTCGGGATAATTAATCGTGGTGGCAACCTTGTTGCCCCTCTACAAAATGGGAATGTTATGACAACTCAAGTCTTTTTCTATTTATTAAACGAACGTTTCGTCGAAAACGATGAACAGGTGCCAGAGCAAGCAAAACAAGTGATGTATTATTCTTTGGCGATTGGTCACCATGTGGGCGTAATTGATTGCTTTAAAAAATTATTGATTTGCGACTATGGCGACTATCAACGTTTTGTCGAGAGCTTTCCGGAAGGCGATGCGAAACGTAAATTTGCGGGTTTAATGCGATTCGGTGAAATCGTGATTGATTCAAGCCATGTAAATTTATTGGCAAAAGCGATGGACGAAAACAAAGCTAATTTCACACCACAACATCAAGAGTGGGTCGAAATTTTAATGGATACGCTGGCGTCTATTCAGCGTGAACCAGTGATGTATATTATGGTGAAACGACGTGACGAATAATGTGATCTTAACCGTTGGCAACAGCATGATGGGTGATGATGGCGCAGGACCTTATCTCTATCAATTATTGAGTGAAAATCCATTGCCAAATTGGACCGCACTTGATGGTGGTTCAGCACCGGAAAATGTTGCCCATATCGTGCGAGACATGAAACCAGATTTGCTTTTAATTTTCGATGCGGCTGATATGGAATTAGCGCCCGGTAAAATCCGAATCATTGAAAAAGAGAGCATTGCGGAAATGTTTTTCATGAGTACGCATAATATGCCGCTCAATTACCTCATCGAGCAACTGGAACAAGATATTAAACAAATTGTTTTTGTGGGGCTTCAGCCTGATCTGGTTTCCTTTGGTTTTCCGATGACAGAAAGCGTAAAAGAGTCTGTGCAATTTATGTATGATTTTTTAAAAGAGGGAAGATCGCTTGAAGAGATTCCTGTTTTGTAAAAAAGTGAGGGTGATTTTCTAAACATATTTAAAAATATTACGAAAACCTGTTTTATATCAATAAATCCATGTTTTTTGTAAGACTATGAACTGATTTTGGGTGTAATATATACCCAGAATTAATTATTCTAATTCTATCTCTAACCTCGTGTTGTACTAAAATAAGGACGTTACTATGGCTATTAAAAAAGTAATTACCGTATGTCCGTATTGTGCCTCAGGTTGTAAAATCCATCTTTTGGTGGAAAACAACAAAATTGTGGGAGCTGAAGGTGCAAACGGCAAGACAAACGAAGGGGAGTTATGCCTAAAAGGATATTATGGCTGGGATTTTGTGCATGATACAAAAATCCTGACTCCTCGCCTAACTCAACCGATGATCCGCTACAAACGTGGCGAACCATTCACACCAGTGAGCTGGGAAGAAGCAATTTCTTACACAGCAAGACGTCTCAGTGAAATCAAAGAAAAGTACGGTAACGAATCGATTATGGTAACGGGTTCTTCCCGTGGACCAGGTAACGAAGTGAACTTCGTTATGCAAAAATTCGCCCGTGCGGTATTAGGAAATAACAACATTGACTGTTGTGCGCGCGTGTGACACGGCCCTTCTGTAACAGGTCTGCTCAAATCGGTCGGTAACGGCGCAATGTCCAACTCAATTGTTGAGATTGAAGATACCAAATGCGTATTCATTTTTGGCTATAATGCCTCCACTTCACACCCTATTGTGGCGCGTCGGATTAACCACGCCAAAGCAAAAGGGGCGAAAATCATTGTTTGTGACCCTCGTAAAATCGAAACAGCCCGTATTGCGGATATTTATGCGCCGCTTGCTAACGGGTCTAACGTAGCATTCTTGAATGCGATGATGAATGTGATTTTGGAAGAAGGGTTACAAGATCAAAAATTTATTGATGAACACACCGAAAACTTCGATGCGTTCTATGAAACCGTGAAAGCTTATACACCGGAATCCACTCAGCATATCACAGGTATTAAACCTGAAATGTTGCGTGAAATTGCCCGCACTTATGCAAAAGCGGAAACGGCTACTATCTTATGGGGTATGGGTGTTTGCCAATTCCGTCAAGGTGTAGAAACCGTACGTGCATTAGCAAGCTTGGCAATGCTTACCGGTAACTTAGGTAAACCAAATGTTGGGGTGAACCCAGTACGTGGTCAAAACAACGTACAGGGTGCATGCGATATGGGTGCGTTATTCAACACATTACCTGGCTATCAAAGTTTTGCTAATCCAGAGATTAATGCAAAATTTGCGAAAGCTTGGGGCGTGCCATCTATTCCAACCAAACCAGGTGTGCCGTTGAGTGAAGTACCTGAAGCTATCATGGAAGATAAGATTAAAGCGTTCTATATCATGGGTGAAGATACACTACAAACTGAGCCTGATATTAATGCGGTTAAAAAAGCCTTCGAGAAAGTGGAACTTCTTATTGTTCAAGATATTTTCATGACTCAAACAGCCGCAGAAGCAGATATTTTATTACCTGCGACTTCTTGTGCTGAACATGAAGGTGTATATAGTGCTGCTGACCGTGGTTTCCAACGTTTCTATAAAGCCGTTGAACCAACCGGCAACGTCAAGGATGACTGGGTAATCATTAGCGAACTTGCTACAGCAATGGGCTACCCAATGCACTATAACAATACCAAAGAAATTTGGGATGAACTTCGTTCGCTTTGTCCAATTTATAAAGGGGCAACTTACGAAAAAATGGAAGGCTTGGGTTATATCCAATGGCCATGTACTGATGAAGGCCCTGAAGATCAAGGTACAACATACTTGTATAAAGGCCAAATCTTCGACCGTCCGAACGGCAAAGCTGAGTTCTTCGCCTGTGACTGGGAGCCACCGATGGAAGATCTTTCTGAAGAGTTCCCATTGGTACTTTCTACCGTGCGTGAAGTCGGTCACTATTCTTGCCGTTCAATGACCGGTAACTGCCGCGCTCTAGCTGCACTTGCAGATGAGCCGGGATTCGTACAAATGAACGATCAAGATGCCAAAGAATTAGGCATTAAAAACAACGACTTGGTTTGGATTGCTTCTCCGCGTGGTAAAGTGATTTCTCGCGCAGATGTGAGCACTCGTACCAACAAAGGTGCTTGTTATATGACCTATCAATGGTGGATCGGTAAATGTAACGAATTAACCGCTGAACATTTGAACCCGGGTTCTAGAACACCGGAATACAAATACAGCGCGGTTCGTATTGAGAAAATCGAAGACCAAGCCTGGGCTGAACGCTATGTGGTCACTGAATACGCAAAATTAAAAAATCGCTTAAAAGAAACCGCACTTGTGGCTTGATTAGCGTCATAAATGAATTACGGGCGAACTTAATGGTTCGCCCGTTTTTAAATCCACTCAACATAACCCTCACACATAATCCAACATAAATGGGAAAATTTTGGATGAAGTGGGAAGAAATGAGAAAAGTGGAATGAAACAGAGTTACACATAGCGAAAAAGAAAACCCAGCGACTTTTTACGGTCACTGGGTTTGTTTTTAGGATCGAGCGAACATATCAAACTGCCGTTTGGCAATTTCTTCTTTCTGCACACGTTTGACGATTTTGTAGATCCATTGCAAAGATAAACCATACTTCTTAGCAAGGTATGCGAGGTTATTGCCGGTGAACTCATTGAAAATTTGCTTTTTAAAAAGCTAATTTCAATTGTGTTGATTGGTCAGCCTGAGTTGAAGTTGAAACTTTCTGAACGCAACACAGAAGTGCGTGAAGTGGTGCAACGCTGTGAGGTGGTGGAAGAGATGAAATACCTTGTTTGTCATTTCTTCTCCGTGTTGTTTTGTGGTAAATTATGGCAATCAATTTTTATTTGCTAAGGAACAAAAAATGGAAAATCAAATTGCCGAATTAAAAAAAGAATTGGCGGCATTACAAGTACAACTGAAAACCCACTAAATCGCCTTAGAAATGCTGGCTGCAACGTTAGAACCTAATGCCCGTCAGCAGTGGGCGGATTATCTGGCTTCTTATCTTGCCGTAAGAGCTCGGACAACTGCTGGGATCGCTCACGCAGAATAGCCCTTGTTGCAATCAATTCAATCTCTACAGGAGAAAGTGGCGGCTCCGCTATCGCTTTCTTAATTACCGCGGTTAAGCCCGACTTTTTCAAAAAATAAATCAATAAACGGCTGAACATAAACTCCTCCTTCTTTCTGTTGCTTTATGGTTCGTTTGTGTTGATGTGGTAAAGTTAGGCGGAATAATTCCGAAATAACAAGTGAAATTTCTGAAAATCTAAATTATTTTCAGGTTATTTCCGATAAAAGGCTAAAAATATGACTATTGGGGCAAGAATTAAGCAATTACAGAAAGAATTAGGTTATTCAAGTGCAGAAAAATTTACAGAGACTTTAGAAAAAACGACCGTTTCACGCTTAAGTGATGTTATTAGAGGTAAGCAAAAACTGCCTGATGACTTGATGTTTGAGCTAATTACCAAGTTTAATGTGAATTCTAATTGGATTATTGCAGGAGTCGGAGATATTTTTATCGGAAAAATTCCGAATAATGCACTTACACCATCAGAACAAACCCTGCTCGAAGACTATCGCGAAAGCAACGAGCAAGGCAAAGAAGCCATAGAGAAAACCGCAAGTGCTTTGGCGGTGACGGCGGCACCTACGACTCGTAAGGTAGCGTAGAAAATATTTAATACAAAAGAAGGAGTCAATGATATGACAGTTCAAATTCAAGCGGGCATCATTCATCAAATTAAAAAAGCCCAAAATACACCTGCGGCGGCTGCGTCATTACAATTACAACAGCAATTACATTCCACAAGTAATACACACTTAACAACCTTTGTTGACTACGCCGAACAGCAGCTGCAAAAAACAGGTAAGAATAGTTCTATAAGTGGTGGTTTTGGTATTCAGCATACACTCTCTAAGGTGCTTGCTGACAGCTACTTTACGAAAACTGGGCAAATTGATTATTTACAACTATCCAAAGATATTGCTCAAGGACTCTACTATTTTGTCACACAAAAAGCAGCCACAACTGGCGAGTATGTCCCAATAGTGTTCTATTGTGTAGATAATACCGACTATTTACTGATTTCACTGATTAGTCTGAATAAGTATATTAATATCGATGCGCAAGGCGAGTTTTCAGATACTAGCGTGATTGATAATGATGCCTTAAAGGTAGGGATAAAAATTAATTTAACGCAAATGGCGGCACATTATGCGCTACCAAATGATGAGCAACCAGAGAGCTACTACATTCAATGGATTCAGCGTGGCAATAGTAAATTGCCTGATTATATTCAAGACTTTATCCCTGTTGGTGAACGAATTGATAACGGCAAAATAACCTCGACATTGCTTAAAAATATTAAAAATTATACCGCTTCAGTGTTTAATGATCCGAAAATTCGTCATAAAGTAGAGACAGATGTGGTAACATTATTGCGTAATAAATTTGAACGCGGTGAGTCAGTGCATATTGAAGATGATATTGATGCCTTGCTTGATAGTGCATTAACTACTCACGGTTTAGATACCCAACCTAAATTCTGTGATTACCGCAAGGAAAACAATATTGTACTGGATTCATCTTTCAAAGTAGATTCAAGCAAATTGAAACCTTACGAAAAATTTGATTTATCTCTTTCCAATAAAGGTATTCTCATTAAAGGGGATATGGGGCAATTAGGGGAAAGTATTTTTGTTATTAAAGATGAAAGTAATGATAAAAAATACTTGCAAATAGAACTAGATCAAAAAGAATTTGATCAAATCACTCAACGTTACGAGAGCTTATTACAATGATCTTAACTGAGTTTTTTAGTTTAGTAACTGAAATGTCTGTCAGTAAAAATAACCTGACAGGCTTTGTTACGCCTAAAAAACAAGAGGATATTGTAGCATTACGAAATTGGGATGATACGAGTGGAGAATTTGAATTAGAGAGTGAAACATTAAGCATTAACAAAAAAACCAGTTTTAAGCTAACGCCAAGATTGCAAGATGGCTTAGGTTATGCGAGTTATGAAAGCTATTTTGATAAGAAACGGGAATGGTGGCTCAATCCGAGTTTCGATGATGTAGTCGAACATCAGTGGTGGCTATCCCAAGCATCAACAATGCAAATTTCGCAAGAAAATTTACAAACACTGGCAAAATTGTTGCAATTATTGGCAGACAAAAATCGTTTCTATTCAACTAACAATATAGTCGTATTTTTTAGCAAAAAACCTTCTGAACTTTCATTAAAAGCTCAAAATAGCCATTCTTTTGTTCAGCTTGTGCGTGACTTATCTGAAGTACAAATTCAAGCCATTAATAAAATTTGTGGATTTTTAGGTGGTAATAGTGAAGATGAACATTTTCATTCTAAGAAAAATGCCTTTTCAACGGCTTTAACTGATTACTTAACCGAAAAAGAAGGTCGGATTCAACATGATGTTTGTGATTTACTTACGGATATTGTAAATATTAGCAATCAAACGCATACGCAATATGATCTCTATCTTGAAGATTTTTCTTATAGTAAATTTGTTAAAAAAATTGAAGAGAGAGCTTCAAAATTTACTGTGCGTATCAATGAGGCACTAGGAAAATCAAGCACACAGGTTCTAGGATTACCTATTGCCGCTGCAGTATTTAATTTTGCAAAATTGGAAACTCAATGGGTGGGAGTTATCTCTTTGATGGTTTATGCGGTGCTTTGTGCTGCTGTACTTTTCAATCAGAATAATCATCTTTTATATATTGAGAAAGAGTTTGATTTATTTGAAAGTAAGCTACCTAAGAAATTAAAAAATCAAGATTGGCAAATGACTAAAACTGCAGTGTTAGAACAAATAAAAAATCAAAAGCGATTAACTTATTTATTATGGTTCATTATTCTTTCAGCATTTTGGTATGCATCAGGTCTACTAGGTTACTTGGTTGCTATCACTTTTAGTAAATCAGTTTAAAAGCTACTTTTTCCTATCACACTTAAACTCCTATTAATTTTTAAACCAATTTATAAAAAGTTAGTAGGAGTTTTTTATGCCTTACCCCATCAACAAAATCGTGATTCACCGTTCTGCCACCCAGAACGGCAAGCCACTACGCACCACCACTCAAACCGCTGCACAACGTATCGACGACTGGCACAAACAGCGTGGCTTTCAGCGTTTAGCAGGCAATTACAAGCAATTCAATCCACACTTACAACACATCGGCTAATATGGTATTCAAATTTTAGAAAACTGTAATTCAGTTTCAATATATGAAAAGAAAGCGAGATGAAATTATCTCGCTTTTTTCATTGTAGTTATGTTGAGCGGGTTTACGTTTTTTATTGAATTATTTTCTTAGATATTATGAACGCATTTAGCCATCATTATCTGTGGCTAAAGACAAACAAGAATCGGCGAGTGTTTCACTAAAGCGTAAATCATGCGAGGCAATAAGCATTGGTAACTGTAACTCGCGTAAAAGTGCGGTCAGTTTTGCGATATTTTTTACATCCAGTCCGTTGGTTGGTTCATCCAATAACAATACTTTTGGCTGCATCGCTAGCACGCCAGCCAGTGCTGTAAAGTTCTGTTCTCCACCAGATAAGGTATTCACAGAGCGATCTTTTAATCCAACAATATTCAGACGTTCTAATTGCTGTAATGCAATTTGATAGGCTTCATCTCGGTTCAATCCCTGATTGAGTGGACCAAAGGCTACATCATCAAGTACAGTTGGGCCGAAAAGCTGATCGCCGGCATGTTGGAAACAGATGCCTACTTTTCCACGTAGCGGTACAAAATCCTTTTCTTGATGGCATGTTCGATCGAACCAGCGAATTTCACCTTGTTGGTGAGGTATAAAACCTAATAGACAGTGTAATAAGGTTGATTTCCCACAACCAATATCACCTTGTAAAAAAAGGCGGTGACCTTCAGGGAGTTCAAAAGAAAGGTTATCAATAATCACACGTTGCTCGCGCATGATCTGTAATTGTTTGACTTCGAGGACGTTCATCAAGATTTATCCTGTGTTTTTTTCACATCATGCAGTTGAAAGCCACGTGCTTTTAGCGCCATTTCTGTTTTTTCTGCTTTAACGAGAGCATGAATTAATAATAATGCCACACGTTGCGCGGCGATAAATAAGGTTCTGCCGTTAAGTTTTGGCTGGTATCCGCGTGCGCGCATCGCCATATCCATTTTTTTATGTACATCACCCAGTACGGAAATATAACGTACGGTCAGAACAAATAGGTGAAGTAATTTTTCAGGCAACGGCAAACGACATAGCGCTTGCAATAAAAGGCTCTCGTTCATATCAATTAACAAGAGTCGAGTTAAACTTAAAATCAAATTAAAACGTAGCGTGATGAGCAGCGCGAGCTGAATGCCCATAGGATTTAATACTAAACCTTGCTCGGTGATTTTCCAGCTTAAGGTTAACCAAACGAGTAGCGTAAAGAGATTTAGTTTAAGCCAATATTTGAAATAACTGGTAAGGGATTTTCGATAGCGTATTAGCGCAATAAGTAATCCGCCTAATACGACTAGATTAAGGATAATAAGCGTTGAAATATGTGTCATTGTGCTGACGATAAGTCCACACAAAAACACATAAATTAATCGTAAGTGCGGTTGAAAAATAGCAAGAAAATTCATTTCACCACACTGAGCACTGTTGGGTACATTTTGTTTAAGAATAAGACCACACCAACACTGACGATACTGTCGATAATAAACACAGGAATATGTGATATCACCAGTAGCATAATCAGATCGCTGTAGGCTTTACCACCATCCAGAGCTAAGACTAAAGAAGCGAGCAAGGCCGCACCACCAACACCGATTACACCTGCACCAATTCCTGCGGCAATTTGAGTGCGACGGGAATTGTCATTTTCAAGTCTTTTTGCAAATAGCCAATGTACGAGAAGGGCAGGTAATGCCATTACGCATAAATTGACACCTAATACGGCAAATCCCCCGAAGGAAAAGAGCAGAGCTTGTAGTACTAATGCGATCAAAAAGGCAGGGAAAACAACCCAGCCGAGAAACAGGCCGGCCATGCCGTTTAAAATGAGATGCACGCTGCCAATGCCAACCGGTACATGAATGGTACCTGCAACAAAAAAAGCAGCAGCAAACAATGCTGTTAGCGGCAATTGCTGCGAATTGAGTCGTTTAAGACCAATCATTACGCAGACTAATGCGACAGCTGCACCACCAAGCAATACGGGTGTATGCAACACACCTTCCGATAAATGCATATTATCTTTCCTTAGATTGCGACGCACGCGTCATCTTTGAGGCTCTAATCAATGCCCATAAGCCAAAAATACCAACAATATAGCCGATACCGCCAATAATATCGTGCAGGTAAATTTTGTCTTTTAATTTAGAAATATCTTCGCGGACCAACATCAATGCATTGTCACTGTTATTAGTGGTTTGCGCAGATACTCTGTTGGCAACAATTGAGGCTCGATGTCCTTCTTCACCTTCTATCACTACTTTAATGGCACCTTCGGCAGTCGTATTGATCGGATAGGCAAATTGCCCATCGCGATCCGTTTTACCTTCCAATAGAGGGGAGTCCTGACCAGCTTGAAAAATCTCCATATAGGTTTCTGCCGCTGGGGTCATATCGGAATAATAGGCTTTGCCAGAAACTGTGCGTCCATCATATTGTGCAAAAACATGCAAACTATGAGCCAATGCTGATGGTGCGCACAGCCAGGTGAAAAGTGCGGTTAAAAATACAACTCTTTTCATTATTTCGCGTCAAAAGTTAGCATATATTCAACACTACGTTTGTTATAGTCAGGATTGTCTTGAACCGGCTCGTCAAATTCAGCCCAGACTTTGTTATAGCCCGCTTTAGGGGTGAATTGTGCAATACCTTTTTCATTGGTTAAGTTGAATGGGTGATCTTCGCCTAAACCCACTTTGATGCCTTGCTCAGGTTTACCTTTTACTAACACGAGAATATCGAGTGGTTGTCCCGCTTTCGGTTCACTTTGTGGAATAAGCTCATAATCCATATTGTGTGATTTATTCGCTTGTGCATCCCAGTGTAAAATCGCTTTGCCGAATTTGACTGGATTAACACTGAGTACAGCTTCAGGTGCTTGCTGTTTGGTTTTTTCGACATATTTACCGCTTGGCAATTTTGACCAAACGCCATTATCAAAGCGAATAAATGCGATGGCAGCATCAGGTGCAGCAAAGTGTGCTTCGCCTTCTTTAAAGTTTACTGTGGCATTTTGCAATTGGCCTTTAGCATCAAGTAGGCGTACCGCTTTTAATTTGCTTTGAGGATAGGTTTCAGTTTCCTCATGACCAAATTTAACCACATATTGCCCTTTTACATCCTTAACGGGCTCCAACCAAACATTATGTGCATTAGCGAGTGAAGCACCGAATAGTGCAGTGATAAGTAATGCTGTTTTTTTCATGGAAGTTCTCCTTTTCTAACATGTGAATACTGTGATAAAGTATAAAATATGAAGTAACTTCAGAGTCAAGTGTAATTTTAAAAAAATGAAAATTGGTCAGCTAGCCAACATTGTTGGCTGTACGGTGGAAGCCGTACGTTTCTATGAAAAACAAGGATTGATTGAACCCGCTAAGCGAACAAGTGGTAATTTTCGCGTTTATACGGAAGAGCATTTGAAACAACTTTCTTTTATTTGCTATTGCCGCAGTTTGGATATTTCACTAAAAGAAATCAAAATGTTGCTCAATCCTCAATGTGCTACTCAAGAGCAGGAAAGAGAAATTAATGAGTTGCTAGATCGACATATTCGAGAAGTATCAAAACGGATCCATGAATTGGCTCACTTGAGAATTCGCTTAATTCAGCTCAAAGGCAAATGTAGCCAGTTTGAACAAAATAATGATTTAATGAATACTTTATTGCAACATAGCGGCATTAATTTTGTGCCACTAAAATGATTTCTTGTACGAGTACCAGTAAAAATTTTTCACACAACGTTTAAATATCAAGCAACGAAACACAGAAATGCTGAAAATAAACATTAAAAAAGAGTAGAATTGGAAGAAACTGCTTTTTTATTTTAAGGAGAAAATCATGCATGAGATGTCTCTCTGTCAGAATATTATGGAAATTATTGATCAACAAAAGAAAAAGCATGAAATCCATGAAGTGACAGATATTTGGCTAGAAATTGGGGCGCTGTCTTGTGTCGAGCAAAGTGCGGTAGAATTTTGCTTTGAAATTATGCGAAAAGATACCGTTGCTGAAAACTGTCAGTTACATTTTATTCATTTACCTGCGATTGCATGGTGCTGGCAATGTCAAAAGGAAGTTGAGATTGAAGCCTATCAAGATTGCTGTCCACATTGTCACAGTGCATGTTTACAACGTCGAAGTGGCACCGAATTTAGAGTGAAAGAAATTGCCGTAAAATAGCAAGACGTCTAAATTGGCAAATTTAACCTGATCTTTTGAATATAAAATACGCTAACTACTTGATAGTATGTATTTATCTCTCTTCAAAGAATATATTTAAGATAGAGAATATGGTATTCTAACGCATGTGAATTACCATAGATTCTAAGTATTTACAGAATAAACGAAACATTATTGAGGTGACTTATGTGTACAACCTGTGGCTGTGGCCATCCAGACCAAGTCAGAATCGGAGAATTACCGCATGTTCATAATGATTCCAATGCGCAACATGCAACAAAACTACCTAATTTTTCTCACTCCTCCTTCCGCATGCCAGACTTTCCACAACAAGAAGAAACCCAGCAACGATTACTGAAAGTAGAACAAGATATTCTTGGTGCCAACAATCAATTAGCCGATATGAATCGTCGCTTTTTCGCGAATCAACATATTTTGGCACTTAATCTTGTTTCAAGTCCAGGTTCAGGCAAAACAACTTTATTGACGACCACACTAAATGCATTAAAAAATGACTATCCTTGTTATGTGATCGAAGGGGATCAACAAACAGAAAATGATGCGGATCGTATTCGTCAAACGGGTGTGCCGGCGATTCAAGTTAATACAGGAAAAGGTTGTCATTTAGATGCACAAATGATTGGTAATGCATTGGTGAAATTGCAGCCACAGGAAAATAGTCTGATGTTTATTGAAAATGTCGGAAACCTAGTTTGTCCATCAGAATTTGATTTAGGTGAGCATGCCAAAGTAGTGATTTTATCTGTGACAGAAGGCGAAGATAAACCACTCAAATATCCACATATGTTTGCGGCTTCGAAGTTAATGATTTTAAACAAAGTGGATTTACTGCCGTACTTAAATTTTGATGTGGAAAAATGTATTGCTTATGCGAAACAAGTGAATCCAACAATTGAGGTTATCCAGTTGTCTTCTCAAAGTGGAGAAGGGTTACAGCAATGGCTAGACTGGTTAAAAGCGCAAGAACGATAGGAGCATCAAATGCAGTTTGTTGATGAATTTCGTGATCCTGAACTGGCTAAAAGTCTGTTGCAGCGGTTACAAAAAATAATGGAAAACCAACCGCACTTTACGCCAGAAAATCCGTTATATCTGATGGAGGTCTGTGGCGGACATACTCATACCATTTTTAAATTTGGGCTGGATCGCTTATTACCCAAAAGTATTGAATTTATTCACGGTCCAGGCTGCCCGGTGTGTGTATTACCGATGGGGCGAATTGATGTATGTATTGAGATTGCTCGTCGTCCAGAAGTAATTTTCTGTACTTTCGGTGATGCCATGCGAGTACGTGGACGTTTAGGTTCATTATTAGAAGCTAAAGCACAGGGCGCAGATGTTCGAATCGTTTATTCGCCGCTCGATGCATTGAATATTGCATCAAATAATCCAGATAAAAAAGTGGTGTTCTTTTCACTCGGTTTTGAAACGACGATGCCGAGTGCTGCAATTACCTTGCAACAAGCGAAAAAACAGCAGGTAAAAAACTTTTTTGTGGTATGTCAAAATATCACTATCATCCCAACATTACACAGCTTATTATCACAAGGACAAGTCAAAATTGACGGCTTTCTTGCACCAGGTCATGTCAGCATGGTGATTGGTTCTGAACCTTATCAGGAATTGTGTGATACCTACCATAAGCCTTTTGTGATCACTGGTTTTGAGCCTTTAGATATCCTACAAGCAATTTTAATGTTGGTGACACAGATTGTTGAAAAACGCTGTGAAGTGGAAAATCAGTATAAACGTATCGTACACCAACATGGCAATGAGTTAGCACAACAGGCAATCAGTGAAGTGTTCCGCTTGAAAGCCAGCAGTGAATGGCGTGGATTAGGCGAAATTGCGGAATCGGGTGTTGAACTGACAGATGATTATCAATGCTTTGATGCAGAAGCGCATTTTGCTTGCCAGCCACATCAAGTTGCCGATGATCCTGATTCTCGCTGCGGTGATGTACTGATCGGAAAATGTAAGCCGGCGGATTGCCCATTATTTGCTAAAAAATGTAATCCTGACAATGCTTATGGTGCATTGATGGTGTCTTCCGAAGGGGCATGTGCGGCCTATTATCAATATAGACGGGAATAAAACAATGACTGATTTTATTACAATGGCACACGGAAATGGTGGTGCCACAATGCAAGAGTTGATCCGCGATTATTTTGTCGAGGCATTTGATAATCCAATACTTTCACAAGGCGAAGATCAGGCTCGTATTGCTTTACAAGAGTTAGATGCTTTAGGTGGAACATTGTCATTTTCTACCGATAGTTTTGTGATTGATCCGATTTTTTTCCCTGGTGGCGACATTGGTAAACTCGCTGTATGTGGTACCGCTAACGATGTAGCGGTATGCGGTGCCGTACCAAAATATTTGTCTTGTGGCTTTATTTTGGAAGAAGGCTTACCACTGGAAACTTTAAAAAAATTGATTCAATCTATGGCAAAAGCCTGTCAGTCAGCCGGTATTCAAGTGGTAACAGGTGATACCAAAGTAGTACAAAAAGGCGCGATAGATAAAGTGTTTATCAATACAGCCGGTATTGGTGTTATTCCAAACGGACTCGACTGGGGCGTGCATCGCATTCAACCAGGTGATCAGATTATCGTGAGTGGTACTTTGGGTGATCATGGTGCAACCATTTTGAATTTACGTGAAAATCTTGGTATTCAAACGGATTTACGCAGTGATTGTGCTGTGCTTGCCCCGCTTATTGATTGTATTCGTCCGATTGAAGGGGTGAAAGCTGTACGCGATGCGACCCGTGGTGGTGTGAATGCGGTACTTCACGAATTTGCACAGGCACAAAAAGTAGGGATTCAAATTGATGAAACGGTATTACCAATTCGTCAGGAAGTACGTGGTATTTGCGAATTACTCGGTTTGGATGCATTAAATTTTGCCAATGAAGGCAAACTGGTGATTGTGGTGGATAAAGAAAAAACAGCTGAAATTCTGACCGCACTTCGTAGCCATCCATTAGGTGAAAATGCGACCATAATCGGCGAGGTAACGACTGATGGTAAAGTTCGAGCAGTTGGTCTTTTCGGTCAAAGTCGTTTATTAGACTTACCACGCAACGAACCTTTACCACGAATCTGTTAAGCAAAAACCGGTTTAATTTAAAATTAAACCGGTTTTAGTTTGTAAATTGATATGTGTGAGAAGAGTGCTATTTTTTCCAAATAACGTGGAATTCACGATCTTCTTCTCGGTGTGAAATTAAGAATTTCGCAAACACATCATCCATTTCATCTTTCTCATTTACTAATCCGACCCAAACTTCAGCAAAAGCCTCAGGATCGATTAACACCCCAATTTCTTGTTCCCAATCATCGGCAGTTTCGACAAACTCGACTGCACCACGATCTTCAAATTGCAGATTGAATAGCATAATATCAGCGGGATCGAGATTTTCGCCTGCCATCTCTAAGAAAATATCATAAGCAAGATCAATCGCTGCATCTGGATCGAGTTTTTGAATATCAGTTGTCATTGGGTTTTCCTTCATCAAGTCAATTGCGCGTATGATACCGCAAGAAACAGAAAACAAAAAGTGCGGTCAAATTCATCTATATTTTGCTTATAGTAGTTAAACCTCAACTCGTTTTCCTATATCTTTCAAATTAGAAAATTGCTCGAGTAATCGAGGTGCATCATCAAGACTAATCGCAAATGTCCAAAGATAAGTAATTACTGCATAAATATGCCCAGCTTGCACACCTTTAGTTGTGGCTAAATTAACTACAGCGACACCAAATAAAATAGCTGATGCAATGCCAATCCATAAATAACCCGTTGCTTCACGATTAGATAAACGGATACGTAAATAGGCGAGCCAGTCATAATGTTTATTTAAGTGATAATTGCTTTTTTGTTCAATTACGTTGACTTCTTTTTCTAACCGATCGTTAAGCTTTAAATAAAGCAAATCATTTGTTTTTGAGTATTTAGGTAATAAAAGACCAAAAAACACCAATATTAAACAAGCCGTTATGCCAGACCAAAATTCTAGCCACAATAGCATTATAGCCGCACCAACGATGGAAAAACTCGACATAATTAATGTTGGTAGATGTTGTTCAAAAAAGTCCACAAATTGACGTGATAATGCTACACGAGCAGTAATTGCTGAGATGTTTAATCCTTTCTCTCGTTGGTTAATGATAACCGGCACGGCAAGCTCTGCGTAAATACGAGCAAAACTACGAGTGTCTACTGCACGGCGAGCTGCACCAATTCCCCAAATGATAAGCACTAAAAGGGAATAGCTAAGTGAAAGCAACACATCTCCATTCATTATTGCATTAACAGCAAAGCCCCCAAAAACGGGATAAGTAATAAAGAGAATGTTCTCTAATGTGACCAAGCTAAAAGTAAAAAAAAGACGTTTTTTGTTGTTTTTGGCGATTGATTTAATATTTTCTATCGCATTTGAAGTTATTTTAGTCATAAAGATATAGTCCAATAATTTACTAAATTGCATAAATTATAGTCTCAAAAGTTACTAAAATAAAGTAAATTTTAAGACTATGTTTTTATGATTGAAATGATAGAATAAGACAAACAGAGAAAGTTGAGGGATAGAAATGAATAATTTTGAGTTGCTTGATAAGCACATTTCAGAAATTGATGAGGTGCTGGATACATGGATTGAGCAGAAATTTTTACTTAATTACAATCATTTTGCTGTGCTCTATTGTTTAGCTAGTGCTGAAAATGGACAATGCACACAAAAGCAAATTTGTGATGAATGGTATCTGCCAAAACAAACCGTGTTTAATATTTGCAAAGAATTTCGAGAAAAAGGATGGATTGAATTTTATCCGAGTTCAACAGATAAACGTGAAAGGATTATGCAATTAACAAATGCAGGTAAATTGCAAGCAGAACCGATTTATGAGGCGACCACAGAAATGTTTGAGAACGCATTTAATGTATTTGGAAAGCAGAAATCTTCTCAACTTTTTGCATTAATGTCTGAATTTTCCCAAATCTGTCGAAATGTAATGAATAAATAAAAAGTGCGGTCAAATCATCGTTGTTTTTTGACCGCACTTATTTTTAGTTGCTGTAACTAGCCCGTATTTCGCATACCTGCTGCAATACCGGTGATGGTAATCATCAAGGCTTGCTCGACATCAGGGCTTGGGTTTTCAGGCAATTCACGGAAACGACGGAGCAATTCCACTTGAAGGAGATTGAGCGGATCCGTATAAACATTACGTAATGCAATAGAATCTGCGATCCACGGCAAGTCCGCCATTAATTCATCTTTGTGAGAAAGCGAAAGCACGGTTTTGATATCCGCATTGAGTTGGTTACGCAGATTTTCACCTAAATACCAAAGCTCTTTTTTCACTAAGTTATGATCATATTGCTCAGAAAGCCAAGTATCGGTTTTACTGAACACCATTTCTAACATACCCACGCGAGTAGAGAAAAATGGCCAAGCTTTGCACATTTCTTCAATAATATGGCCTTTGCCTTCATCCACAATTTTTTGAATTGCCGCACCTGCACCAAGCCATGCCGGTAGCATTAAGCGGTTTTGCATCCAAGCAAAAATCCATGGAATGGCACGCAAGCTTTCTACGCCCCCATTTGGATTACGTTTTGCAGGACGAGAGCCAAGTGGTAGTTTAGACAGTTCTTGTTCCGGTGTGGCACTGCGGAAATAAGGCACGAAGTCTTTATCACCACGAACAACACTACGGTAAATGTCGCATGAAGTAGCGGAAAGTTCATCCATCACAGTACGCCATTCTGCTTTTGGTTCTGGCGGTGGAAGTAAGTTTGCTTCCAAAATTGCACTCGCATAAAGATCAAAGGTTTCAACCGCAACTTCTGGTAAACCAAGTTTAAAGCGGATCATTTCCCCTTGTTCAGTCACGCGTAAACCATTTTTGAGTGAGCGTGGTGGCTGAGAAAGTAATGCTGCATGTGCAGGCGCACCACCTCGACCGATTGTACCACCACGACCATGGAATAAAGTGAGTTCAATACCTAGCTCTTCGGTTAAATTGACTAACGCTTCTTGTGCACGATATTGTGCCCATGAAGCAGCCATCATACCTGCATCTTTGGCAGAATCAGAATAACCAATCATCACCATTTGATGATTGTTAATCACGCCACGATACCAACCAATATTGAATAATTGACGCATGACTCTTTCAGAAGCATCTAAGTCATCTAAGGTTTCAAAGAGTGGTACGACAGGAATATGATAAGGCACGCCCGCTTCTTTTAGTAATAAATGCACGGCAAGCACATCAGAGGCACTTCTCGCCATGGAAATAATATAGCAAGCAATTACACCTTGTTTTTGTTGTGCAATAACTTTGCACGTCTCTAAAATTTCTTGGGTTTCTGCAGACGGCTTCCAATGGGTTGGAATTAATGGGCGACGAGAATTCAATTCACGTACTAAGAAAGATTGTTTCTCTGCCTCGCTCCACTGTGCATAATCACCAATGCCAAGATAACGGGTGATTTCTGCAATAGCATCTGTATGGCGAGTACTTTCTTGACGGATATCCATTTGTGAAAGAGTGACACCAAAACAGCGAATGCGATGTAAAATATCCAATAAGGAACCATTGGCAATAATACGCATGCCGCATGCCATCAATGATTGATAGCAGTCATAGAGTGGTTCCCAAAGCTGATTATCTTCCATGATAATATCCGCTTGGTTTACGCGTGGCGGACGATTTGCCATGCAATCATCAAAGTAATCAAGGGTCGCGATAAGTTTTGCGCGAAGTTCTTTGACCACAAAACGATAAGGCTCTAAATGCTCACCATATTTTGCGGTAAATTCTGGTGTGCATTTGACCATGGATAATTCATCGGCAAGGGATTTGATGTCATTTAAGAATAAATCAGCTGCTTTCCAACGAGCAAGATAGAGGACTTGTTGGGTGATTTTTGAGGTAACGAATGGATTTCCATCACGGTCACCGCCCATCCAAGAAGAAATTCTGACAGGACGTAAGCCCACGGGTAAGTCGTAGCCTAAGAATTCACGAGCATGTTCATTTAATTGACGTAAGAATTCCGGCACGCCTTGCCATAGGCTGTTTTCAATCATCGCATAGCCCCATTTTGCTTCATCGAATGGGGTAGGGCGAACTGTACGGATCTCATTGGTATGCCACGCTTCAGCAATTAAACGAAGCAATAAGCGTTCAATAATACCTCGTTCTTTAGGTGTTAAATCATCATGCTCTAATTTGCTTAAGCATTTATTAATCTCAACGTGTTTATGCACTAAAGAACGACGTGTAGTTTCGGTTGGATGTGCCGTTAATACAAGCTCAATAAGCAAGTTTTCAACGGTTTTGTAAACCTCTTCTTTTGAGGCATTTTGTGCTTTTAAACGTTGAAATAACGCACTCAATGAACGGTTAGAGGATTGTAAATCTTTATGTTGGCGAGAGACGGTTTGGTATTGTTCAGCAATATTCGTTAAGTTAAGAAAATGGCTGAATGCACGCGCAACAGGAATAATATTTTCATTTGAAATGGTGGAAAGGGTATCCAACAATGTTTTACGTGCCAGGCTATCGCCTGCTCGAGATTGTTTGGACAATTGACGAACATTTTCAATTAAGGTGAGAATGTCTTCGCCTTGTGCATCATTAATGGTTTCACCAAGAAAACGCCCTAACATATTAATGTTATGGCGGAGAGTGCGATACTCATTAGTCATATATAAACTCCGATAAAAATAAAACTAGGAGAGATATAACCAAAAATATGTATCGGGATCAAATGGTATACGTCAAAAACTTGAATTAAATCAATAAAGGCTAAAATAAGTAAAAAAACGACCGCACTTTTTAGATAAAATTCAAAGTGCGGTCAAAAAGTTTAATGTTTATTTAAGATTGCGAACTGATTTTCGAATGACGAGTTCAGGATGGATCGCAATGCGGTGTTTTTCGTGATTATCGTTATCTTTATTGGCAATACGCTCAAACAAAAGATTAACCGCTTGCGCACCTAGACGAGACTTCGATTGGTGAATCGTTGTGAGTGGCGGTGCATAGAAACGTGATGAGTGAATATTATCATAGCCGATAATTGAGATATCATCAGGCACGCGTAAACTTTTTTCCGTAATCGCAGAGATTGCACCTAATGCCATCACATCATTACAACAGAATACGGCAGTAGGTAGGTTGTCTTGTGTGAGAATTTTATTCATACACTCGTAACCGTCTTCAGGCTCGAAGAAACCTTCCATAATCCAATTTTCATGTATTGGTAGATTGGCTTCATTCATCGCTTTTACAAAGCCCTCGTAACGGGTTCTTGCAGTCGTTTTATCTAATTCACCCGCAATAAGACCGATCGCTTTATGACCACAATCAATTAAATGTTTCGTGGCAAGGTAACCGCCCGTAAAGCTGTTATCTTCAATGATATCGGTATCTGTATTTGGACCCCAATCCATCACCACCATAGGCACAGACGAGAAACTAGAAAGTACATCGAGTGAATGTTGTGTGTATTCAGAACACATGACCAATAAACCATCTACGCGTTTTTTGGCAAGCATTTCGACGTGGTTTTTAATTTTTTCAGGATCATTTTGTGTATTACACAAAAAAAGTGAATAGCCTTGACGATAACAATGATCTTCAACGGCATGAATGATTTCAGCAAAATAAGGAGATTCACTGGTGGTAACAATCATCCCAATGGATTTTGTTGTATTGACTTTCAAACTCCGAGCAACAGCACTTGGTGAGTATTTCAAGCTTTTAATGGCTTGCATTACCGCCTCTTCGGTTTCTTTTGCTACAAAACGGGTTTTATTAATTACGTGTGAAACAGTGGTGGTGGAAACACCAGCCATTTTTGCGACATCTTTAATTGTTGCCATAATTTTGCCTCTAGAGAATTTTTCCTATTATAAAGACTGTCACCAAATAGGTTAAGTAAATTATAAAAATTTTTTGAAAAAACGTGCTTTATTGTTAGAATGGGTTATCTTTAACTAAACAAGTGGGAAATTAAAATGAGTGATTTTGGTTACGCAATGTTAGCTGTAGTGCTTTCTTTAAGTGTTGTAGTCGGTTTAGCGACAGCAATTTTCTAATTGAAAGAAATAACATATTAATCCATTTAAAATAGACCGCGCTTTAAGCATTTAAAGTGCGGTTATTTTTTTAAGGCTTTTTAAAGTTGTGCTAAAAGCCATGCCATTGGACTATTTCTTTAGTATAATTTGCAACTATTTCCGTTTGTTGTAATCAAAATACTGCAAAAACCAAATTTGAGATAATTATGAATAAATATTTGATTTCACTAGATAAAGATGTTCAGCGTCGTGAGCTGTTTTTTGCTCAACCAGATACGGCAGATTTCGTTGTATTTTCAGCCATTAATACCATGAAAAAAGAATGGGATGAATTGGCAGAAGTATTCAATCCAACAAAATTTGAACAGCATTATGGACGCAACGTCACAAAAGGCGAAATTGGTTGTACATTAAGTCATTTAGCAGTGTATCGTCAGATCGTAGAAGATCAAAATGTGACGGAAAATGACTATGCATTGGTGTGTGAAGATGACGCTTTATTCAATTCAAATTTATCACCAAAAACAATCGCACTCTTAACCGAAAAATGTGATGCGGATATTGTATTAATCGGGCAGTCAAAAATTGCTGAATTTAATGATGTGGAATTAGAGATCAATTATCCAACCACTTTTTCATTCTTGCGCCAAACTATTGGTGATGTCACCGTGGCTTATCCATATAAAAGTTATTTTGCAGGTACGGTGGCATACTTAATCAAAAAATCAGCGGCACGTGCATTTTTGAAACAACTCGAACAAGAAAAACCGTTTTGGCTTGCTGATGATTTCTTATTATTTGAAACCCAATTCCAGATTAATAACAATGTGGTTCGTCCGCTTGTAGCCATTGAAAATCCACAATTAGTGAGTAATTTGGAAGCGATTCGTGGTTCAAAATCTAATAATTTAGTGAAGAAATTAATGAAATATCCACTCAAAAAAATCTTAGCAGTGAAAAAGAATTTAGGAAAATAACGTAAAAATGACCGCACTTTTTAATCTTTTTTATCTTTACGATCCTTGGCTGTTTCATGTCGTACGCATGTCATTTGTCACAGGTTTAGCGGCATTGGTTGTATTGGCTTATCAGTATTTTAAAAAGCAGAAACCACAAGGTATCACTGTGCCAGTAGATAGTTTAGCCGTTATCATTGGGCTGATTGCATTTAGCGTGATTCCACTTTTAGTCAATGGTACGCGAGATTTTTCGGTCATCACCATGTATGTGAAAGAGCTGATTTTATTTATCTTCGGCGTGGGACTTTATAATGCCTTCTATGCCAATGTAAATGGTCAACAGAAAGTCGTTCGTGATTTACAACTTGGTGTGGTGGTGCAGTTTGTCGTGGGCGTGATTGGCTTACTCGGTGCATCATTTATGATTGATTTCTTGCTTTCAACCAATGCGGTGTTGCCCGCACGTTTTTATGGTTCAGAGCAGGAATATCGCTTATATAACATCACCGCAACCGCCTTTTTCCAATTGAGTTTATTCTATTTGATGCTGTTACATTTCTTACTGGCTTACAACGCTAAACATAATACGCTTCCAAGTATTTTAGTGTTTTTTATGCTATGCATTGGGTTGATTTCAGGACGTACATTCCTTCTGTTATCGGTTGTGAGCATTTTAGTGTATTTCAAATGGCGTTATGTGCCATCACTCATTGCATTTGCTGTTTTGGTATTATTATTGGCCTATTTCTTACCTGAAAATCCTTATGTAGCACATGCTTTAGAACCCGTGATTAATTTATTACATGGTGCAGGATTTGTCAGTTCGTCAACGGACACCTTGATGAAAAACCACCTCTTTATGCCAACACTCAAGCAGTTCATTTATGGCGATGGTATGTATATGACAGGTGAGTTAGAAGTTGGTCGTTATTATGGTCATACGGACTCTGGTTTCTTACGCCAAATTCTTTATGGTGGCGTGTCTTATGCTTTAGTGTGTTTTGCCGTGACATTCTATTTTGTACGCAAAGTCGCCTTAAACTGGTTTGATGGCAGCTGGAAATTTATTCTTTCTGCCTTTGTGATTTTAGCGTTCTGTAACATCAAAGCGGATACCTTTGCTTTCCCAGGCATTATGTTTGTCATGCTGATGTTCTTATCGCTTTTTGGCACTCACGGTAAACAACTTATTTTATTTAAACAACAGGAGCAGAAAGATGTTTAGTATCATCGTGCCTTCTTATAATCGGAAAGAAGAAATTCCTGCGTTATTGGAAAGTTTAACCAAGCAAACCACCTATAATTTTGATGTGGTGATTGTGGATGATTGCTCAAAAGAAGCCGTTGAAGTAACACAATCATATCCATTTGCAGTTAAAGTGATTCGTAACGAAACCAATCAAGGGGCGGCAGAAAGCCGTAATATCGGGGCAAGAAATGCCGATAATGAATGGTTGTTATTCCTTGATGATGACGATCGTTTTGCAAATGATAAATGTCAGAAATTAGCCGATGTGATTGCCGAGCATGCGGATGTTAACTTTGTTTATCATCCAGCCCAATGTGAAATGGTCAATGAAGGTTTTAGCTATGTGACGAACCCAATTGAGCCGCAAGATATTAGCGTAGAGCGAATTTTACTGGCGAATAAAATCGGTGGTATGCCGATGATTGGGGTGAAAAAAGATCTGTTTTTAAAAATCGGCGGATTATCGACCGCACTTCGTTCTTTAGAAGACTATGATTTCTTGCTGAAGCTTGTACAAGATCCAACGTTTAAAGCGTACAAAGTGGCAGAACCATTAACTTATTGTACCTTCCATACCAAGCGTTCTAGCGTATCAACGGATACGACTAATACGCAAAAAGCGATTGATTATATCCGTGAACATTATGTGAAAACGGCAGAGCAAGAAAAGAATTTTGCCATCAACACACAATATATGTTGGCTTACCCACATATTATGAATTTATCCCGTAAAGCGGCTTTTTACTATTTTGAAATTTTTAAATTAACGAAAAGTATTAAGCAGCTAGTCATTGCCTTTGTGGTTTTAATTTCACCTAAATTGGCAATTAATTTGAAGCGATTTATGTAGATAACTTATTAGATAGAGAAGTATGAAATTTTCAGTTTTAATGTCCTTATATATTAAGGAAAACCCACAATATTTAAGAGAATGTTTTGAAAGTTTAGTGGCTCAAACCCATCCGGCAGATGAGATTGTGTTGGTGTTTGATGGTGCTGTCACACCTGAATTGGAAGCCGTGGTTTCTGAATTCGAAACAAAATTACCCTTAAACTTAGTGAAATTGCCAAAAAATTTAGGTTTAGGTAAAGCACTCAATGAAGGATTGAAACATTGTTCACACGATTGGGTATTCCGTATGGATACCGATGATATTTGTGTGCCAGAACGTTTTGCGAAACAAGTGGCGTTTATTGAGCAGCACCCGGATACGATTATTTTCGGTGGGCAGATTGCTGAGTTTGGCGAAAATATTCAAGACATTGTGGCATATCGTAACGTGCCGACTGATGCACAAGATATCGTTAAATTTACGCAAAAACGTTGTCCGTTCAACCACATGACGGTGGCATATCAAAAAAGTGCGGTCATTAATTGTGGTGGATATGAAGATTTACAGGAAGATTATTACCTGTGGATTAAGCTCGTAGCACAAGGACAAAAAGTGGCAAACTTGCCAGATATTTTAGTTTATGCCCGCGTGGGCAATGGCATGGTAGGGCGTCGTCGAGGTTTAAACCAAGCGAAAGCAGAATGGCGTTTATTTAAATTGAAACATCGCTTAGGTATTCAAGGCTTATTTTCAGGCCTATTCACCTTTGCCTTGCGTTCAGGTTCTCGCTTATTACCAACCTCATTATTGAAAGCTGTTTATAACAAATTTTTACGCAAATAATGCGATATTTTGATAATTAAAAAAGGAAAAGAAATGAATTTAATCTCAACGTTAAAAATGACCGCATTATCGGCCGCACTTTTATTAGTCGGTTGTTCAAGCAGTACAACAACGTCATCCACCAAAAGTATTCCGTCAGTAAGTAGTAATGCTGTTTATAGCAAGCCAAGAACCTTAGATAACTTTAATGATTATGTGCAGTTCTTAAAAGGTAAAGCGGCAGCTGAAGGCGTGTCTGCTTCTGTATTGAATGCACAAAATAATATTCAATATATGCAAAAGGCGGTGGATTTAGATCGTGCTCAAGCGGGTAGAAGCAAGCGTAATTCGGATCAACCACAGTTACCGAATCCAAACGGTACAACCAATTATCTGAATAAAGTACTGACTCAAAACAAAGTGGATATTGCCGAAGAGCGTTATTGGGAAGTTCAGGCGCCATTACAACAAGCAAGCCAACGTTATGGTGTTCAACAGGAATATATCCTTGCCTTATGGGGCATGGAAAGTAGCTTTGGTCACTACCAAGGTAGCTATGATGTGCTTTCAGCTTTAGCTACATTAGCCTTTGATGGCAGACGTGAAGCTTTATTCAGTAAAGAATTTGTAAATGCGATGAAAATGTTAGAACGTGATCATATTCAACGTCACAGAATGTTAGGCTCTTGGGCGGGGGCAATGGGGCAAACTCAATTTATGCCAAGCGCATTCTTAAATTATGCAGCAGATGGTAATAATGATGGTGTGAAGGATATTTGGACAAACCAATTTGATGCGTTTGCTTCAATTGCAAATTATCTCCACACTGTAGGTTGGGATAACAAATTGCCTTGGGGCGTTGAAGTCACATTAAATCAACCATTAGATTTATCGCTTTCAGGTATTGAGAAGAACAAAGCACGTTCACTCAGCGATTGGCAGTCTAAAGGCGTCACTTTAGCGAGCTTTAGCCAACAAGAACAAGATAAACTTGCCGCGCTTTCTCAAGCTGATCTTTGGCTAGTTCGCCCGGATAAAGAAGTTGGTCGTGCATTCTTGGTTTCCAATAATTACCGCACGATTTTAGATTGGAACAAATCGAATTACTTCGGTGTGAGCATTGGGATGTTTGCTGATCGTATCAAGATGGTTACCGGCTTGTAGAATATTATTCCCTTTTATAATCCAACAATGCTTTGTTGGATTATTTTTTATCTATAATTTGAATATTTGGAGAACACGATGCAAAAAAATGGCTTTCTATTTTATTGTTTGCCCCCCTGATGCAGAGCAATTATGCATTAGCTGATCAAGCAGAGAAAAAAGAATTGGATTATAAAGCACTCGGTGAAGTGTTGTTTTTTGATAAATCGATTTCTTTTAATAAAACACAAAGCTGTTCAACCTGCCATAGTCCAGATACCGCCTTTGTGGATCAACGTAAGAATTCCGCAAATCAAATGGTCTCAGAAGGGGATAATCCTCATCTTCATGGTAATCGAAATGCCAATACTGCGCTTTATGCGATGTTCTCACCGGATTTTCATTTCGATAAAAAAATTAAAGATTATGTAGGCGGACAATTCTGGGATGGTCGTGCGAAAGATTTAGCCGAGCAAGCAGGTGGACCACCAGTAAATCCAGTAGAAATGGGCATGCCAGATAAAAAAGCCATTGTTGAGAGATTAAAAGCGGATCCGACCTATTACAAACCTATTACAGATCTTTATGGCGAAAGCATTTGGGCGGATACCGACAAGATTTATGCCATCATGGAAAAAGCCATTGGCGAGTTTGAAAAACAAGAGTTATTTGCGCCATTCTCTTCAAAATATGATCGTGCTTTAAAAGGTGAAGCTGAATTGACCGCACTTGAAGCCGAAGGTAAGGCATTATTTTTTGATAAAACACGCACAAATTGTAGTAACTGCCACCAATCAAGTGAAACGAATTCAGTAAAAGAAACCTTTACGAATTATCGCTATTTCAACATCGGTGTGCCAAGTAACCAAGAATTAATTAAGCTTAATAAATTAGCTGCCGATTTTGTGGATAATGGACTATTGGATAACCCGATGGTGAAAGGCGATGAAAAGCAAAAAGGCAAATTTAAAGTGCCAACTTTGCGCAACATCAGTGTCACTGCACCTTATATGCATAACGGCGTTTTCCATGATTTGAAAACTGTTTTGTTATTTAAAGACAGTTTTAATAATCCTAATCGTAAAATCAATCCCGAAACAGGAAAAGCGTGGGATAAAGCCGAATATGCTCAAACCATTAATCCTGATGTTTTAAAAGCAAAACCGCTTACAGATGAAGAGATTAACGCATTAGAAGTATTCTTGAAAACATTAACGGATGAAGCTTACGAAGAATAGTTGAGCACCTGAGTTGAATTTAGCAATCGTTTTCGGTATTATTCGCACCGATAATTATTATCATTTATTTTTTAATTTTACTCAGGAGATTTTTCTTATGAAAAAACGTTTTTCAACTTTAGCGATTGCGACCATTCTTGGTTTAACTGCAGGTTTTGCCAATGCTGATCCCGTGAAAGTAAAAGATATACTTGATCGTGAAGTCACTGTTGATTTACCGGCAAAACGCGTTGTGCTTGGTTTCTATTACCAAGATTATATGGCTGTTGGTGGCGATAAAGCGTTAGATAACGTTGTCGGTTTTTCTAAGAAAGTATGGTCTTCTTGGGCACCAGCAAGCTGGGAGTTATTCAGCAAGGCTGTGCCAAAATTAAATCAGTTAGATGATGTGGGTGAAGTAGAGGAAGGCACGTTCTCTGTGGAAAAAGTGCTTTCATTAAAACCTGATCTTTTAGTCTTAGCAGATTGGCAGTACGAAATGCTAGGTTCTGATTTAGATGCTATCAATGAAGCGGGTATTCCAATTGTCGTCTTAGATTACAACGCTCAAACCTTAGATAAACACATCAAATCAACGGAAATTATTGGCGAATTAACCGGTCAGAAAGATCGCGCAGCGAAAATTGCGAAAGAATACAAGGATATTGTAGAACATATTCAGACTACGGTTAAAAATGCGAAATTAGCAAAACAACCAAAAGTGTATGTAGAGTTTGGTCGCGGTGGCCCAGCTGAACAAGGGATGACATTCTTCTCAAGCATGTGGGGCTCAATGATTAGCCTTGTAGGCGCAGAAAACGTAGCGCCTGCAGAAATCGGTAAATGGGGTACATTAGCTGCAGAGAAAGTGTTAGCATCGAAACCGGATGCGATTATTATTACAGGCCGTGAAACTGAATTGAAGAAAAATCAAGATGGTATGGTGATGGGCTTTGGTATTGAAAAAGCGGAAGCTGAACGTCGTTTAAATGCATTCAAACATCGTGCAGGTTGGGCTGAATTACCGGCAGTGAAAAATAATCGTGTTTATGCAGCCTATCATGCGAACTCTCGTACTCTATCAGACAGTGCTTCCGTTCAGTTTGTGGCTAAAGCCGCTTATCCTGATCTGTTTAAAGATTTAGATCCGCAAAAAACTTATCTAAACTTCTATAAAAACTACTTACCGGTTACGCCGGAAGGTACGATTTATCTTTTCCCTGAAACTAAATAAGGGAAACGTTAATTCATGAAAAACAATTCTGTTGTAGCAGATATTGTGGCTAACCAGCGTAAGCTTGAACGCAAACGCTGGTTTGTTATTTTATCTTTTCTTGTGATTGGTGTGATTAGCCTCATTCTTGATGTGATGACAGGCCCCGCGATGCTATCGGTGTCGGAAGTTGTGAACGCCTTGTTCGGTATCGGTGAAGTCGATAAAATGACAGACAATATTGTGCATAATTTACGTTTACCCATGGCATTGATGGCGCTTGTAGTGGGGGCAACATTGGCTGTAGGTGGGGCAGAGATCCAAACCTTATTAAATAACCCAATGGCAAGTCCTTATACTTTAGGATTGGCTGCTGCGGCTGGTTTTGGTGCTTCTATTGTGATTGCTTTCGGGAGCTTTGGTTTACCCATACAAGTTGCCGTGCCAATAGGCGCGTTTGTCATGACTATGCTTGCCTCGGGAATCCTTTTCTTATTTGCCTCTAAACGTCGTTTTAGCTCTGAAATGCTCGTGTTGGTAGGGATTGCATTACTCTTTATTTTCCAATCTTTGCTTTCATTAGTACAATTTATTTCAGCGCCGGAAGTCTCGCAACAAATCCTATTCTGGTTATTTGGTAGTTTAAATAAAGCCACGTGGCAGAGCTTAATCATCATTATTGTCGTCACCACAATTTGTGTCACATTACTTTCAAAAGAGCTTTGGAAATTGACCGCACTTCGTTTAGGCGAAGATCGTGCAGCGAGTCTTGGCATCAATTTACAAGTATTACGTATTAAGGTTTTAGTTCTTGTCGCTATGATGACGGCGACGGCAATTAGTTTCGTGGGCGTGATTGGCTTTATCGGCTTAGTTGCTCCACATGTTGCTCGAATGTTGCTTGGTGAAGATCAACGTTTCTTCTTACCGGGCGCAATGTTAGTCGGTGCCGCATTCTTATCCCTTTCTTCGGTATTATCCAAAGTCATTATCCCTGGTGCATTATTCCCGGTGGGGATTGTTACCTCGTTTATTGGGGTGCCTTTCTTCTTTTGGATTATTTTAAATAACAAGCGGGGACAATAATGTTAGAATTAAAAAGTCTTACGGTAAAACGAGGTGATCTCACCGTTGCGGACCACATTAATGTCCGTTTTGAAGAAGGTAAAGTTTATACGGTACTAGGACCAAACGGCACGGGAAAATCCTCCATGCTGAAAACCATTTTTGGTGAATTGCCACATGAAGGAATAATTACCTATCAAGGCAAACAGCTAGAACGGACGAAATTAGCGGATTGGCGTAAACCAATTGGCTATATGCCTCAAGATAGCCGAGTAGATGCAAGCTTGACCGCACTTGAAGTTGTCCTTTTAGGACGAATGGATAGCCTAACGATGCGAGTAAGTGATGAGCTTCTCACTGAAGCAGCAAGTATCATGGCACAATTAGGTATTGGTCATTTAGCCCATCGTGATATCCTGAATCTCAGTGGTGGGCAGCGCCAAATGGTGATGTTTGCCCAGGTTTTATTACGTGAACCACAGATTTTAATGTTGGATGAGCCGGTGAGTGCGTTAGATATGCATCATCAGCTTAATCTCTTAGAAGAAGTTTACACCTATACGAAACAGAAAAATCTGATTACTATAATGGTATTACATGATTTAAGCCTTGCCGCTCAATTTTCAGATGAGTTGATTTTACTTGGTGAAGGTAAAGTGCAAGGTGTCGGCGATGCTCATCATGTTTTACAAGTCGAAACCATTAATCGTTTATATCGTGTAAACGTTGAATTATTACAATGTAGCGCAGGTTTGCCAGTGGTTCGTCCACAACGTAAATCAGCACATTCTTAAGAAGGAAATGAAAATGAAAAAAATCGCACTTGCAGCATTATTAGGATTAAGTTTTGCTGCTCAAGCCGCACATTATGACATCAAAATGTTGAATTCAAACAGTGAAGGCTCAATGGTTTTTGAACCAGGTTATTTAAAAGTACAACCGGGTGATACGGTGACATTCCGTGCAGAAAATAAAAGCCACTTTGTACACAGCAAAGCGATTCCTGAAGGTGCACAAAAATTCCAATCTGAAGAAGATCAGGAACTCACGATCACTTTAGATAAAGAAGGTGTATATGTTTATACTTGCCCAGTACACCGTTCAATGAATATGAATGGTGTAATTCAAGTGGGTGATAATTTACCAAACAAAGAACAAGCAGAGAAAGTGGTGAAAGACCTCGAGAAAAAATCTATGACGAACAAAGGTCGTCTTGAAAAATATTTTTCTCAAGTAAAATAATCATTGAAATCGATGCGCCAGTTAAATAATTGGCGCATCTTCTTTATGTTTAAATCTGTTATTATTTACTATGCTTACGATTACTACTTGCAAAACGTATCCTTCAGCCCCTCAAAATCTTATCCCTGTACAAACACAACTTTCTAATCAAGGTATTCCTACTCAATTTTTGCCTTGGCAAGAAACATTACAAAGTCATTTTATTCTGCCTTTAGCAGCATGGGATTATGCAAATTTCTATGATGAATTTACTCAATGGATTAAACAACATAAGAATGCATTCATCAATCCTGCGGAATTAATGTTATGGAATAGCCATAAAGGCTATCTATGTGATTTGCAGAATTGGGGCATCAATGTTATTCCCACTATTATTTGCTCAACAAAAACATCTGAAATTTTGACCGCACTTGAACGCCAAGATTGGCCAGAATTTGTCATCAAACCTGCTGTAGGGCAGAGCGGTAATTTGGTGACAAAACTCAAACAAGGTGAAGCATTACCTGATCTTTCCCTGTATGGTGAGCAAGTTGTGTTACAGCCGTTTATTCCTGAAGTAGCAATAAATGGTGAAATCAGCTTGATTTTTTTTAATGGTGTATTTAGTCATGCTATTCGCCGACAGCCACCTCAAAATGAATGGCGAGCAAATTCACAATATAAAGTTGAAATTATCCCTGTTGAGGTTCATCGTCATATTATTGAAACAGCGCGCCATGTTTTATATAAATTGCCAGAGATGCCTGTCTATGCACGCGTAGATGGAACGATTATTGACAGTACATTTTTATTAAATGAATTGGAGTTGATTGAGCCTGCGTTATATTTAGATCGTTGGGAAGGGGCAACAGAGCGATTTGTGGATGTGTTAAAGGCTAGAATCTTAAAATAAGAGCAATAAAAAAACCTTACTTTTTACAGTAAGGTTTTTTCATCTTCAACGTTCAATTATTTTGTAGCTGGAGCAACTGGGGCTGCAGGTGCAAATTTTTGTGCTAAATCAGCACCGTCTTTTTGTAATTTAGCTACTGCTGCTTGGAGTTTTTCAACTTTAGCTTGGTAAGCTTTAGTTTGTTCTTCAGTTGGTGCTTTAGTGGCTAAGTTTAATTGATCAACTAATAATTCGCTTGATAATGCAAGCACTTCTTTATTTTGATCTTTAATGTTTTTCACTGAAGGTGAAGTTACATCTAATTTATCTAAGCTTGCGATAGTATCTTCAACAGTTTTATTGAAAGTCTTGATTGCTTCTTCAATTTTTTTATCATCTTTTGCTTGAACCGCAGCAGTTAAATCAGATTGAAGTTTTTGTTGTGCTGCCATTTGAGCTTGTGCTTGGCTTGCATTCCATTCAAGTAATTTGTTGTAGTCAGCTTGTTCTTGAGTTGGAGTTGCTTCAGCTGGTTTTGTTGCTTCAGCTGGTTTCGCCGTTTCTTGTTTTACCTCAGGCGCAGGTTGAGTTGCTTCAGGTTTTGCTGGAGCTGGTTTATCTGCCGGTTTATCACAAGCAGTTAAGAATAATGCAAATAATGCAGTTGCGCTGATTTTAATAAGTTTGTTCATAGACAATCCTCTATTTAAATTTAATAAAAATATATTTAGTTAAATTAACCGTTGCTTCGACAGCATCAAATTAAATTAGTTCAAAAAATTTTTTAGTTTATTTGAAATTTTTAATATATTCACTTAGGTTACGAATATCTTCATCACTCAAGCGTTGTTTAGCTGGATTTCCAGCTCCAATAATTTTCCCCATTTTTCTTTCAGAAAGTGCGGTTGAAATTTCTTCTGGTTTTAGCTGATTAATAATTTTTGATTCACCCATGGCTGGTTTTTCGCCTTGTTTTCCATGGCAAGTCGCACAAGAACGTTTATATACCTTTTCTGCTTTGACTAAATCAGCTTCGGCAGAAAGCGCGGATGTTGCAAATAAAAAGTTTAAAACAGGTAAAAAAGTAGAGAGTAAGTAAATTCGTTTTTGCATTTTAGCTAGCCTTTAAATAATTTATCTAAATCTGCAGCGGGAATTGCACCTTCATATTTAGCCTGAATATTACCTTCAGGTGTAATCACAAAACTTGTTGGCGTGCCGATAAGCTGATAGCGTTCTGCTGTGATTTTTAATTGGTCTTTGATAACCGGCAACGTAAGCTGACGTTTGGCGACCACGGCTCTGGTATCCACTTTATCTCCATCTACGTTAATGGCGATAAGTTGAACTTTATTTGGATTCGCTTCGGCCAATTTTTCGAACTCTTTTAATTCTGCGACACATCGTCCACAGGTTTCAGACCAGAATGTCAGTAAGCGAGTGCCTTTCCAATCATCAAGTTTCACTTCTTTACCTTGTAAATCATAGGCAGCAATGTCTGGCGCTTTTTGACCAATTGCAGCAACTTCATCTTTACAAGAAACGCTACCGAAAATGACCGCACTTATGGCGAGTAGTTTGATGAATTTATTTTTCATGAATTTCCTCTTTTACAAATTTTCCGTGGTGGAGATAAATAACACGATCGGTTAACTCACCTAATTCAGGATTGTGTGTCACCATCACAATAGTTCTCCCTTGGCGATTTAATTCTTGTAGTAAATCCAGTACAAGCGCTTCATTTTTTTCGTCAAGGTTACCTGTAGGTTCATCTGCAAAAATAACGGGAGGTTGATTAACCAATGCACGAGCAATACAAACCCGTTGTTGTTCACCCCCAGAAAGTTGGCTTGGACGGTGATCAATACGATGACCCAATCCCACTTGTTCGAGTACCGCTTTAGCCGCTGCTTCATCAATTACACTGTGATAATGCTGAGCCAGCATCACATTTTCAAGTGCGGTCAAATAAGGAATTAAGTGGAATTGCTGGAAGACTAAACCGATTTTTTCTGCACGGAAACGCTGACGACCGATTTCATCTAGTTGTGCCGCATCGACACCATCTAAAATGACTTTACCTTCACTAGCCGTATCTAAACCGGTCAGAATATTCATGAGCGTGGTTTTACCCGAACCTGATGCCCCCATAATCGCAATAAATTCACCTTGGCGAATTTGAATATTAATATTTTCTAAAGCGGTGACTTGCCCGAATCGTTTATATAAATGTTGCGTTTCAATTACAAATTCGCTCATTTTATTCCCCTTTTAACATATTTGCGGTTTGAATATTTAAAGCGCGTTTGGTTGGTACAATCACCGCAATAAAGGCAACCAATAACGATAAGACGATAGTAATTGGAATAACCGGTAGACGCATATCAATATAAGATTTGAATACGGTTAATCCAAGTAATTGTGCCAAAATGTAGCCGAGAATCAGCCCTGCTACAATTGCACAAAGCGCAATGATCAGAATCTCGGTACTAATTTGCTTAATGATGTCACTCTGTTTCGCCCCCAAGGCTTTTTGCAGCGCAAATTCTTTTGCTCGCTCACCAACAATCGCTATCAACGTGGTATTCACACAAAGGGTGGCGAGAATCAAAATGACCAATGAGATTAAGCCCATTAAGCCTTTGATTTTATCTAAAATCTGTCCTTCCGAAGCGGAGACTTTTCGAATCGGTCGAGCAGTCAGATCAGGTTGATGTTGCATAATGTCTTGGGCAAATTGTGCAACGTTACCTTGTTCATTTTTTATATTGAGCAAGGCATTATTGGCTGCTCCCTCTTTATCCAACCAATTTTGGGCAAACTCTAAATTTACGATTAGCATGTTGTCTGTAGCATCACCCGCCTCAACAATACCTTTTATCGTGAATTCATGTTTTTCAACCGAATTTTTAGACAGAGTTAATTTACTTCCAACACTTAAATTGAGGCGTTCAGCTAAGGTTTTACCAATCATGGCATTGCGATCGTCAAAATTGACATTAATAGCTGAGCCGGTAATTTGCCAATAAGGCGCGAGCACACGCATATCTTCAAACCACACGCCCATAATTACGATTTTTTCTAAATCGCTTCGTGCAACGCCATACAAATAAGGGCTGGCAGCGGTGATGAAATTATCCGGTGCATTGTGCAGAATTTGCTTTAATTGGCGCTCTTTCATCAAACCTCCATTAGCTGAACCAATGTAAAAGTTTGCCCCAAAGGTACGAAGCTCTTGGCTCATTTTGGTATTAATATCGAAATAGACTGCTGCCATTGCCGTCACAATAGATGCACCAACAGTCAGCGCAGAGAAGATAATAAATACCCGCTGTAAACGTAGGCGTAATGCTTGGAAGATTAAACGCCAAAACATACTTTTATTGGCGGCCATAGAGCACCTCCACAGGGTAAAGTTTGGCAATTCGATGGGCAGGGAACCATGTACCCACTACAGCAATTAAAATAGACAGCATCAATACGCAAGGAATTACAATCCAAGCAAAACTCAGTGGTACGCCAAATAGCGCAGCGCCAATAAATCTTGCTAAGCCCCAACCTGCAATACAACCAAGCGAACCACCGATTAAGGCACTGATAATGGCTTCACAATAAAATAATAAGGCAATTTGCCATTGATAGGCGCCTAAGGCTTTCATCAAACCAATTTCTTTTGAGCGTTCAATGATCCCTGTACTCATTAATGAGGCGATCCCCATGGCTGCGGCGATTAAGGCGGCAAGAGTAACGACTGCCAACAATAACTGGATTTTACCAATGACCACACCTTCTGAAGCTGCAACCTGCCAAATAGGGCGAACAATGGCACCAGAAATAGCTTCTTCTAATTGGTGTGAAATAGAAGAGACATAAGCCGTACAATACCAACGATCGTACTCTTCGGCATCTAGCGCATCGGTATTGGCACGCGCTTTACGAGAAAGATCATTTTCTGGGACAGTAAGCGCAGAAACTTTAACTGATTGAATTTTCCCTTCTAAGTCCAGCAATTTTTGCACAGCATTGAGCGGCATGACTAATTGATTATCTTCAGCACCACCTGTGGATAAAATACCGGTAATTTCGACCGCACTTTGATTATCTAGCTCATTATTTTGATAGCGAAGCTGGATTTTATCACCTTGCTTTAAGCCAGTTCGTTGAGCTAACTGCTCACCAATCAATGCAGGAATAAATTCTCCTTCAGGTGTTTCAAGATCGTTGACCCATTCACCTTGCACATGCCAATACGGACTAATAATTTTTTGTCCTGTATGGTAATCATCTTCATCTGGTACAGGGATGTTATGATCAAAAAACGTACCCAGCACATTAATTTGTCCAAGTGCGGTTAATTTTTCATGAGTATTTTCGGAAAGCGTTTCCGCTTTTACATCTGCACTTAATAACGGTGCAAAACCCACGATATTATTTCGCCAGAAAATATCTTTAATATTCGGCAGTTCTTTTTCATCGAGAAAATCTTGACTACTCAAATCTGCGTTATGACTAAGTTCATCAGGCAGGGCGGCATTACTTGCAGGCTCAACTAAAATATTGGCTCCGTAAGATTTGAGCTCTTTTGCCATTTTATCGCCAATATCAATGGATACAGCCAAGAGTGCAGAGACTAAGCCCGCCGCTAAGAAAATAGTAATCACGGCCAACAGTTTACGTTTAATGCTAAAACGCCAAGATTGAAATAACATTCTTGCTAGCATTATTCCCCCTTACCTAAATACTTTTCAGGGTTATCACGGAATAAATCAAGATTTTTCTCACTTTCAAAGAAGTAAGTTTTACCTTCGTAATTATATTTGTGCTCCGTTTTAGTGTTTTTCATTTGGGCACCACTAATCGGATCTTTTACATCGATTTCAACAATCGTGCTAAATAAATTTAACCCTTCTTCTAAGCTGATTCGATTAATGAGAATTTCAGTCTCAGTTTGTTGCCAATCTTCAATCGGCACAGGATTACAGCCACCCGGTTTACCAATAGATGGAATAAACATATGTACGCCGCAGCCTACACAAACGACTTGGTTACCTTCCATCACATAGCCTTGGTCACCACAAAGCAAGCAGGCATCAAATACCGCAGCTAGACTCAATTTATCTGGTTGACGATTAATGACAAAGAAACGCACGGCTTTACCGTCATCAGCAATCCAGACAAAACGGTGTAATTTGCCATCTTTTACTTGCTCAATTGGAATATGGACTTGTTGCTTTTCATCTAAGGTCAAAGGAATCGCTTCTGACAGTTGTGGCGGACGAGAAGCAATTTGTTCCCAATAAAGCTGTGTAGCAAAAATAATCGCTACGGCCAAATAGCCCCAACCAAGTAAGCGAGAGGAAGTACGCAATGCGGCTAATTTTTGGCGTTTTCCAATAGGTTCTTGTGTCGCATTAACTTGTTGCTTGCGTGATAAATGAATTTTGCCGTAGAAGATGGCTAGTACGACGAAGAGTAAGGTTGCACAGATGTAATTTAACCAACGAGTAATTTCGCCTGATTTTGCAACAAAGCTTAAACGTAGTTTGGTGAGTTCAAGCACTTGAAGTTTCATTAAAATTAATAAGAGTTCGCCAATAAGTGGAACCAGTAAGCCAATTAAGAGAAGGCTCATCACACCTTTTAAAAGTGCGGTTGATTTTTGTTGTGTTTTTCCCGCTTGTTTTAAAAGTAAATCGATCCAACCTTGTAAGCATAAACAAAAAACAAAGGCAAAAATGACCGCACTTATGTGCAAGATAGAGTCCGTGTTGATGACATCAGTAGAAACAAGCGCGGTGATGTTGGGATCTTTTGCCCAGAAGCTGCCCGCGATAAGCATTAATACCGTTTGCCAAAAGGCCGGTAAGCGACCTTTGCCAAAAATTAAACATAAAGCAAAGATAAACAATAGTGCCAATATTACGCCATTGAGCACTAAATTGGTCATTTGTCCCGTAGGTAAACTAAGACGTAGTACGATACCGGCAATAAAACCGAATAGGCTAAGCCAAATTATTTTTTTTGCACTTACAGTGGATTGTTTACTGTGATAAACACCGAGCAATAATGAAAAAGGTAAAAGTGCTTGAAGGAAAAAAGTAAAAAAATAATTCATAGTTTGATCATTTAATGGGATAAAACAGACGATATTTTAAGGTTAAATTAAATGCTATTGCCTTCCCCTGAAATACAAGGGAAGGCAAGTCGGTAAAATCGATGTTTACCTGAGATTATTTGATGCCAGTGAATTTGAATTCATAGCTAACATCAAATGGTTTCCACCAACGACCTACACCCGTTTCAGAGTCGGTATGACGGTGCATACCCGCTTTTGATGGTGGGTCGATGTGGTAAGTTAATTTATAGTTACCCACACCCATCATTTTCACGTTAGCGCCGTAGTGAGGACCATCACCTGCCACCATTGGCATGAACGTACCTTCTTGTTTTTCACCGGTATCGGTATTCACTAAAGTGTAGTTGATGGTTAAGTAAGGCATCCATTCACCATCACCAAAGCCATTTTTGTTACCTTTTACTGCGTGGATATCCGCTTCTAAGTGGATATCTGATTTCGCAGCAGGTAAACCCATGCCACGTGGTTCCATATCGATTGGTTTGAGATAAACCGCTGCAATTTCCATTTCATTCATGGTTACCGCTTCACCGATTGGGTACTCTTGGAATGCGTTTGCAGTAGACGCGGTGAAAATACCCGCAAATAATGCTGTTGCTAAAAGTGCTTTTTTCATTGTTTTTCTCCTAAAGGATTGTTGGGTATTACGCGGCTTTTTTGCTTTGATATTTCATAATAAACAGAGCAAATACGGCTGCGACGAGTAAGATTGCTTGTGGAATTAAGGTTTCCATATAAGGATAAATACCTAACCACGAAATTTCAGGCACACCGCTAATCAGCGTAGGCTCGAAAAGTTTGCCTTCAATGAGTTCTAAAACAGATTTACCGGCGAATACAAAGGCCATTAAGTACATAAATGAGCCTGTAAACATAAAGAATGGTTTAAGCGGTAATTTCACCACGGTATAACGCATCACGAAGTAGCAAATGGTGAGAATAATTGCGCCGACAATGATACCTGCGAAAAGGTAGATAAAACTGACCGCACTTTTCGCATCACCCACAAGGGCATAGTAGAACAATACCGTTTCCGCCCCTTCACGATATACCGCTAAGAAGCTAGTAAGCCATAGACCGATGAGTGAGCCTGTTGTGAGGGCAGTAGAGAGTTTACCTTCTAAATAACGTTTCCAGTTTTGTGCTTCGACTTTGGATAATAACCAGTAACTCATCATAAATAGCATGACGACGGCAAAAATCATCGTAAAGCCTTCGAGCAATTCACGGTTTTGACCTGAATTTTCAAAGATAAGTTGGAAAATAAATGCGGTAACCACACTGGCAATTAACGCCACATAAACAGACTGACGAATAACCGGCAATTTATCTTGGTGGTTATTTTTAATTAAGTAAGTCACGATAGCTGCAACAATCAATAACGCTTCTAAACCTTCACGAAGAATGATTAAAAGGCTATATAAGAACATCGACCAATCACTTTGCTCTTCGCCCTGTAACATTTCAACCGCTTTAGTTAAATTCTGGTTTAAACCATCAGCTTGAGCTTGTAACTTATCACCTTGTCCAGCTTTCATTAAACTGACTAGACGAGTAAAGTAGCCTTCAAGTTCTGCTTTAAAGTTACTATCACGGGAACCCACTTTGTTTTCCATTCCTGTACTTTCAAACACGTCGAAATAGGTGTCTTGTACGGAAAGAATCGCTTTTTTGCTTTCACCTTGTTGATAGAGCGCAATAGCCTGTTGAATACGTTGGTTGATCTCTTGTTTAATCTTATTCCAATCTTGTTCTTGTTGATTATCTGTTGCTTGCTGTGCTGCATTAGATTGAACATTTTGTTCTTCACGTGTCGTTGGCAGGTTAGGCAAGTTTTCTTCAATATCTTGTAATAATTGCGTGCTTTGGTAGCCAAGCTCCGTAATTTGATCGGCTTGTTCACTTAAACGAATGATGTTGTAAAACTGTTGGTTAATTGCGGCTGAGATTTCTGCAGAGCGATTTTGGCGAATGGACATTTCCATTTCTGAGTTTTTATAGCCATCATATTGTGCTTGTTGGAACAATTTTTTGGCATTAGCAAGATCACCATTTTGATAAGCATCGATCCCTTGAGCGATTAAGTCATCAATGGTTTTAAAACTTTGTTGCCAATAAGGGGCAATCGCTTGATTATCATAAACACCATGTTGTCCATCGGCATTGAGTTGATGACCTTCAACCAATGATGGTAATACTTCTTGTAATTCTTTTTTGAGTTGATCGATTTTAGCTTGAATCTCTTTTTGTGAAGCACCTTCGCCGATCATTTTACGGATTTCGCCAAAAGTTGCTTCCATTTGGTAGCTTTTTTGTGCGGAGAAATTGATACGAATTGGCCCTTCTAGATTTTCAAACACTTCAAAATAAGCCATTTGCACTTCAGTACGGGCGTCATCGGTATTGCCTTGTTGAATAAGTTGAGACGTTTTATCTAGGCGAGCCGTAATATCATCAACCCATTGTTGATAGTTATCTTGTGCAAGGAGTGAAGAAGAAAAGGCGAGTGAAAAAATTAAAAAGAAAAATCGAATAGAACGGAATAGCATCGTCTATTTACCTCATTACCTCAAATGAAATCAATTCCTATTTATAATTATCCTTTGATATCAGTGAAATGACAATAAATAATTCTAATTTTTGTGATGGAGATCAAAAAATTCACAAGAGGTGGAAATCCTATATGGTTATTTTATGCTCAAAAGAATAAAGCGCCTTTGTTAGGCGTTTTATCGAGATATAAAAGTGCGGTCAAAAATAAGCAAGTTTATTGAGCGGGTGCAGCTTCTTCAACAGGCACTTTATTATCTAACACATCCCATACACTTTCTTGTTTTGCTGATTCAGGTTGTTCGGGTTGTGGTGATTGTGTGGTTTGCGCCGCAGTAGCAGTCGCAGTACTCGTTGTTTGCGCAGAAGCGCAGAAGTTTTGATCTTTGTTTGCCCAAACTGGGATTGTTCGGCTATTACCACAACTCCAACTACCGTAAGCATTGATGCCAACCCATTTAATGGTAGACGGTTGACCAAGTTTTAGTTTTTCAATGACAACACGGTTTAAGTAATCTTTATAGATTTGTAATGCGCCTGAGGCACCAGTTAATTTGGTTTCACCGTTATCATCACGACCTAACCAAATCGTGCTGACATTTTTACCATCAATACCCACGAACCACGTATCACGAGCATCGTTGGTGGTTCCTGTTTTACCCGCAAGACGAAGATCGGCATAATCATTTTGTAAGCTACGCGCGGTACCACGTTCGACAGTTTGCTGCATCGCATACAAGGTTTGATAAGCCGCTTCTCTCGGCACCACTTGATCCGGCACCGTATTATGTTCATAAATAATATTGCCTTGACGATCGGTAATGCTTTGAATGGTGCTTAACTCGATTTTACCACCTTGATTGGCAATGGTTTGATAGAGTTTTGTCACATCATAAGGTGAAATACTGTAAGAACCAAGCAAAGTTGCTGGGACTTTTGGAATTGTCACATTGTCCCATCCCATGGCTTTTTGCGTATCAATGACCTTGCTTAAGCCAACTTTCATCCCAATATTTACCGTTGGAATATTCAATGAGCGGGCAAGGGCATCCATCAACATAACTGAACCGCTATATTTACGATCGTAGTTACGAGGTTGCCAAGGTTGGCTGCCTTTAATATGAATCGTGATCGGCTGATTCTGAATTGGTGTATTTAAGCGGAATTGTTCCGGATTCATCAGTGCGGTCAAATAAATAGATGGTTTTACTAATGAGCCAATTTGACGTTTTGACATTAACGCACGGTTAAAGCCCGCATATTCTGTTTGTAATCCACCTACGACAGCACGTATTTCCCCCAGATGATAATCTGCCACAATCATGGCACCTTCAAGGTGTGGGTTTTTGGTTTGTAGTTGTAATTGATTAACCGTATTCACCACAGCATTTTCAGCTTGTTCCTGTTGTTTTAAATCCATGGTGGAGAAAATACGTGCACCAAGTAGTGCAGAGGTTTTATTTTCCCCTAACTGACGGCGAAGATCCGCTTGTAAGGTTTGAATGAAAGCAGGATATTTACGTGAAATTTGACCTTTAGCTTGCACGCCTAATGGACGTTTACTCAACAGCTCATAAAGCTCATCCCCAATCATTTGGTGATCAAGCATCAGTTTTAACACTACATTTCGACGATCGAGTGCATATTGTGGATTTCGCCATGGATTATAAAGGGATGGCCCTTTCACCATGCCAACTAAAAGGGCAATCTGATCTAGGCTAATTTCACGGATAGAACGACCAAAATAGAATTGGCTCGCCAATGCAAAACCGTGAATTTGGATATCACCATTTTGACCAAGGTAAATCTCGTTCAGATAGGTTTCTAAAATACGGTTTTTATCATATCGCCAATCTAATACTAATGACATCAACGCTTCATTGGCTTTACGGGTAATAGAACGTTCACTGGATAAGAACAAGTTTTTAACTAATTGCTGAGTGAGTGTACTGCCGCCTTGAACTGTTTGACCGGCTTTAATATTGGCAATCATTGCTCGCACAATACCCACAGGATTAATCCCGTTATGCTCATAAAAACGGCGATCCTCTGTGAGTAATAAGGCATCAATCAGTAAACGAGGGTATTGTTGTAACGGAATCGCTAAACGATCTTCATTATCCGATTCCAACATTGCAATTAATTTAGGCGCAAGTCGGAATTCATCAACCGCTTTTACGTTGACTAAATCTTCAATGCGAGAAAGTTTGTTATCGGTAAAACGCAGACGCAGCACGCGTTGTGGTTCAGGCTTATCAGGATAAGGGAAGGCACGACGAAGTAATACGATGGTATCCTCTTCGAGTTTAAAATCGCCCGGTGCTGCAATCATAGTGGTTTGACGGTATTCGTTATCCAATAAGATCTGAATCACTTCGTCAAAAGAAAGGTTATCAGACAGTTTTACGCTTTCTAAGCGACTATACACTTCAGCCGGTAAACGCCAAATCTGGCCATCCATTTTTGAGCGAATTTGCCAGTCTAAATAGCCACCATAAAATACGGCAAGCGTCCCTAAAGTAAAGGCTGCTTTAGCTAAAAAGATTTTACAAGAACGGCGCTTATCTGGCGCTTGTGTTTCTTGTTGTTCTGATGAGGTGTTTTCCGTTTCCGACATAATAGTTAGCTTCAGAGAATGAGGTTAAGCAATAAATTCAAAATAGGCATTAAGAAAGTGGATGAAGTCCGTTGTACCGCAGAAGGCGATACTTTCTTCATCATAATAATGAAAGTCGTCTTCTAAAATTTCATCTGTTTCAATTACAAGGTTATTGGCACGAATCACCACTTCATCGGTATTGATAAAAAGCGTGTATTCAGAACCAATCAATGTGACTTCATCATTATTTTTAATCTGCTCACAGGCAGAAAGTGCGGTCAAAAACGCTTGAGAATTTGACCGCACTTCTGAATTAAACCAATTAGCTAGTGCAATGTGTTCCATCGAACATTTAGCATGTACATTGCCGAGATAATGGGTAAATTGAAAATCCATGTTAGATGCTGAATGACGAACCGCAACCACAGGTACTGGTTGCATTTGGATTGTTCACCACAAAACGCGAACCTTCCAAGCCTTCAGTGTAATCCACGGTGCCGCCAATTAAGTATTGTAAACTCATTGGGTCAATCACTAATTGCACACCTGCTTTTTCAATGGTTAGGTCACCTTCATTGACTTTATCGTCAAAGGTGAAACCGTATTGGAAACCGCTGCAACCGCCACCAGTAATATAAACGCGTAATTTTAGTTCGTTGTTTTCTTCTTCGCTAATTAAACTTTTTACTTTATTGGCTGCCGCATCAGTAAAAGTTAGCGGTACGGCCATATCTAAATCTGACATATCTCTATCCCCACTTTCCTAAAAATAATCCTTGTATTATCTAATAACCTGTTAATTCATTCAAGATTTTTCACGGAATTAGTGCTATTATATGCGAATAAATCAGAATTAAATAAGGAGAAATAATGGGCATTCCATTAAGAACTGAAGAAGAAATTGTTAAGTTACGTGAAGCGTGTAAATTAGCGTCCGATGTTTTGGTCATGATCGAACCTTATGTCAAAGAAGGGGTGACCACAGGTGAATTGGATCGCATTTGTCACGATTATATGGTGAATGTACAAAAAGTGATTCCTGCGTGCTTAAATTATCATGGTTTTCCGAAAGCAACCTGTATTTCTATAAATGAAGTGGTTTGTCATGGTATTCCAAGCGACGATAAAAAATTAAAACGTGGTGATATTGTCAATATTGATGTGACTGTAATAAAAGACGGTTATTTCGGTGATAATTCGAAGATGTATGTCGTGGGTGAAACCAATATTCGTAGCCAAAAATTAGTTGAAGCGGCACAAGAAGCGCTTTATGTGGGATTACGCACGGTTAAGCCGGGTATTCGTTTAAATGAAATTGGTAAAGCGGTACAAAAATATACTGAAAGCCAAGGGTTTAGCGTAGTGCGTGAGTACTGTGGCCACGGCGTGGGAACTGAATTCCACTGTGAACCACAAGTATTACACTATTATGCGGATGATGGTGGCGTGATTTTAAAACCGGGGATGGTCTTCACCATTGAACCAATGATTAATGCGGGTAAAAAAGAAGTGCGCATTATGGGTGATGGTTGGACGGTAAAAACCAAAGACCGTAGCCATTCTGCACAATATGAACACCAAATTGTCGTGACAGAAACCGGTTGTGAAGTGATGACTATCCGCGATGAAGAAATTGCGGAAGGTCGAATTCAACGTATGATGAATAATCTTTAAGTTCAGCTAAAAGCCTACGATAGTGGGCTTTTTTTATAATTGTTTTGTTTGTGGAATACCTATGCTTTTTCCTTATCATTTCGACTCTCCACTCACGCTAAGTGCGGTCAAAATTCAGCGTGAAAATTTAAAGGAATTTGAACGTCAGCATTTCGATGATTATTCTGTTTTTGAGCTGATTGCTAACCGAACACTGTTTTGTGATGATTTGTTAAAACAGCTTTGGCAGCAATTTGGATTAGATAAAGCTAATCTCACCTTAATTGCAGTAGGCGGTTATGGCCGACAAGAAATCTTTCCTTTATCTGACCTAGATGTTCTTATTCTCTCAAAAGAAGAAAGAGAGTCTGAAACAGAAGAGAAAATTGGTCAACTCGTTCAGTTTCTATGGGATTGTGGATTTGATATAGGGCATAGTGTTCGCTCTTTAGAAGAATGTGAAAAGGAAGGTAAACAAGACATTACTATTGCCACCAATTTGCTTGAGTCTCGTTATTTATCAGGAGATGTATCCCTTTTCAATGCCTTAGATGAAATATTGAAAAAGCCAGATTTTTGGGCGGTAAAACTATTCTTTGATGCTAAAGTACAAGAACAAATTGAACGTTATCAGCGTTATCACAACACCAGTTACAATTTAGAGCCCGATTTAAAATACAGCCCCGGTGGCTTGCGGGATCTTCATCTTTTATATTGGATCGCATTACGACACACTGGGGAAATGACCCTTGATGGCATTTTGAAAAGTGGCTTTATTTATCCATCAGAACACCAACAATTATTAGAAAGCCAAGAATTTTTATTTAAAGTGCGGTTTGCTTTACACTTGATTTTAAAACGTTATGACAACCGTTTGTTGTTTGATCGTCAAATCAAAGTGAGTGAGATGCTTGGTTTTGAAGGTGAAGGAAACCGTGGTGTTGAAAAAATGATGAAACGTTTTTTCCAAGCTCTATGCACGATTTCACGTTTAAGCGATATTCTAATTAAGCATTATAAAGAGCATTTTTTATCTTCAAACGGAGAGGGATCAGTTCACCATTTGGATGACGATTTTGAAATAGTGAATCAAAGTTTGTGTTTACGTAAGGAAGACGTGTTTTTACGTTTGCCAGATCGTATTTTGGATCTTTTTTTCTATCTTACGCAGCATGAACAAGCCGAAATTCATTCCTCAACATTACGCCAACTTCAGATTGCATTGGAAAGCTTGACGCAGAAATTATGTGATATTCCTGAAGCAAGAGAGAAATTTATTCGGTTATTTAATCAACCGAAAGCCATTCAGCGAGCATTTCTCCCAATGCACCAATATGGTGTGTTAACAGCTTATTTGCCACAATGGCAGGGAATTGAAGGTTTGATGCAATTTGATCTCTTCCATATTTACACTGTGGATGAGCACACCTTACGAGTGATGTTGAAATTGGAAAGTTTCTTAGCTGAGGACGAAGCAGAATCTCATCCCATTTGCCATCAAATATTTAGCCAAATTTCTGACCGCACTTTGCTTTATGTTGCCGCACTTTTCCATGATATAGCGAAAGGCCGAGGAGGGGATCATGCAGAGTTAGGGGCTGAAGATATAGCTGAATTTTCTCGTTTGCATGGCTTTGATCGTCGAGAAATTGAAACGATGGCTTGGCTAGTGAGAGAGCATTTGCTCATGTCAATCACTGCACAGCGTCGAGATATTCATGATCCAGAAGTTGTGATGAGCTTTGCGGAAAGTGTACAAAATCATGTGCGTTTAGATTATCTCACTTGTTTGACGGTTGCCGATATTTGTGCAACAAACGGTACCTTGTGGAATAGCTGGAAACGTTCTCTTTTTGCCTCTTTATACGATTATACGTCGCAACAATTCCGACAAGGGATGAATTTATTATTAGATAATAAAGAAAAGATCCTTGAAAACCGCCAATTGGCGCTGGTAATTTTATCCGAAGATCAACCAGAATTATCGGAAGAAAAAATTTTAGCACTCTGGCAACGTTGTCCTGATGATTATTTTTTACGAAATAGCCCAAAACAAATTGCATGGCATACAGAGTTGTTAACTGAATTTGATGGTGAAGTACTGGTTAAAATTAGTAACCGTTTTTCTAGCGGTGGGACTGAGATCTTCGTTTATTGTCCAGACCAAGCCAACTTATTTAATAAAGTGGTTTCAACCATTGGTGCAAAAAAATTCAGCATTCATGATGCGCAAATTTTAACATCGGATGATGGATATGTATTCGACAGCTTTATCATCACAGAATTAAATGGTGAATTAGTTCGTTCAGAACGTCGCCGAGAATTAGAGACGGTATTAGCCTCTGTTTTATTAGGTGAAAAATTGCCATCTATGTCTTTTGCTAATAATCGACAGTTGCAACATTTCACCGTGAAAACAGATGTACGTTTTTTGAAAGAAAGTAAAAAAGAGCATACGGAGTTAGAAATCGTTGCTTTAGACAAACCCGGTTTATTGGCTCAAATCAGTCAAATTTTTACCGAGTTAAAACTCAATCTTTGTAATGCAAAAATCACGACTGTAGGGGAAAAAGCCGAAGACTTCTTCATTTTGACAAATGAAAAAGGAATTGCATTAACCGAAGAGGAAAGGGGATTATTAGAAAACGTGCTCTATGAACGTTTGTAATATGAAATAAAAAAGTGTGGTTAAATGTAACCGCACTTTTTATGTTTTAAGCAACTGCTGCAAATGCAATATCTGCGGCAGCAAGCGTTTTTTCAATGTCTTCATTTGTATGAGCTAAAGACATAAAGCCCGCTTCAAAAGCAGAAGGCGCAAGGTAAACGCCTTGATCGAGCATTTTGTGGAAGAACACTTTGAATTTTTCGGTATCACATTTCATGACTTCTGCATAAGAGGTAACTTGTTTTTGGTCAGTAAAGAAAATACCAAACATTCCGCCTACATGATTAATCACGAATGGCACATTGTGTTTTTGGGCTAATGCTTTTAAGCCATCGCAAAGTTTTGTGGTTAATTCTGCAAGGTGTTGTTCATTACCTGCTTTTTTCAATTCGGTTAAACAAGCTAAACCAGCCGCCATGGCAATCGGGTTACCTGAAAGAGTCCCCGCTTGGTAAACAGGACCAGTCGGTGCAAGGTGTTGCATAATCACTTTTTTACCACCCACTGCACCAACAGGCATACCGCCGCCAATGACTTTACCTAATGTGGTGAGATCCGGTGTGACACCATAATAAGCTTGTGCGCCTGCAAGTGAAACACGGAAACCTGTCATGACTTCGTCAATAATGAAAAGTGCACCATATTGATCACAAATTTCACGAATGCCTTGTAAGAATCCTTCTTTTGGTGGAACACAGTTCATGTTGCCTGCGACAGGTTCAATAATCACACAAGCGATATCGTTAGGGAATTCTTCAAATAGCTTTTTAACAGAATCAAGATTGTTATATTCAGCAGTTAAAGTATGTTTTGCAAAATCTTCAGGTACACCTGGTGAGCTAGGTTGACCAAGTGTTAATGCGCCCGATCCTGCTTTTACTAAAAGTGAATCAGAATGGCCGTGGTAACAACCTTCAAATTTTAAGATTTTGCTTCTATTTGTATAACCACGCGCAAGACGAATGGCTGTCATGGTTGCTTCAGTACCTGAACTCACCATACGAACCATTTCAATAGATGGTACAATTTCACAGACTAATTCCGCTAAATCAATTTCAGAGGGGGTTGGTGCACCAAAACTTAAACCATTCTCCGCTGCTTTTAATACAGCATCTAAAATGGCAGGGTGGTTGTGACCTAAAATCATAGGCCCCCAAGAACCTACATAATCGATATATTGTTTGCCTTCAGTATCGTAAATATAAGCGCCTTTGGCTTTTTGAATAAATACAGGTGTACCACCTACGCCTTTAAAGGCACGAACAGGGGAGTTTACGCCACCAGGAATAACTTCTTGTGCACGAGAGAAAAGTGCGGTTGATTTTGTCATGATTTGAATCCTTATATTAAAAGTGGTCATATTGTACTAAAAAACTGAATTTGAGAAAAATCTTTGTGTGCTGATTTTTCTTTATGTTATCCTTTGCAAAAAAATTTTAGGATAAAAACTATGCTAAGTCTTCTCGTCACTTTTTTAGGGGCATTTTTAACCTTAATTGTCATGCGACCAATTGCCAATAAAATTGGCTTGGTTGATAAGCCAAATTATCGTAAACGTCACCAAGGTGCGATTCCGCTCATTGGCGGTGTTTCTCTTTTTATGGGAAACCTTTGCTATTATTTAATGGAGTGGGATCAACTTCGTTTACCTTATCTTTATATATTCAGTATTTTTGTTCTACTGGCAATTGGTATCTTAGATGACCGCTTCGATATTAGTCCCTTCTTGCGTGCAGGGATTCAAGCCGTGCTTGCGATTTTAATGATCGACTTAGGTAATGTTTATTTAGATCATTTAGGTCAAATTCTCGGACCATTCCAATTAACACTTGGTTCTATTGGGTTGATTATTACTGTATTTGCCACAATTGCGATTATAAATGCCTTTAATATGATTGATGGTATCGATGGATTATTGGGTGGATTATCAATTGTTTCATTTGCTGCCATTGGTATTTTAATGTTCCGTGATGGACAGATGGATATGGCATATTGGAGTTTTGCCCTAATTGTCGCGATTTTGCCTTATCTATTATTAAACTTAGGTATTCCGTTAGGACCTAAATATAAAGTGTTTATGGGCGATGCAGGAAGTACCTTAATTGGCTTTACTATTATTTGGATTTTGCTTTTAAGTACACAAGGAAAAGGACATCCAATGAATCCAGTGACCGCACTTTGGATTATTGCTGTTCCTTTAATTGATATGGTGGCAATTATTTATCGTCGCTTACGTAAAGGAAAAAGTCCATTCAGACCAGATCGCTTACACGTGCATCATTTAATGGTTCGCGCAGGATTAACGTCTCGCCAAGCCTTTTTATTAATTACTTTATTTGCGGCAATTTGTGCTGCAATTGGGATCTTAGGTGAAATTTTCTATATTAATGAATGGGCAATGTTTATTGCGTTTATCGTGCTATTCTTCCTTTATGCTTATTCAATTACAAAAGCATGGAAAATTACTCGATGGGTACGAAGAATGAAACGTCGAGCACGCCGTAATAAACAATAAACTAAATAAAGAGGATAGCAATTTGCTATCCTTTTTTACTATTTAGCACTAAAAATAGACGAATAAATAATAAATTCTATACAAATTGAACAAAAATTTATCTTTTGATATTTTTTTTCAAAAAAGTGCTAGACAAGGTATTGGGAAATCATTAATATACGCCCCTGCAACGACGCAGTAACGCGTTCGTAGCTCAGTTGGATAGAGCGTTGGCCTCCGGAGCCAAAGGTCGCAAGTTCGAATCTTGTCGAGCGCGCCAGAAGTCAATGCGGTAAACAACTAATCAATGGTGGCTATAGCTCAGTTGGTAGAGCCCTGGATTGTGATTCCAGTTGTCGTGGGTTCGAATCCCATTAGCCACCCCATATTCTCTTAATTGAGAAATCTGACGGCGAGTAGCGCAGCTTGGTAGCGCAACTGGTTTGGGACCAGTGGGTCGTAGGTTCAAATCCTATCTCGCCGACCAATTTATTTTTGCTCTTTAACAATATATCAGACAAT
>NZ_KV837997.1:0-29955 GCF_001838615.1 Haemophilus sp. HMSC61B11
TCTTTTTGTAAAAAAATGTAAATTTTTTCTCAGTTGAAGATCTTTTCGCCTATTCGCACAAAAAATAGATCATTTTTGTTACTTAATTAATCGTTTTGCGATTCTTGGTAGATCTGCAATAGAATCCAAAACATAGTCAGCGAGGTTCTCTCCCTCTTCTGTAATAGGTTTGCCTGTTCGCACTAAAATATTTGTTTTTACTTTTGCGCCAATGCCTGCTTTAAGATCTTCAATCTTATCGCCAACCATAATAGATTGTGCAGGATCGATTTTCAGCGCTTTAATCGCCTCTAATAACATGCCTGATTTCGGCTTTCTACATGCACAGTCTTCTTTATATTCGCCCTTCCCTTCTGGGTGATGAGGGCAATAGTAGATACCATCTAAATCCACACCACGATCAGCTAACGACCAATCCATCCATTCTGTTAGTTGTAAAAACTGATCTTCTGAAAAATATCCACGAGCAATGCCTGATTGATTGGTCACTAAAACCAAAAGATATCCCATTTCCTTTAATGCTTTTAATGCATCAATACTGCCTTCTATAAATTGGAAATCATCAATTTTATGGACATAACCATGGTCGATATTTAAAGTGCCATCACGATCTAAAAAAACAGCTTTCTTCATATATTTTCTCATTTATCTTTTTCTTAAGACAAAATTATCCCTTTTATCCTTAATATAAGCAATAATAAGTCATAACCGATCCGTCTAAAAAAGATCTCCTAAGATATTGACACAGCATTCTAGACGTCTAGAATACAAATGAAATTCAAATATTAACTGAGAACAAGGGCTTATATGATTAAGCTAAATAACATTACGAAGATTTTTACACTTCCAGATAAAAAACTGACCGCACTTGATAATGTTTCATTACATGTGCCGAAAGGTCAGATTTGTGGTGTCATTGGTGCTTCTGGCGCAGGCAAAAGTACACTTATCCGTTGTGTAAACTTATTAGAAAGACCGACTCACGGTGCAGTGATCATCGATGATGTGGATCTAACTCAACTTTCTGACGCTGAATTAGTGAAAACACGCCGTCAAATCGGTATGATTTTCCAACATTTTAATTTATTGACCTCTCGAACCGTTTTTGAAAACGTAGCATTACCACTTGAATTAGAAAATAAATCGAAAGCAGAAATTCAAGAAAAAACGACTGCACTTTTAGCACTTGTAGGATTAAGTGATAAACATAATGTATATCCTGCTAATCTCTCTGGTGGTCAAAAACAACGTGTAGCGATTGCGCGTGCACTAGCAAGCGATCCAAAAGTCTTACTTTGTGATGAAGCGACTAGTGCATTAGATCCAGCTACAACTCAATCCATTCTAAAATTATTAAAAGAAATCAACCGCACTTTAGGTATCACCATTCTTCTTATTACCCATGAAATGGAAGTAGTTAAACGCATCTGCGATCAAGTTGCCGTGATTGATAAAGGACGTCTGATTGAACAAGGCACGGTTAGCAAAATTTTCTCTAATCCGAAAACAGAATTGGCTCAAGAGTTTATCAGTTCTACCTTCCACATTACCTTGCCGGAAGAATATTTAGAAAATCTATCCGATACGCCAAAACATGCCAAATCGTATCCGATCATCAAATTTGAATTTACTGGTCGCTCCGTCGATGCACCATTACTTTCTCAAGCATCGAAAAAATTTGGCGTAGAGCTCAGTATCTTAACCTCACAAATTGATTATGCCGGTGGCGTAAAATTTGGCTTTACCATTGCGGAGGTTGAAGGTGATGAAGATGCGATTACGCAAGCCAAAGTTTATTTAATGGAAAATAACGTTCGAGTAGAGGTACTAGGCTATGTTCAATGATTTATGGGCAACATTTAGCCAACAATTCCCCGATAATTTTGCGAGTTTATTAACCGTATCGACCATTGAAACGGTTTATATGTCAGTATTATCGACATTAATTGCGGCTTTATTAGGCTTACCACTGGGTTTTTTAACCTTTTTAACCAATAAAGGGGCGATTTTAGAAAACAAAAAGCTCAATGCATTTTTAAACGTCATTATTAATATCGGGCGTTCAATTCCTTATATTATTTTATTACTCGCTTTAATTCCGCTAACGAGCTGGCTACTCCCTGGCGGTAGTATTGGTTCTAATGCTGCGATTGTGTCATTAAGTGCAGCTGCAACGCCATTTTTTGCACGTCTTACGAGTAATGCACTTTTTGAGATTCCAACCGGTTTGACTGAAACCGCAAAAGCCATGGGCGCAACCAATTGGCAAATTATTCGTAAATTCTATTTGCCTGAATCTTTACCAACGCTTATCAATGCGATTACACTCACTTTCGTGACATTAATTGGCTATACCGCAATGGCAGGAACACAAGGCGGTGGCGGTTTAGGAAGCCTCGCCATTAACTATGGCGTCTATCGTAATATGCCATCAGTAACTTGGGCAGCAACGATTGTTATCGTGATTATCGTGATGCTCAGTCAAAAATTAGGCGACACACTCGCAAAACGAGTGGATCACCGTTAATTATTTTCTACCATTTTATTCACAACAAGGAAAAAACATGAAATTAAAAAACTTATTTGCTATCACCGCTATCGCGTCAGCATTAGTATTAACAGGTTGTAAAGAAGAGAAAAAAGCAGATGCAGCATCAACTGCACCTGCTCCTACATCAATCAAAGTTGGTGTAATGGCGGGTCCTGAGCACCAAGTTGCAGAAACCGCGGCAAAAGTAGCAAAAGACAAATACAACTTAAATGTTGAATTTGTTTTATTCAATGACTACGCTTTACCAAACACGGCTGTATCTAAAGGTGATTTAGATGCTAACGCAATGCAACACAAACCTTACTTAGATGAAGATGTAAAAGCGAAAAACTTAAACAACTTAGTGATCGTTGGTAACACCTTTGTTTACCCACTTGCTGGTTATTCTAAAACCATCAAAAATGTAAATGACTTAAAAGAAGGCGCTAAAATCGTTGTTCCAAACGATCCTTCAAACCGTGGTCGTGCATTAATCCTTCTTGAGAAACAAGGTTTAATCAAACTTAAAAATTCTAACGATCTTCTTTCAACTGTCGCAGATATCGTTGAAAATCCGAAAAACTTAAAAATTTCTGAAGTGGATACCTCTGTTGCAGCTCGTGCATTAGATGATGTTGATCTTGCGGTTGTAAATAACACTTATGCGGGTCAAGTTGGCTTAAATGCACAAGATAACGGTGTATTCGTGGAAGATAAAGATTCTCCATACGTAAACATCATCGTTGCGCGTACTGATAACAAAGACAGCAAAGCGATCCAAGATTTCGTGAAAGCATACCAAACTGAAGAAGTTTACCAAGAAGCGAAAAAACACTTTAAAGATGGTGTTGTAAAAGGTTGGTAATCTTAGCTTAAGCAAAATATTTCAAAGCCACCGATAAGGTGGCTTTTTTATTGATGAAAAGAAAGTGCGGTCATTTTTACGATACTTTTCCAAACGAAAAACGCATCAAAAACTGACCGCACTTTTTGTATTAAGATAATAAAAAACCCTAGCCTAAACTCGGGTTTTCTTTTTATCGATTAGCGATTATTCTGCATCATCTGCCATATTAAGCATTTCTGCTAAGTTAGTTGTTGCATCATCTGCTGTCATCACGAATTCATCAGCAATTGCTGCTTCATCGTCTTCAGACAATTTAATCACAACATCGTCTACAATACGTTTTTTGTGACGACCTTGGTGATATGCAAAACCAGTACCAGCTGGGATTAAACGACCTACGATTACGTTCTCTTTCAAGCCTCGTAATTCATCACGTTTACCCGCCACTGCCGCTTCAGTAAGCACGCGAGTGGTTTCTTGGAACGATGCTGCAGAAATGAAGGATTCTGTCGCCAATGACGCTTTGGTAATACCCAGTAATTCACGTTCGAATTCAACTGGTGGTTTACCTTCCGCTTCACGTTTACGGTTAACAATTTTCACGCGAGCCACTTCAACTTGTTCCCCTTCGAGGAATTCGCTGTCATAAGCTTTCGTAATGACTGCTTTACGTAACATTTGACGTACGATAACTTCGATGTGCTTATCGTTAATTTTTACCCCTTGTAAGCGGTAAACTTCTTGTACTTCGTTCACGATATATTCAGTTACAGCACGAACACCGCGTAAACGTAAGATATCGTGTGGAGTCTCTGCACCATCAGAAATCACATCACCACGTTCTACCATCTCACCTTCAAATACGTTGAGTTGACGCCATTTTGGAATCATTTCTTCGTAGATTTCACCTTCAGTTGGGGTGATTAGCAAGCGACGTTTACCTTTGGTTTCTTTACCGAAGGACACGATACCTGAAATTTCTGCCAAGATTGCAGGCTCTTTCGGTTTACGTGCTTCGAATAAGTCAGCAACGCGTGGAAGACCACCAGTAATATCTTTAGTACCCACAGATTCTTGTGGAATACGTGCAAGTGGTTCACCCACTTTCACTTCCGCACCGTCATCTAAACTTACGATTGCTTTACCTGGTAAGAAGTATTGCGCAATAACGTCAGTTTCAGGTAAGAAGATATCGTTACCTTTTGCATCAACTAATTTGATGGTTGGACGTAAATCTTTACCTGCTGTTGCACGTTCACCCACATCTTGTACGACGATAGAAGAAAGACCAGTTAATTCATCCGTTTGACGGGTTACAGTTAAACCATCCACGATATCAACGAATTTCACAAAACCAGATACTTCAGAGACAACTGGCATAGTATGTGGATCCCAGTTTGCCACTGTTTCACCAGCAGACACTTCTTGACCGTCAGCTTTGTTCAATACAGTACCGTAAGGCACTTTATAATGTTCTTTCGTACGACCAAATGCATCAGTTACGGTTAATTCAGTATTACGAGAAGTTAAAACTAATTTACCTTCGTCATTAACAACGAATTTTGCGTTAGCAAGGTGTAAAGTACCGTTGTTTTTGATTTGTACGCTAGATTCTTTTGCTGCTGCAGAAGCTGCACCACCGATGTGGAACGTACGCATGGTTAACTGTGTACCTGGCTCACCGATTGATTGAGCAGCGATAACACCCACTGCTTCACCTTGGTTGATGAGGTGACCACGAGCTAAGTCACGACCATAACATTTCGCACAGACACCGAAATCAGTATCACAAGTTACAACAGAACGTACTTTTACGCTGTCCACGGAGTTTGCATCTAACACATCACACAGTTTTTCATCTAATAAGGTGTTACGTGCAATTAAGACTTCTTCTGTACCTGGTTTATACACATCTTCAGCCACAACACGACCTAACACTAATTCGCGAAGTGGAACTTTCTCATCTCCACCTTCGATTAATGGAGTCATGACTAAACCTTCGTGTGTACCACAGTCATCTTCAACGATCACTAAGTCTTGCGCTACGTCAACTAAACGACGAGTTAAGTAACCAGAGTTTGCTGTTTTTAATGCGGTATCCGCCAAACCTTTACGCGCACCGTGGGTTGAAATAAAGTACTGAAGTACGTTCAAACCTTCACGGAAGTTCGCTGTAATTGGGGTTTCGATGATCGAACCATCTGGACGCGCCATCAAACCACGCATACCTGCTAACTGACGAATCTGAGCTGCAGAACCACGCGCACCGGAGTCAGCCATCATAAAAATGCTGTTGAAAGAAGCTTGTTTCTCAGGGTTACCTTCACGGTTGATGACTTCTTCCTGAGATAAGTTTTCCATCATTGCTTTCGCTACACGCTCATTTGCTGCAGCCCAAATATCGATGACTTTGTTATAACGCTCACCCGCTGTTACAAGACCAGATTGGAACTGTTCTTGAATTTCAGCCACTTCAGCTTCCGCTGCAGAAATAATTTCGTATTTTTTCTCTGGGATAACCATATCGTCGATACCCACAGAAGAACCTGAACGTGCAGCATAAGCAAAACCGGTATACATAATATGGTCAGCAAACATTACTGCTTCTTTCAAACCTAAACGACGATAAGCTTCGTTGATAAGTTTAGAAATTGCTTTTTTACCTAATGTTTGGTTAAACAATGAATAAGGCATACCTTTTGGCGCGATCATCCATAAGATTGCACGACCGATAGTGGTATCGGTTAATGTGGTTTTCTCTTCGAATTCGCCTGCTTCATTTTTCACATATTCAGTAATACGTACTTTAACGCGAGAATGTAATTCTGCTTCACCTGTGCGATATGCTTTTTCAGCTTCGCGCGGATCTTGCAACAACATGCCTTCGCCTTTACCGTTCACTTTTTCACGGGTCATATAGTAAAGACCCAACACCACGTCTTGTGATGGAACGATAATAGGATCACCGTTTGCAGGTGAAAGTACGTTGTTGGTTGACATCATTAACGCACGTGCTTCTAACTGAGCTTCAAGTGTTAATGGTACGTGAACCGCCATTTGGTCACCATCGAAGTCCGCGTTGAACGCCGCACAAACGAGCGGGTGTAACTGGATTGCTTTACCTTCGATTAGAAGTGGTTCAAACGCTTGGATACCTAAACGGTGAAGTGTCGGTGCACGGTTCAATAGAATTGGGTGCTCACGAATAACTTCTGCCAAGATATCCCAAACGATCGCGTCTTCACGCTCAACCATTTTCTTAGCCGCTTTGATTGTAGTTGCATAACCACGGCTTTCTAATTTTGCATAGATAAACGGACGGAATAATTCCAATGCCATTTTCTTCGGTAAACCACATTGGTGTAAGTGCAAGTATGGACCTACAGTGATTACAGAACGGCCTGAATAGTCAACACGTTTACCTAATAAGTTTTGACGGAAACGACCTTGTTTACCTTTGATCATATCCGCAAGTGATTTCAATGGACGACGGTTAGAACCTGTAATCGCACGACCACGACGACCATTATCTAATAACGCATCAACAGATTCTTGTAACATACGTTTTTCGTTACGCACGATAATATCTGGCGCGATTAAATCCAATAAACGTTTTAAACGGTTGTTACGGTTGATTACACGACGATATAAATCGTTCAAGTCAGAAGTTGCAAAACGACCACCATCTAATGGTACTAACGGACGTAAATCTGGTGGAAGTACAGGTAATACAGTCATCACCATCCACTCTGGTTTGTTACCAGATTGTTGGAAAGCTTCTAATAATTTTAAGCGTTTAGTGATTTTCTTACGTTTTGTTTCAGAGTTAGTTTCTTGTAACTCTTCACGTAATTTTTCACATTCCACTTCAAGATCAATACCTTTAAGTAAATCTTGAATTGCTTCAGCACCCATTTTCGCTTCGAATTCATCTTGCCAGCGGTCTTCTGCATCAAGGAATTGTTCTTCAGTTAATAACTGTCCACGTTCCAAATCGGTCATACCCGGTTCAGTCACGATGTACATTTCAAAATAAAGCACACGTTCAATATCACGTAACGGCATATCAAGTAATAAACCGATACGGGACGGAAGTGATTTTAAGAACCAAATATGTGCAACTGGACAAGCCAATTCAATGTGGCCCATACGTTCACGACGCACTTTAGTTTGTGTTACTTCAACACCACATTTTTCACAAATCACACCACGGTGTTTTAAGCGTTTATATTTACCGCATAAACATTCGTAATCTTTTACTGGCCCGAAAATACGTGCACAGAAAAGACCGTCACGCTCAGGTTTGAACGTACGATAGTTGATTGTTTCAGGTTTTTTAACTTCACCAAATGACCAAGAACGGATCATGTCTGGAGAAGCTAACCCAATTTTAATCACATCAAAATCTTCACTGGTTTTTGATTGTGCTTTTAAAAACTTAACTAAGTCTTTCACAAATAGTCTCCTGTCGGAGTTAAGGGTTTCAAAGTGCGGTCAAAAATATTTTGTTTTTTAACCGCACTTCGGCGATTTCTTCCTTTTGCTTCCCCTGTGTACAGGGGAAGACCGGTTTGTCGATTACTCTTCGTCTAGCTCGATATTCAAACCAAGTGAACGGATTTCTTTCATAATTACGTTGAAAGATTCCGGTGTACCCGGATCCATTTGTTGGTTGCCACCGACGATGTTTTTATACATCTTCGTACGACCGTTCACGTCATCGGATTTCACGGTTAACATTTCTTGTAAGGTGTAAGCCGCACCGTATGCTTCAAGTGCCCATACCTCCATCTCACCGAAACGTTGACCACCGAATTGTGCTTTACCACCAAGTGGTTGTTGAGTAACAAGACTATAAGAACCAGTTGAACGAGCATGCATTTTGTCATCAACTAAGTGGTTCAATTTCAGCATGTACATATAACCTACGGTTACTGGACGCTCGAATTTCTCACCAGTACGACCATCGTATAACGTGATCTGACCTGAAGTTGGTAAGCCACCAAGTTTCAACATTTCTTTGATTTCTTGTTCATCCGCACCATCAAATACTGGTGTTGCTACCGGTAAACCTTTACGTAGGTTTTCTGCTAAACGCATGATTTCGTCATCGCTAAAGGTGCTTAAATCCACTTTTTGTGCGCCATGACCTAAATCGTATGCTTTTTGCATATAGCCACGAAGTTTCTCAACGTCTTGTTTTTGTTTGATCATCGCATTGATTTGATCACCGATACCTTTCGCCGCTAAGCCTAAGTGGGTTTCTAAGATCTGACCGATGTTCATACGAGACGGTACGCCCAGTGGGTTCAATACGATTTCAACTGGTTGACCATTTTCATCGTATGGCATATCTTCCACAGGGTTGATTTTTGAGATAACACCTTTGTTACCGTGACGACCCGCCATTTTATCACCCGGTTGGATATGACGTTTCACCGCAAGGTAAACTTTAACCACTTTTAACACGCCTGGTGCTAGGTCATCGCCTTTAATGATTTTCTTACGTTTTACTTCAAGTTTGTGTTCAAACTCTTTACGTAATTCTTCATATTGCTCAGCAAGCTGTTCTAATTGGTTTTGTTTTTCTTCATCTGAAATGGTTTGTTCTAACCATTTGGTGCGATCCATTTTATCTAATTGAGCCGCATCAATACCGCCAGCGATAAGTACATTACGCACACGAGCAAACAAGCCAGCTTCTAAGATTTCTAATTCATCAGAAAGGTCTTTCTTAGCTTGTTTTAACTGCATTTCTTCAATTTCTAATGCACGTTTGTCTTTTTCTACGCCATCACGGGTGAAGACTTGAACATCAATTACAGTACCGCTTACGCTATTTGGTACACGTAATGAAGAGTCTTTCACATCAGATGCTTTTTCACCGAAGATTGCACGTAACAATTTTTCTTCTGGTGTTAATTGTGTTTCGCCTTTAGGGGTTACTTTACCGACTAAGATGTCACCACCTTTCACTTCAGCCCCCACATAAACGATACCTGATTCATCCAATTTGCTTAATGCAGATTCACCTACGTTCGGAATATCCGCAGTAATTTCTTCAGAACCTAATTTAGTATCACGCGCCACACAAGATAATTCTTGAATGTGGATTGTTGTGAAGCGGTCTTGTTGTACAACACGCTCAGACACTAACATTGAGTCTTCGAAGTTATAACCATTCCAAGGCATGAATGCCACACGGATATTTTGACCTAATGCTAATTCACCTAAGTCTGTCGAAGGACCATCAGCTAAGACTTCACCACGGTTAATTGGATCGCCTAAATTCACACAAGGAATTTGGTTGATACACGTATTTTGGTTAGAACGGGTGTATTTAATTAAGTTATAAATATCGATACCCGCTTCGCCAGCTACGGTTTCATCTTCATTTACTTTGATAACGATACGAGAAGCATCAACGTATTGAACAGTACCACCACGCTTCGCGACAACCGCCACACCTGAGTCAAGTGCGATTGGTTTTTCCATACCTGTACCCACTAACGGCTTATCAGCACGTAAAGTAGGAACCGCTTGACGTTGCATATTCGCACCCATTAAGGCACGGTTCGCATCGTCATGCTCTAAGAATGGAATTAACGCTGCGGCCACAGATACCACTTGTTGGGTTGAAACGTCCATATAGTGAATTTCTTCTGGTTTATAAAGACCAGATTCACCACGTTCACCACGAGCAGTAACGAATGCATCTGTAAAACGGTTGTTCTCATCAAGGTTTGAGTTCGCCTGTGCAATGATGTAGTTTGCTTCATCAATTGCAGATAAATATTCGATTTCTTCGGTTACTTGACCATCAATCACTTTACGATATGGGGTTTCTAAGAAACCATAATCGTTCGTACGAGCAAACGCTGAAAGTGAGTTGATCAAACCGATGTTTGGACCTTCAGGGGTTTCGATTGGACATAAACGACCATAGTGAGTGTTATGTACGTCACGCACCTCAAAGCCTGCGCGTTCACGCGTTAAACCACCTGGACCTAATGCAGAAATACGACGTTTGTGTGTTACTTCTGATAATGGGTTGTTTTGGTCCATGAATTGCGAAAGTTGTGAAGAACCAAAGAATTCTTTCACTGCCGCAGAAATTGGTTTCGGATTAATTAAGTCTTGTGGTGTGATCGCATCTAAATCGCCTAAAGATAAACGCTCTTTAACTGCTCTTTCTACACGAACTAAACCAATACGGAATTGGTTTTCTGCCATTTCACCCACAGAACGAATACGACGGTTACCCAAGTGGTCGATATCATCCACTTCACCACGACCATTACGGATGTCGATGAGTTTTTTCATCACACGAATGATATCGTCGTTACTTAAAATCCCCGTACCCTCACCCTCAGGAATACCTAACGAACGATTAAACTTCATACGACCTACTGCAGATAAATCATAACGTTCTGCAGAGAAGAATAAGTTATTGAATAATGCTTCTGAAGATTCTGGTGTAGGTGGTTCACCTGGACGCATCATACGATAGATTTCATATAACGCACTTACACGATCGTAAGTTGGATCAACACGTAATGTTTCAGAAATATACGGACCGTAATCTAAGTCATTAGTGAATAATGTTTCGATCACTTTATAGCCTGCTTGCGATAATTTCGCTAACACTTCTAAAGAAATCTCACCATTTGCTGGACAAATGATTTCACCAGATTCAAGATCAACGTAATCTTTCGCTGCAACTTTACCTGCAATATATTCAGTTGGCACTTCAACTTGTGTCACATTATCTTTTTCTAATGCTTTGATGTGACGAGCAGTGATACGACGACCGCGTTCTACATAGACTTTGCCATTTGCTTCGATATCAAATGTCGCCGTTTCACCACGTAAACGTTCTGGCACTAATGTCATGAGTAATTTATTGCCAGCGATCTCGAAAGTTACTTTGTCGAAGAATAAGTTTAAGATTTCTTCAACGGTGTAACCTAACGCACGTAAAATAATGGTTGCCGGTAATTTACGACGACGGTCAATACGCGCATATAAGTTATCTTTTGGATCAAATTCGAAATCTAACCAAGAACCACGGTAAGGAATAATACGTGCGTTATAAAGCACTTTACCTGAAGAGTGTGTTTTACCTTTGTCAGAATCAAAGAATACGCCCGGGCTACGGTGTAATTGTGAAACGATAACACGCTCAGTACCATTGATGACAAAGGTACCGTTGTCAGTCATTAATGGGATTTCACCCATATATACTTCGCTTTCTTTAATATCTTTGACTGCGCGTGATGAAGATTCTTTATCGTAGCTAACTAAACGTAATTTTACGCGTAAGCCTGCTGCATAAGTTGAACCACGAATTTGACATTCACGTACATCAAATTCTGGCTCTTCTAGACGGTAATCAACATATTGTAATTCTGTATAACCGTTATTGCTTACGATTGGAAAAACAGAACGGAATGCAGCTTCTAAGCCTTGTTGACCTTCAGGATCTTTTTGAATGAATTTATCAAAAGAATCTAATTGGATAGTTAATAAATAAGGTACATTTAAAACTTGCGGACGTTTGCCGAAGTCTTTACGAATTCGTTTTTTCTCAGTATAGGAGTAACCCATTATTGGTTTTCCTCTGTAAATTTTAGTGAGACCGAGTTGATATAAAAAAGTGCGGTCAAATTGATTGACGCTTTTTATTTATATCGGAGATTGACGCCGTTTCGGATACCGCACTCTGAACCTTACTTCTGTAGTGGGCTACTTAAATTAAAACGTCTGATTAATTTAAGTGGAAACAGATACCATTAAACGGAAAATGCCTATCTGTTTTTTATGCTGTTTTTGATAGCACAAAATGGCTGATGGTAAACCACCAGCCATTAAGCCTGAGAAACAGGACATAAGTGAATCAAAAATTATTTGATTTCTACTTTTGCACCAGCTTCTTCTAATTCTTTCTTAAGTGCTTCAGCTTCTTCTTTAGAAACGCCTTCTTTTAAGTTAGCTGGAGCAGATTCAACTAAGTCTTTAGCTTCTTTTAAGCCTAAACCAGTTGCACCACGTACTGCTTTGATAACTGCTACTTTGTTAGCACCAGCTTCAGCAAGAACTACGTCGAATTCAGTTTTTTCTTCTGCCGCTGCTGCTGCACCGCCAGCTGCTGGAGCTGCTGCTACTGCTGCTGCAGAAACGCCGAATTTTTCTTCCATCGCTGCGATTAATTCAACGATTTCAGTTACAGATTTAGAAGCGATCGCTTCAATGATTTGTTCGTTAGTTAATGACATAACAATCAATTCCTAAAATTAATAAAGTTAAATGAAGTAAGAAACGCTTAATGATTAAGCTGCTTCTTGTAATTTGTCGCGTAATGCCGCAAAAGTGCGAACAAGTTTGCCTGCCGCAGCTTCTTTCATTGTGCCCATTAAACGTGCAATTGCTTCTTCGTAAGTTGGTAATGTTGCTAAGAATTCAACATCTTGGATCTTACCTTCAAAGGCTGCACCTTTAATTTCAAACTTATCGTTTGCTTTAGCAAAATCTTTGAACAAACGTGCTGCTGCACCTGGGTGTTCATTAGAAAATGCGATAAGTGTTGGACCTACAAACGTATCTTGTAAGCATTCGAAATCAGTGCCTTCAACCGCACGACGTAATAAAGTATTACGAACAACGCGCATTGTTACACCAGCTTCACGAGCTGCTTTACGTAATTCAGTCATTTTATCAACAGTTACACCGCGAGAGTCCGCGATTACTGCTGAAAGTGCACCTTTGGCTGCTTCATTTACTTCGGCAACAATTGCTTGTTTGTCTTGAAGATTTAATGCCATTGGCTTTTAGCTCCTGAATACACTCCGATTTCTCGGAATTAATTTACCTCATCGAAAGAGTTATCTTTCAGACTAGGACGACTTCGGTGCCCAGAAGCAAGAAATATTCTTATTCTGTTCACCATCTACGTAGGATTATTAAGATGATTATTGCCAACCATTCCCTACGGTCTTGGACGGGGCTTGAATAGGTCAAGCACCAACCAGAAATTTTACGCTAAGCGTAATTTAGGAGCGAGATTATAATGATTAACCTCGCTCTTGTAAAGTCTATTGTAGAAAAAATCTGCAGATTTTAACCGCACTTTACGATTATTTTCTTACTGCAATCGCTTCGATTTCTAAGCCAACATCTTTTGGTAAGCGAGCAACTTCTACGCAAGAACGAGCAGGGAAATTCGGGTGATTATTTTCTTTAAAGAATTTCTCATACTCTGCATTTACTGCACCAAAATCATTAAGATCTTTCACAAACACCGTGGTTTTTACAATATCACCCACTTTCAAACCAGCCTGTTCAATAATGGCTTTCACATTTTCTAACGATTGACGCGCCTGAGCTACAATATCTTTTGGCACTTCACCCGTTGCTGGATTAACCGGGATTTGACCTGATGTTAAAACTAAATTACCTAAATCTACCGCTTGAACATAGGGACCGATTGCTGCTGGGGCTTTTTCTGTGTGAATGATTTTAGTCATGATATTTTCCTTTAACATTAAGTATTCTGATTAGTCGATCTCTTTTAACACATCATCAGACAGTTCTTTCTGTGAACTTTCTTTTACTTTGCCATCATTTACTTTAAATTCTAAATTCTGATAATAAGCTTCGCGGAAAGTAACATAAGGATCTTGGGCTTGATTGAGCAATTCTGTTTGGTCCAATGTTTTCGAGCGTTTATCTACGGCTTGCACACCATATTTTACAAGTGACCACGGACCACCTACCCAATTCCAGAATGGATAGGTATAAGCTGCATCGACTACTGCCCCCGTTAATTGACGAGGTGTCGTCGCATTATAGATAGGCAATACAATATAGGCTCCCGCATCTACACCGTAGGTACCCAATGTTTCACCAAAGCTACGTTGATCGTAAACTTGTAATTCCTTGCTTGCACTGGCAAAGTCAAATAATCCACCGATACCAAAGGTGGAGTTAATCCAGAAACGGTTGAAGTGAACAAAGGCTTTTTTCGGTTCACCTTCTAATAAACGGTTCACAAAGCTCACTGGCTCATCTAAGTTATTTGCCACATTAGCTAAACCTTTTGTGACCGGTGTCGGCACGTAATCACGCCAGCCTTTCGCTGCAGGTTCTAACACATAACGGTCCATGACTTTATAGTTAAAATCAAACATCGTGCGGTTAAAACTTTCTAATTTATCATTGCGTTCACCATCTGCTTTGGTTGCACAACCCGTTAATAAAACTGTTGTCATTAAGCCGACCGCAAGTAAAGGTGTTTTTTTCATTCCACTTTCCTATCACAAAAAATTGTCTTTATTCTAACCAACTTGAAAGATAATTACAAAAAATTTATTAAAACCTAGAGATGACTTTTCTGTTAGCTATGTTTAATCATGGTGCTTTTTAGTTTTCCAAAAATGACTTTTGTTCCCTGCATAAACAAAAAGTGCGGTTATTTCTAACCGCACTTTCTTATCTATTAAATTAAAGTTTTGCTGAAAGCATTGCTTCTAATTTCTCTTGGTCAACTGCAAATTTGCGAATTCCCTCTGCTAATTTCTCAACAGCCATCGCATCGCTGTTATGTTGCCAGTAGAATTCTGCTTCTGTTAATGGTTGAGGTTTCGCTTTTACTTCACCTTTGTAGTCTAGTTTACGTACAAGTGCGGTTGAATTTTCCTGTAATTCTTTAAGTAAAGCGGGTGCAATAGTTAAACGATCACAACCTGCTAATTCAATAATTTCACCTACATTACGGAAACTTGCACCCATTACCACTGTTTTATAACCGTATTCTTTGTAGTAGTTATAAATTTTGGTTACAGAAATGACACCTGGGTCTTCTGCTGGAGCATATTCTTTTTTATCAGTATTTGCTTTGTACCAGTCTAAGATACGACCGACGAATGGCGAAATTAAGTAAACCCCTGCTTCAGCACACGCACGTGCTTGGGCTTCAGAGAATAATAAAGTTAAGTTACAGTTAATGCCTTCTTTTTCAAGAATCTCTGCTGCACGAATACCTTGCCATGTTGACGCAATTTTGATCAAGATACGATCATTTGAAATACCTGCCGCATTATAAAGTGCGATAAGTTTACGTGCTTTTTCAACGGTTGCTTGGGTATCGTAAGAAAGACGCGCATCCACTTCCGTTGAAATACGTCCTGGGACAATTTTTAAAATTTCTAAACCGATGTTTACCGCTAATTTATCTTCCGCATCAATTAATTGTTGCGCTTTATCTGCACTTTGCGCTTTGGCATAAGCAATCGCTTCATCAATTAATGGTGTATATTGTGGTAATGCTGAAGCACTTAAAATTAAAGATGGGTTTGTTGTTGCATCTTGTGGTTGGTATTTTTTAATTGCATCAATATCGCCCGTATCAGCCACGACGACGGTCATACTACGAAGTGAATCTAACTGAGTTGTCATTATATTCTCCTTGAATGGATTTGTTTGAATTCAACTGCCTTACGATAGCATAATTAGCTTTAAAAGGGTAATTCGTCCATGAAAATATTTACGATAGGGAAAACCAATATATTCTAGATTCACCCTCTCATACCATCACTTTTAGCAATTTTTTCGCAATTTATTAGATACAAATCACAAAACGTTATTTTTCTTTAAATAATCACCTTACAAATCTTTACAAACATGAATTTTTGAGCTAATAAGAGAAAGACTCTTTATAAAAATATCGCCTAATGACAAGGAGGCTCAAATGCAACACAAACTACTTTTCTCTGCAATTGCTCTTGCTCTTTCCTATTCTGCGCAAGCAGTTATAGTACCTGAGGGAACGCAATTAGATGAAAAACAACATATCGTCATCAATAACGGGGCTGAACCACAAAGTTTTGACCCACAAAAAACTGAAGGTGTACCTGAATCTAGCGTTGCTTATCAATTACTTGAAGGCCTCGTCACCTCAGACTCTGAAGGTAAACTTCAACCGGGTGTAGCTGAAAGCTGGGAAAACACACCAGACTTTAAAACTTGGACATTCCATTTACGTAAAGATGCCAAATGGTCAAATGGTGATCCCGTTACCGCGCACGATTTCGTGTTTGCTTGGCGTCGTTTAGTGGATCCTGCAACTGCAGCGCCTTATGCAAGTTACTTAAGTTACTTACAAGTAGAAAATGCACAAGACATTATTGACGGTAAGAAAAAACCGGCTGAATTAGGTGTTGAAGCAAAAGATGATTACACCTTTGTGGTTCATGCAACCAATCCTGTGCCTTATGCAGTCAGTTTAACGACTCACCAATCCTTATTGCCATTACCACAAAAAGTGGTCGAAAAATTGGGTGATGCATGGGTGAAAAAAGAAAACTACGTGGGTAATGGTGCATATAAACTGGCTAACCACATTATTAACGAAAAAATCGAATTTGAACGTAATCCACTTTATTGGAACGATAAAGAGACTGTCATTAACAGCGCAACATTCCTTGCGATTGAAAATCCAAGTACTGATGTGGCGCGTTATCGTGCAGGCGATTTAGATATGACGAACTACGCCTTACCACCAGAACAATTTGCTAAATTACAAAAAGAATTGCCTGGTGAAGTATTCACTACTCGTACTCTCGCGACCTATTCTTACGAATTAAACAACAAGAAAGCGCCTTTTGATAATGTGAATATTCGTAAAGCCTTGAATTTATCCCTTGACCGTAATGTGATCACCGATAAAGTTTTAGGTCAAGGTCAAACACCAACCTATGTGTTTACGCCGACTTACATCGAAGAAGGCCAGCTCATTCAACAACCTGCTTATTCAAAAGAACCGATGGCACAACGTAATGAAGAAGCCATTAAACTCTTAGAAGAAGCTGGTTACAGCAAAGCAAATCCGTTGAAATTCAGCATTCTTTACAACACCAATGAAAACCACAAAAAAGTGGCCATTGCTGCGGCATCTATGTGGAAAGCAAACACTAAAGGTTTAATTGATGTGAAATTAGAAAACCAAGAGTGGAAAACCTACATTGATAGTCGTCGTGCAGGTCGTTACGACGCGGCACGTGCAGGATGGAATGCGGATTACAACCAAGCAACAACATTCGGCAACTATTTCTTATCTAATTCGAGTAACAATACCGCGAAATATGCGAACCCTGAATACGATAAAGCCATTGCTGAATCTTATGTCGCAACGGATGCGGAAGGACGTGCAAAGGCCTACGCGAAAGCCGAAGAAATTCTTGCAAAAGATTTCGGTATCGTGCCAATCTTTAACTATGTAAATCCTCGCTTAGTGAAACCTTACGTAAAAGGCTATTCAGGCAAAGATCCACAAGATCACATTTACTTACGCAACCTTTATATTATTAAACATTAATTCGTTGCTCGTATTTAAGTGCGGTTAAAAATTATCGTGTTTTTTGACCGCACTTTTCGCCCATTTTGGTTGGAGTTGTTATGCTCAAGTTTATTTTTAAACGGCTGTTGGAAGCCTTACCAACGCTGTTTATTTTGATTACTTTTTCCTTCTTTCTGATGCGTCTCGCCCCTGGTAGCCCGTTCACCTCAGAACGTGCTTATCCACCAGAAGTCATGGCAAATATCGAAGCGAAGTATCATTTAAATGAACCTTTACATAAACAATACTTTCTTTATTTGGAAAATCTTTCCAAAGGCGATTTTGGTCCCTCTTTTAAATATAAAGATCAATCGGTCAATGATTTAATCGCATCAGCCTTCCCAGTTTCCTTAAAATTAGGGATGGTCGCTTTCGCCTTTGCAGTAGTATTAGGTGTCACAGCGGGTACGCTTGCCGCGCTCAATCAAAATAGCCGTTGGGATTATATTTTGATGAGTTTCTCAATGCTTGGCGTCATTATGCCAAGCTTCGTCTTCGCACCAGTCTTAGTGCTGATTTTCGCCATTTATTTAGGTTGGTTACCTGCTGGCGGTTGGAATGGCGGTTCAGCAATGTACATTATTTTACCCGTAGCCTCCTTAACTATCGCTTATGTTGCAGGGATTGCGCGTATCATGCGTGGTTCAATGATTGAAGTGTTGCATTCCAACTTTATTCGTACCGCTAAAGCCAAAGGGCTTTCAACCTCAAGAATCATTTTAAAACATGCTTTACGCCCTGCTCTTTTACCCGTAATTACCTATTTAGGTCCGGCTTTCGTAGGGATTATTACCGGCTCAATGGTCATCGAAAGCGTATTTGGTTTGCCTGGCATGGGCTTGTTATTTGTAAACGGTGCCTTAAACCGTGATTACTCTTTAGTTTTGAGTCTCACTATTTTAGTGGGGACATTAACCATTTTATTTAATGCGATCGTGGATATTTTATACGCTATCATCGATCCAAAAATTCGTTATTAAGGATAAGTTATGACAGATTATCGTACTCAGCCGATTAATCAGAAAAATGCGGATTTTGTGAAACAAGTGGCTGACCGTATTGAAGAAATGCAACTGGAAGGCCGCAGCCTATGGCAAGATGCGAAACGCCGTTTTTTCCGCAATAAAGCGGCCGTTGCCAGTCTGATTATTTTGGCGTTTATTATTGTATTTATTACCGTAGCACCTTGGTTCTTCCCATTTACCTATGAAGATACCGATTGGAATATGATGAGCTCCCCACCAACAATGGAAGGCTATCACTTCTTCGGTACCGATGCTTCAGGTCGAGACTTATTGATACGTACTGCTATTGGTGGACGTATTTCATTATTGGTCGGGATCGCGGGTGCTTTCATTTCCGTAACTATCGGCACAATTTATGGAGCAATTTCAGGCTACGTAGGCGGTAAAACAGATATGTTGATGATGCGCTTTTTAGAGATTCTCAGCTCATTTCCATTTATGTTTTTCGTGATTTTGTTAGTGACTCTTTTTGGCCAAAACATTTTCTTAATTTTTATCGCAATCGGGGCCATTGCTTGGCTTGGTCTCGCTCGTATCGTACGTGGTCAAACGCTTAGTTTGAAAAATAAAGAATTCGTCGAAGCCGCCATCGTTTGTGGCGTACCTCGTCGCCAAATCATTTTTAAGCACATCATTCCAAATGTATTGGGCTTAGTGGCAGTTTACGCCTCGCTTGAAGTACCTGGACTTATTCTTTTCGAATCATTCTTAAGCTTCTTAGGCTTAGGTACACAAGAGCCAATGAGTAGCTGGGGTGCGCTCTTAAGTGATGGTGCTGCGCAAATGGAGGTGTCGCCTTGGTTATTAATTTTCCCGGCATTTTTCCTTTGTCTTACACTGTTTTGTTTTAACTTTATCGGTGACGGGTTGCGTGACGCACTTGATCCGAAAGATAGATAGGAGCGAATTATGAATCCTTTATTAGATGTAAAAAATCTCTACGTTCGCTTCAAAACACCAGATGGCGTCGTCACCGCAGTGAATGACCTAAACTTCACGCTCAATGCAGGAAGCACGCTGGGAATCGTAGGTGAAAGTGGCTCAGGCAAGTCACAAACTGCCTTTGCTTTAATGGGCTTATTGGCGGCCAATGGTACAGTGGAAGGCTCGGCCATTTTTGAAGGAAAAGAATTGGTTAATTTACCAAAGGCTGAATTAAATAAAATTCGTGCCGAACAAATTTCCATGATTTTCCAAGACCCAATGACATCACTTAATCCTTACATGAAAATCGGTGAACAGCTCATGGAAGTGCTACAGTTGCACAAAGGTTATGATAAACAAACAGCCTTTGCTGAATCGGTGAAAATGCTGGATGCGGTCAAAATGCCAGAAGCTAAAAAACGCATGGGCATGTATCCACACGAGTTTTCAGGTGGTATGCGTCAACGGGTGATGATTGCGATGGCCTTATTATGTCGTCCAAAACTACTGATTGCTGATGAGCCCACCACCGCTTTAGATGTGACCGTTCAAGCGCAAATCATGACCTTGTTAAATGAGTTAAAACGTGAATTTAATACCGCGATTATTATGATTACTCATGATCTTGGTGTCGTGGCGGGTATTTGCGATCAAGTGATGGTGATGTATGCCGGACGAACCATGGAATACGGCACGGCAGAGCAAATTTTCTATCATCCAACCCATCCTTATTCTATTGGCTTAATGGATGCAATTCCTCGCTTAGATGGCAATGAAGAGCACTTGGTCACCATTCCAGGCAATCCACCGAATTTATTGCATTTGCCAAAAGGTTGCCCGTTCTCACCTCGTTGCCAATTTTCTACCGAACAATGCCAAACTGCACCAAAACTTACCGCATTTAATGAAGGTCAATTACGCAATTGTTGGTTACCCGTGGAGAAATTTACCCTATGACAATTTCAAATAACAAAGAATTACTCCTTGAAGTCAATCACTTAGGCGTTAGTTTTAAAATTAAAAACGATAAATCCATTTTCTTCGCCAAACCGCAAACCTTAAAAGCGGTGAAGGATGTGTCTTTTAAACTTTACGCAGGTGAAACTCTCGGTGTAGTAGGTGAATCCGGTTGCGGTAAATCCACACTTGCACGCGCTATTATCGGTTTAGTCGAAGCGAGTGAAGGGGAAATCTTGTGGCTTGGTAAAAATTTACGAAAACAATCACCGAAACAATGGAAAGAAACGCGTAAAGACATTCAAATGATTTTCCAAGACCCTCTCGCCTCTCTCAATCCGCGAATGAATATTGGTGAAATTATTGCTGAGCCATTAAAAATTTACCAACCGCACTTAAGCGCTGCTGAAGTGAAAGAAAAAGTACAAGCGATGATGTTGAAAGTCGGGCTTTTACCAAACTTGATTAACCGCTATCCGCATGAGTTTTCTGGTGGCCAATGTCAGCGTATCGGTATTGCTCGCGCCTTAATCATTGAACCGAAAATGATCATTTGCGATGAGCCCGTTTCTGCATTGGATGTGTCCATTCAAGCACAAGTAGTGAATTTATTAAAGTCGCTACAAAAAGAAATGGGGCTTTCATTAATTTTCATCGCCCATGACTTAGCGGTGGTAAAACACATTTCTGACCGCGTGTTGGTGATGTATTTAGGTAATGCCATGGAATTAGGCAGCGATGAGGAAGTGTATAACAACACTAAACATCCTTATACCAAAGCCTTAATGTCTGCTGTTCCGATTCCCGATCCGAAATTGGAACGCAATAAGTCCATCGAATTACTTGAAGGTGAGCTACCTTCGCCAATTAATCCGCCGTCTGGTTGCGTGTTCCGTACTCGCTGCCTAAAAGCCGATGAAAATTGTGCGAAACAAAAACCACCTTTCACCAGCCAAAACAACAGCCATTTTGTGGCTTGCTTGAAGGTCTTATAAAACAAAAAGTGCGGTCAACATTCGCCGCACTTTTTACTTTTACAATTCTAATTTTTCTTCAATCACTTTAGCCAAATCATCTAGCATTGCATAGCGTTTGCTATACATAGAACGTTTCTTACTCGGTACCTCATCAAGATTTCTATCGATCTCTAAAGGCAATTCCCAATAGTCTTTCAACTGTCCACCTGATTCAGAAAAAATCGCATCATAATCTACAACATAATGTGAACTTTGAATAAAACGCGATTTATTTTGATATTTTTGAGGAATACCTAACAATTGATTAAAACCTAATGCTTTCGTCAATGCTTTCATCGTTTCTACCATCAAATAAGCAGGGCGTAAACCATGGCAAGTTTTTGTAAGTTGCTTCACCATCTCTTTGGAACCTTCAAAATTGGGTCCCTGCACCACAGAAATAAGTAATGCCTCATCAAGTTTGGCAAAAGTAAGCAAATACACTAATTCATTACGTGGTTTATGCCATAATTCCAATACCCAATAGCCTTCCATCGGTTGGTGCGTGGTCATCGACAATGTCATCTCAAAATCAGGAATCACTTCACCAAAACTTAATGGCGTTTTATAAATGAGTACTGAAAGTGCGGTCAATTTTTCAGGTAAAAAAAGTAGATTGTCGCAGATAGCTTGGAAACGCTGTTTGCTATTAAAACGTTTATCTAAAAAACGATAAACTAATGGGTAGCTATAATCTGCACGCTCATTTAATAATGTGACAAGAAAAGGATGCTGATTAATAAATTGCTCAAAGTGAACAATTGAGCCTCGATGTAAAAAAGAGCGAAGACGATAACGTAGGCGCTTAAGCGCATAAGAACGCCCAGGCCTATCTGGATAAACGGCTTCCGCTTTTGGCCAGCGATATTGATTCTCTTGAGATTCCATAATGATTAATATAATTAAAAAGATGCGTTAAATTATGCAAAGCGCGCATTCTCTCATAATTTCAGCAATTTTTCTATTTGTGATATGCTAAGGTCAATTGATGAAAGGAACCATTATGTCTGAAATTAAACTAAATTATCATAAAACGCATTTTCTTACGAGCGCCCCCAATATTCGTTCCATCCCAGAAGATACAGGGATTGAAATTGCTTTTGCTGGACGTTCAAATGCCGGAAAATCAACCGCACTTAATGCATTAACAAATCAAAAAAGCTTAGCCAGAACTTCAAAAACTCCTGGTCGTACACAGCTCATCAACCTTTTTGAGGTGGAACCGAATTGTAAACTAGTGGATTTACCTGGCTATGGCTATGCTGCCGTTCCTGAGAAAATGAAAATCGAGTGGCAAAAATCCCTCGGGGAATATTTGCAAAAACGCGAATGCTTAGGCGGGCTTGTTGTTCTGATGGATATTCGTCATCCGTTAAAAGATCTTGATCAACAAATGATCGAATGGGCAGTTTCTGCTGATTTACCGGTCATGTTACTTTTAACTAAAGCGGATAAACTCAGCCAAAATGCACGTAGCAAACAAGTCAAAATAGTACGTGAAGCGATTTTACCCTTCCAAGGTGATATTCAAGTCGAAGCCTTTTCTGCACAAAATAAAATTGGTATTGATAAATTAGCGACCAAATTAGATAGTTGGTTTGCGCCACTTTTTTCGTAATTTTTGATAAAGAAAAAGTAATTTCTGCGATCAAGATCGCAAAAAAAGCACAGAATGTATGATTTCATTCTGTGCTTTTTTTATAGTGCGAAAATCTGATTATTTTTGACCGAACTTTAAGGAATCTGAATGTCTCTTGCCATTGTTTATAGCCGTGCCTCAATGGGCGTACAAGCCCCTCTTGTTACCATTGAGGTACACTTAAGTAACGGAAAGCCTGGATTTACCTTAGTTGGCCTCCCCGAAAAAACTGTAAAAGAAGCACAAGATCGAGTCAGAAGTGCATTAATGAATGCGCAGTTCAAATATCCTGCCAAACGCATCACCGTAAATCTTGCACCGGCTGATTTACCCAAAGAAGGGGGACGATTTGATTTACCCATTGCGATAGGTATTTTGGCTGCATCAGATCAATTAGATGGTAGCCGTTTAAAACAATTTGAATTCGTTGGTGAACTCGCATTAACAGGTGAATTACGTGGTGTACACGGCGTGATCCCCGCCATTTTAGTGGCACAAAAAGCCAAACGAGCCCCCATTATCGCTTATCAAAATGCCAATGAAGCCTCACTTGTCTCAGAACAAGAGACTTATTTCGCTAAAAATCTTTTGGAAGTCGTGCAATTCTTAAATAATCAAGAAAAATTACCTTTGGCCTCATTACTCGCACAAGAAAGTGCGGTCGGATTTTCAGCTAAAAATCACTTAGATTTGACGGATATTATTGGTCAGCAACATGCTAAACGAGCACTAACAATAGCTGCCGCAGGTCAGCACAACCTACTCTTTTTAGGTCCTCCCGGTACAGGTAAAACTATGTTAGCAAGTCGTCTCACCGCATTACTCCCTGAAATGACTGATTCAGAAGCCATTGAAACCGCTTCGGTTACGAGTTTAGTACAAAATGAATTAAATTTTCATAACTGGAAACAACGACCGTTTCGAGCACCACATCATAGTGCCTCTTTGCCAGCCTTAGTAGGTGGAGGAACCATTCCAAAACCAGGCGAAATATCGCTCGCACATAATGGCGTACTTTTTCTTGATGAATTGCCTGAGTTTGAGCGTAAAGTACTTGATGCACTCCGCCAGCCATTAGAAAGTGGAGAAATTATTATTTCGCGAGCCAATGCTAAAATCCAATTTCCTGCTCGCTTTCAATTAGTTGCGGCGATGAATCCAAGTCCAACGGGGCATTATACGGGAACACATAACCGCACCTCGCCACAACAAGTGATACGTTATTTAAATCGCCTTTCTGGCCCATTTTTAGATCGCTTTGATTTATCCATTGAAGTACCCCTTCTGCCACAAGGTAGCTTACAGAATACTGGAGATAGAGGCGAAACAAGCCAACAAGTAAGAGAAAAAGTGTTAAAAGTGAGAGAAATTCAACTTGCTCGAGCAGGCAAGATCAATGCATATCTTTCAAGCAAAGAAATTGAACGAGACTGTAAATTACAAGATAAAGATTCACTATTTCTTGAGAATGCACTGAATAAGCTAGGGCTTTCAGTAAGAGCCTACCATCGAATTTTGAAAGTCTCACGCACAATTGCCGATTTGAATGGCGAAAAAGAGATACAACAACCTCATTTAGCAGAAGCGCTAGGATATCGGGCGATGGATCGATTGTTACAGAAATTATCTGCCGCTTAGAAAATAAAAGAGCGAATGATTCGCCCTTTTTTATCTTCTATTCTTAATAATAAGAATGTTCACCACGTTGGTGTTCTGTTACGTCTCTTGCACCTTTTAATTCATTCGGGAAGAGCGAAACTAACTGTTTTTCTACCCCGTCTTTTAAAGTGACATCAACCATTGAACAACCATTACAGCCACCACCGAATTGTAGAACAGCATAACCATCATCAGTAATTTCAATTAACGTGATTTTACCGCCATGGCTAGCTAATTGTGGGTTGATTTGTGTTTGAATCACATACTCTACGCGCTCGATTAAAGGCGCATCATCTGCAACTTTACGCATTTTTGCGTTAGGCGCTTTTAAAGTCAGTTGAGCCCCAAGCTCTTCTGTTACATAATCAATTTCCGCATCTTCTAAAAACGGTAAGCTTATTTCATCTACAAATGCTGAAAAAGTATCGTATTTCATTTCGGTATCAGTCGCTTCAACTGAATTTGGCGGGCAATAGGACACGCCACATTCTGCTCCTGGAGTACCCGGATTCACGACAAAAATACGAATATTTGTACCTTCTTCTTGCGTATCTAAAAGTTTCCGAAAATGTGCTTGTGCAGCATCTGAAATAAAAATTTGTTCCATAAATAAAGTCCTAATATTTGATATAATATGTTAAGAATAATACTCCGATATGGCAATTTTTTCTACATTTATTCCTATTTTTATAGATATAGATGAATCCTATCTTTAACAGAATTTAAGCTCTCGCTAAACCCCATACCTGAATTTCTTTTACACCTAATTTTCGAAGCTGTTTGGCTATCTCTGCCAACGTTGAGCCGGTTGTAATCACATCATCCACCAAAGCAACGCGTTCATAAGGAAAAGGCTTTTTGGTATTCACTGCAAAAGCATTTTTAAGATTGTGTCGTCGATCTTTCGCCGTTAAACCTCGCTGAGTATGAGTATGTTTAATCCGTTTCACCACATGATTACAGTTAGGCACATCACACCAACGACTTAACCAATTAGCCAATAAATCAGCCTGATTATAGCCCCGTTGCCACTGTCGAAAATGATATAGCGGTACGGGGATAATCGCCTGTGGCAGAGAGAGTCCATGTGTTCGTCTCGCCTCTCGCACCGCAAGATAAAGCAAACGCGATAAACTCCGATCTAACCAAAACTGTTTTTGGAATTTAAAACGATGAATAAGTGAAGAAAGCGGTTCGAGGTAATGCCCAATAATCACAATACGATCCCAAGCGGGTTCATTTTTCAAACAATGTCCACAGCCCATTGCATAATGCTGCAAGGGTGAACCACATTGCCCACAATAAGGGAAAGTTTTAATTTGCTTCTGACATCGACTGCACAATCCATTTCGACCAAGATGAATAGATCGCTTGCAATGCACACAGCTAAATTGAAAAAAATGAGAAAACATGAGAGAAATTGACCGCACTTTATTTTTTTGTTTTTTCAACTTGTTTAAAATGCTTCTCTTTCTTAGCCATTTCCATTCTTTCACCTTGTTTCAAAATATGAGGGGTCACAAAAATTACAAGCTCTCGCTTTTGATGACGTTCGCTTTCCTTACTAAATAAGCGTTTAATACCTGGAATATCGCCCAATAATGGTACTTTATCGACACCTTTCGTGATCGTATCGTGGAATACACCACCCAATACAATTGTTTCGCCATCTTTGGCAAACACTTGCGTATTAATTTCTTGTTTATCAATGGATACCACTTCATTTTGTCCGTAAGCCACGCGATTTCCCGGGGAATTTTGACTCACTAATAAATCCAATAAAATATTATTATCCTTCGAAATATGCGGTGTGACTTCCAATCCTAACACGGCTTCTCGAAATTCCACTGATTGCGTATCATTTTTCCCATTCGTCACCACATAAGGAATTTCTGTCCCTTGTTTAATGCTTGCGCTTTTCTTATTAGTCGTGAGTAAGCGAGGGCTCGCAATAATTTCTACGTTATTTTCACGTTCAAGTGCGGTTAATTCTAAGTCTAATAATCGACCATTAATTTTAGCCACTTGAAGTGCTAATGAGCCAGCTGGCGTGACCGTTGTCGCAAAATTCACGTTTAAATTATTACTGATATTACTAAAGCCATTCGCATCTAGACTGCCACTCACTCGATGGGCTGCCTCAGTAGGATTAAAAATACCCCAACGCACACCTAATTCTTTTAGGCTTTCATCGGTAATCGTCACAATACGTGCTTCAATGACAATTTGTTCAATGGGTTTATCTAGCTCTGCAATCAATTTTTTAATATTTTTGAGTGAACGTGCATCATCCTGAATCAGTAATACATTGCTTCGGTCATCAAATGTAATTGTGCCGCTAGGTGAAAGCAAAGAACCACTACCAGTTGTTAAAGATTTCATCACATCAGAGGCCTTGGCAAAATGCAGTTTAACCGTTGTACTCACAAGTGGTGTTTCACTAGGCAAACTTTCTCCGCTAATTGCCATAGGTTCTGTCATTTTCTCTGCATATTGCTCATGTTGAGAAGGCTTACCCAAATAATAAATATCATTTTCTTGATAAAAAGAGAGCCCTTTGATTTTTGCTACAGAACGCAATAAACGATCAAAATCTACATTATCCAATTGCAATGAAAGCGTTCCCTCTAATTCATCATCAATCATTAAATTAGTATTTTGCTCAAGAGCAAGTTGTTGGAGTGTCGCCACCATGGGAGCTTGTTTTAAGCGAAGTGAAAATACGCGATTCTCTGCCGCTGAGTAAGTTGTCCATAGGATCAAAAAACACATTAAAAACTGACCGCACTTTGTTTTTATTTTCTGCTTTATCATTTTAAAATCTCATTATGATTGAGGTCGTTTGTTCACATTGCCCAGGTTTATAACTTTGAAGCGTCACGCTGTTTTTACTCACTTTTTCGATTAAATAGCCTTCTTTTCCAATCCTCTGCCCGACTTGAACAGACAGAATATGCCCATTATCATTAAATAACACTTCTGCCTGTTTACCATATTGCACGACTCCAACAATATGTAGCTGAGCCAATGGGCGTTCCTCCGCCAGTCTCGGCTCCGAATACACGCAAGCCGACACCGGCGGTAGGGTGAGCCCCTCTTTTGGATATTCAGTTTGTTCTCTTTGTTTACGATCAAAAGGATCTTGCGAAAATGTTGATACAGAAAAAAACGCTATCAAGATTAAGAAAAGCTTTTTCATTATTTGTCCTTATTTAATTGGAAAATTAACTCACATGTAATAGAAGCATTTTCCTCTTCATCTAATTTCTCAATGTTTAATTGAGTTAAAGAAAGTGTAGGAACATCATTTAAAAGTGCGGTCAAAAATTGCTGCAAATCGACAAAATAGCCTTGCAATGACAAATGCAACAAAGTATGTTGAGAAAAATCCCAACGTAAATCCAACGCTCGAAGTCGCCCATTTAACAACGCCTGTACATGCTGATTAATCGGCAATACAGAATTAGCTAATTCTGGAGAAAGTTGTCGGCTGTCTGACTTTTGCCTTAAGGTTTGTAAAATCTTTTCCTGTTTATCCCACTCTTGCTGCTGCAAACTCAATTCTGCGTCAAGTCGATGTCGTTCGTTGCTATTTTCAACGTAACGAAAAACAGGTAAAAAGATGACCGCACTTAATGCACTCAACCAAAAGGCAACATGGACCATTTGAGGTAATCGAAGCCATCTCCCAAACCAACTTTGTGCACTTTTTTGAACTAGCTCATTGATAAAGTTCCTCATTGCTCAGACTCCGATAAATGAATATCAAATTGAAAAAATAACTGCTGTTGCACTGGCTGAAACTTAGTTAAGTTAACCTCTGTAAAATGACGTTTGAGAAATTGATGTATCTCCTCAAACTCTTGTTGGCTTTCTGTCGCGCCTGAAAGGACAACTCGCTTCGCATTGAGCGTAAATTCATCTAACTCACCCTGTTGTAATGGGAACTCAGTTAATAAATTAAGCAGGCGATACACATATTCTGTATCCATTTCTGTCAGCTCATTCATTTCTTTCAAATCATGTTGTAGTTGTTGAACTTGAATGCGTTTCTGATGGACTTGATAAGTTATTTGTGTCAGTTTTTCTTTTGTCTGGCTTAGGGTTTGCGCTTGTTGTTCATCAAGTTGGTTCAATCCAACGACAATCAAAACTGAGCAAGCTAGCCAAATTAAACCTTGCCACATAAAACGATGAAAGGCCTTTTGATGTTGTTCTAAGCGCCAAGGCAATAAATTAAGGCTAAACATCACCACTCTCCCGATTAACTAAAGGCAAAAGTGCGGTCGTTTTTGAGGATAAATCCACTAGCTTTAAATCGGTTTGCCAAAGTGCATTACCTAAGGCGATGAAAGGAAAATCTGTTTCGATACGCTGCCAATCCTGAGGCTGTAATTCGATTGTGTCTGAATTCAACATATCGGGCGTTTGATACACATAAATCTGTTCTATCGTTTCGGGAAAGCGTTGGATAAATTGTTGATAAAGTTCGGATAAATCACCTTGAGATTGCAAAACTTGTCGTTGTTGTAAGCGTTCACAAACGGCGAGGCAACCTTGTTGATCTTGATATAAAAATAAAGTGTTAATCGGCTCTTGACCTAAAATGGCATAAAATGCACGTAAAATACTGTGATTCAGTAAATCAAGTGCGGTCAATTTTAACGGTAGATATTTTGCTAATTCTGCATTGGCACTTTCTTGTCGAATCGCCGTTATATCCAAACGAAAACCTTGTTTTAATGGCGTGGTAAGATAATCAAACCATAATTCATCCAAAGGAATCGGTAATTCTTTTTGCAAAATAAAACGACATTGTTGTTCACATTCCTGAACATTGAGTGTTTGCGGTAAAATAAGCGTTTTAGACCAAGTTAAGTGAGGCGAAATAGCACCGATAAAACAACATTGGTTTGTTTTTTGCGGTAAATGAGGTAATAACTGGGAAAAAATGTCCTTTTGTTGT
>NZ_KV837998.1:0-2802 GCF_001838615.1 Haemophilus sp. HMSC61B11
CCCCTTTCAATTCTCCAACGCCCACGGCAGATAGGGACCGAACTGTCTCACGACGTTCTAAACCCAGCTCGCGTACCACTTTAAATGGCGAACAGCCATACCCTTGGGACCTACTTCAGCCCCAGGATGTGATGAGCCGACATCGAGGTGCCAAACACCGCCGTCGATATGAACTCTTGGGCGGTATCAGCCTGTTATCCCCGGAGTACCTTTTATCCGTTGAGCGATGGCCCTTCCATTCAGAACCACCGGATCACTATGACCTACTTTCGTACCTGCTCGACTTGTCTGTCTCGCAGTTAAGCTTGCTTATACCATTGCACTAACCTGACGATGTCCGACCGTCATTAGCAAACCTTCGTGCTCCTCCGTTACTCTTTGGGAGGAGACCGCCCCAGTCAAACTACCCACCAGACACTGTCCGAGACCACGTTTCGTAATCTTCGTTAGAACATCAAACGTTAAAGGGTGGTATTTCAAGGACGACTCCATAATCACTGGCGTGACTACTTCTAAGTCTCCCACCTATCCTACACATCAAAATTCAATGTTCAGTGTCAAGCTATAGTAAAGGTTCACGGGGTCTTTCCGTCTAGCCGCGGGTACACCGCATCTTCACGGCGATTTCAATTTCACTGAGTCTCGGGTGGAGACAGCCTGGCCATCATTATGCCATTCGTGCAGGTCGGAACTTACCCGACAAGGAATTTCGCTACCTTAGGACCGTTATAGTTACGGCCGCCGTTTACTGGGGCTTCGATCAGGAGCTTCTCTTTCGATTACACCATCAATTAACCTTCCAGCACCGGGCAGGCATCACACCCTATACGTCCACTTTCGTGTTTGCAGAGTGCTGTGTTTTTAATAAACAGTTGCAGCCAGCTGGTATCTTCGACCGGTTCAACCTTCAGGGGCAAGCCCTTACAATCTACGCCGGCGCACCTTCTCCCGAAGTTACGGTGCTATTTTGCCTAGTTCCTTCACCCGAGTTCTCTCAAGCGCCTGAGTATTCTCTACCTGACCACCTGTGTCGGTTTTCAGTACGGTTTAGATAAACCTGAAGCTTAGTGGCTTTTCCTGGAAGTGTGGTATCGGTTACTTCAGCTCCGTAGAGCCTCGTCATCATCTCTCAGTGTTAAAGAAGTCCGGATTTGCCTAAACTTCACACCTACAAACTTAAACGCACATATCCAACAGTGCGATAACCTAACCTGCTCCGTCCCCACATCGCAGTTTATCCAAGTACGGGAATATTAACCCGTTTCCCATCGACTACGCTTTTCAGCCTCGCCTTAGGGGCCGACTCACCCTGCCCCGATTAACGTTGGACAGGAACCCTTGGTCTTCCGGCGAACGGGTTTTTCACCCGTTTTATCGTTACTTATGTCAGCATTCGCACTTCTGATACGTCCAGCTAACCTCTCGATTAACCTTCATCCGCTTACAGAACGCTCCCCTACCCAACAGTATTGCTACTGATGCCGCAGCTTCGGTGCTATATTTGAGCCCCGTTACATCTTCCGCGCAGGCCGACTCGACTAGTGAGCTATTACGCTTTCTTTAAATGATGGCTGCTTCTAAGCCAACATCCTAGCTGTCTAAGCCTTCCCACTTCGTTTCCCACTTAATATAGACTTTGGGACCTTAGCTGGCGGTCTGGGTTGTTTCCCTCTCCACGACGGACGTTAGCACCCGCCGTGTGTCTCCTGAGTATCACTCTTCGGTATTCGTAGTTTGCATCGGGTTGGTAATCCGGGATGGACCCCTAGCCGAAACAGTGCTCTACCCCCGAAGGTGTCCGCTCAAGGCTCTACCTAAATAGATTTCGGGGAGAACCAGCTATCTCCCGGTTTGATTGGCCTTTCACCCCCAGCCACAAGTCATCCGCTAATTTTTCAACATTAGTCGGTTCGGTCCTCCAGTTAGTGTTACCCAACCTTCAACCTGCCCATGGCTAGATCACCGGGTTTCGGGTCTATACCTTGCAACTAGACGCCCAGTTAAGACTCGGTTTCCCTTCGGCTCCCCTATTCGGTTAACCTCGCTACAAAATATAAGTCGCTGACCCATTATACAAAAGGTACGCAGTCACCCTTAAAGGGCTCCCACTGCTTGTACGTACAAGGTTTCAGGTTCTATTTCACTCCCCTCACCGGGGTTCTTTTCGCCTTTCCTTCACAGTACTGGTTCACTATCGGTCAATCAGGAGTATTTAGCCTTGGAGGATGGTCCCCCCTTCTTCAAACAGGATATCACGTGTCCCGCCCTACTTGTCGTTAGCTTAGTACCATGACCTGGACTTCGAGTACGGGGCTATCACCCTGTATCGCCAAGCTTCCCAGCTTGTTCCTCTGTCTCTGTCATTATCACTAACAGGCTCCTTCGCGTTCGCTCGCCGCTACTAACGAAATCTCGGTTGATTTCTTTTCCTCGGGGTACTTAGATGTTTCAGTTCTCCCGGTTTGCCTCACTTACCTATGGATTCAGTAAGTGATAGTAGATTCTTCATCTACTGGGTTTCCCCATTCGGACATCTTGGATTAAACGCCTCTTATCGACTCATCCAAGCTTTTCGCAGATTAGCACGTCCTTCTTCGCCTCTGATTGCCAAGGCATCCACCTTGTACGCTTAGTCACTTAACTATACAACCTCAAAAATTCTTGATGTTGCGTTTTCAACTAAACACTTGATTGCTTTTGTTCAATCAAGATTTTCTTCTTACTCAGACTTTTTCTTATCCTTAAAGGACTTGAAAGTCTCTTCAGTTTTTCAGCTTGTTTCCTGGTTGTTAAAGAACAGAA
>NZ_KV837999.1:0-8251 GCF_001838615.1 Haemophilus sp. HMSC61B11
ACGAACCGGTTGTTCTCCTTGCCAAAAAGTAAAGGTCACGGATTGATCCATTAATGCTGAAAATGAAATATTCGGATCAAAACTTGATAACATAAGCTCTAACCGAAATGGTTCTGAAAGCCCTTCAGTCAGCTTAAAACTGATCACATCAAAAGTATGTTTTTCACCGGCATCAAGGGTGTAACGGTAGTCGGATTGAACAGCCATGATTGTCCTTTGTTTAACGCATAAAATATCGCTTAGTATAATGTAATTTCATCTATTTCTAAATAGTAAAAATAGTTGTAGTAAATTTCTATATAAAAAAATAAAATACCTAAGTTTATTTATCTTTCAAATGCTTTATTAAACATAAGGATCTCAAATAATGATCAAAATTAACTTAGCCGCGACATTAGGTGCATTAAATGACGTTTCTAAATTAATGTTAGAAGAATCTGCCGCTTATGCAATTAGTTGTGGTGAATCGGAAGTGCTTCCAGCCCATTTATTACTCAAATCATTGGAAAACCCATTCTCAGACGTTCGCTTTATTTTAAATAAACTTAACATTTCTCACGAAGAATTGACCGCACTTTTACTCAGCAAAACGCAAACATCTCACACCAATATTGACTCTGTACCAAGCTTCTCGCCGTTATTGATTGAAATGTTGCAAGAGGCATGGTTACTCGGATCACTTGAATTTGAACAAACACAAATTCGCAGTGCAAGCATTTTCTTAGCATTGGTATTGAATGCATCGCGCTATTTGCCAACTGCTGTTGCGAGCTACTTAAATCAAATTAACAAAGAAACATTACGCCAATCTTTACTGGTATTTGCTAAAGGCTCCGCTGAATCACAAACCACACAAGAAAATACCGCTACACCTTCAGCCGTACATACAGACCAATCTGATTTAGCACGTTTTGCTGAAAATTTAACGGCTAAAGCCTCTGCAGGTAATATTGATCCCGTTCTCGCTCGCGACAAAGAAATTGATCTGATGATCGATATTCTTTCACGCAGAAGAAAAAACAATCCGATTGTAGTTGGTGATGCGGGTGTCGGTAAAAGTGCATTAATTGAAGGATTAGCATTACGCATCGTCAATAAACAAGTTCCTCCACATTTACAAAATGTTGAACTTTGGAGCCTAGATCTTGCCGCTTTACAATCTGGCGCATCAATCAAAGGGGAATTTGAAAAACGCTTAAAATCGGTGATTGATTTTGTAAAAAATAGCACAACGCCAATTGTTCTTTTTATTGATGAAGCCCATACACTTATTGGTGCGGGTGGCAGCGAAGGTGGCAACGATGCAGCCAACCTTTTAAAACCGGCTCTTGCTCGAGGTGAGCTTCGCACAATTGCAGCCACGACTTGGTCTGAATATAAAAAATATGTAGAACGCGACCCTGCGCTATCCCGTCGCTTCCAATTAGTGAAAGTGGACGAACCATCTATTGAAGAAAGTATTGTTATTCTACGTGGTTTAAAACCACTCTACGAAAAAGCGCATGGTGTTTATATCACAGGTGAAGCACTTGAAACAGTAACAAAGTTATCTGCGCGTTATATTGCGGCGAAAAAGCTACCGGATAAAGCCATCGATATTTTAGACACGGCTTGCGCTCGCGTTTCTACAGCAAAAGACACACCACCAAAACGCTTAAGCTACTTAGATAATAAGATCCATGAAATCAATGTTGCCATTGCTGAATTTGATCGTGATTATCAGCTAGGTGAAACAGTTGATAGTACAGCGAAAACAAAACTAGAAAATCAACTCACTGAATTAGCCGAAGAAAAAAATGTGCTTTCTTCTCGATTTGAATCTCAAAAAGCATTAGTGGAAGAAATTTTATCCTTACGGACCAAGCTCTCTGATTCTGAAACAGAATATACCGAAGAAGAACGTCAAGAATTGATCGCACAATTACAAGCGAAAAAAGCAGAATATGAAGCAATCAAACCTGAAGAATGTTTAATTCATGCTGAAGTGGGAAGCAAACAAATTACTGCGGTAATTGCTGATTTGACAGGTATTCCTGTAAATAGCATGACAGGTGATGAACTTACAAAACTCACTGAGCTTCCTGATATTCTTAACGACAATATTAAAGGTCAATCTCAAGCCATTGAGCAAATTCACAAAAACTTGCTTACTGCTATGGCAGATTTACGCCGTGCCGGCACACCATTGGGGGCATTATTACTTGTTGGACCAAGTGGTGTAGGTAAAACTGAAACGGCAATTCAAATTGCCGAACATATCTTTGGTGGCAAACAGTTCCTGACTACCATTAATATGTCTGAATACCAAGAAAAACATACTGTTTCACGTTTAATTGGTTCGCCTCCAGGTTATGTGGGCTATGGTGAAGGTGGTTTACTAACTGAAGCTATTCGCCAAAAACCTTATTCTATCGTGCTATTAGATGAAGTAGAAAAAGCCCATCCAGATGTGCTTAACTTGTTCTATCAAGCTTTTGATAAAGGCGAACTTGCAGATGGGGAAGGGCGTTTAATTGACTGTAAAAATATTCTCTTTATGCTCACCTCAAACTGTGGTTTTGATGCTGCAAATGATCAGTTTGCCGTGAAAAGTGATGAAGAGTTGCGTCGTTCGCTTCTTACATTCTTCAAACCGGCGTTACTGGCTCGCATGCAAATTGTGCAATATCACTATTTAACCACCGATGTAATGCAGCGCATTGTGAAAGCCAAATTGGCGAAATTAGAGAAATTAATCGCTGAGCGTTATAAAGCGACCGTTACTATCGCAGAAAACATTCTTAAACACATTGAACAACAATGTGAAGCTGATACAAATGGTGCACGTTTGGTCGATGCGATTCTTGAAGGGCAACTTTTACCCCCACTTTCCTTAGCGTTGCTTCAACGCATCGCTCGTGGTGAGAAAATGTCAAATATCACAATCAATTTTGAAGAGGGTGAATACCAAGTTGATATTGCGTAATTCATGATGAAAAACATCTAAGAACTTGACCGCACTTTGACTTTCATTCACAAAGTGCGGTCATCTTTTAGGTTAATTTTTTGAGATTTATTTATGGAAAAATCCCTTTGGCTTGCTACTGCTTATATACAAAAAGCCGAACAATTAGACCAATTTGTTGCATTAGCCACTTTTGCTACAACTGCTGAGGAATTTGAACAACGTGCACGGGTTCACTTTGCACAAAAAGCCCACTTTCGCTTTCAACTTGCACCTATTCCCGCTCACGTATTCTTTCAACGTCATGGACGAACCTATTTACTACATCAGGCATCAACACTCAGAGAAGATGAAATACGGGTAATTCCTTTAAGTGATGAAATGCCACAACCTGCTATTGAAGAAAATATTGAATATCTACACTGCCACAAGATCGATAATGTCGAGCCACTCGATGCGCAATTTGACCGAATGCCGGCTCTTTTTGCACCCGAGGACATCGCACTGTTATTATGGCCTGACTTTCCTATTCCACCTAATCAATTAGATTTTGAAAAGAGAAATGAATCGGCGCACACTCGCAATTCAGCGCCTCAAATCGATAAAAATATGCAGCAACGCCATCTTGAACACTACACGAATGATAGCGATACATCACCTACACTCAAAGTCTATTTCGTTTTAGATGCCAAAAAAATACCTTTTTTGAATACACTCTCCTTAAAAGGCAAAATGAAAAGCTTATTTCAAGGGAAATTTGGTGAAGATACTGAAAAAGTTGCACCCTATTTAATTGAAGTAATTCGTGATGAAAACCATATTCATACCGGTGAAATGATGGGATTATTCAGCTTAAAATCAGCACAACATCATTTTAACTGGGAAGATAACCTCGGTATTTTTATCCATTCCTACGCTGATTTTGAAACGGTCTATCAACATCTACGTAAATTTCCTATGCTACAGGATGAACGTGGAAAATGGTTTTTCTTCCGTTTTTACGATCCCAAAGTCTTACATGACTATCTAGCAATAATTGCCAAACGTCCAGCCAAACTACATAAGTTTTTTGGTTATGATAACAACATTATTTATGCCTTTGGCTTAGGGCTAGGAAACCGTTTCTATTACTACACTTTAAAAACCTTGCCCGAAGAAACCCTTCCATCTCCAATCGTGATGACTGATTGGGAAATAGACGGATTTAAAACGCATAAGTGGTTAGAAACCAAGGAATATTTAATGGAATATACTCTACAGGAATATCCGCAACTTTACTCGGAGGAAAATAAACATGAATTATGCCAAAACTTGGAAGAAGGCTATAAAAAAGGTTACACTTACGAAATTTCAATATTGCAGTATGCTTTAGCCAAACAAAGTGCGGTCAAAAATGGAATAGATTTTATTGCATTGGAAGAACAAGTTACAAAAAACAATACCGCACCACTAGAACGAGCTATCAAATTGTGTTCATTGTTAAATATAGAATAAAAATTAGAGTACTCAACCATGTCTGAAAACAAACAGCTCAAGAAACCGGCAGCAACAGAGGCTGACGGAGTCATTGCCCCATGCCAAGAAGGCATTCGGGTTTATCCCACAAGATTCGCCCTGACCGATAAGGCGTTTGAAAACATAAAAAGTAAAGGGAACATGCCACCACTTCCGAAGAACGCGTCAGGCGACGAAAATTATGATGCCCGTCGTTTACGTGATGGTTTTGTATATATTTTAGCAGTGAATGCCGAAATTAAAGGATGTTTTGAAATTAGTGCAGAAGCAGCCAATGGTCAGGCTTGGTATATTTACCGCTATCGTTCAAAAGATGTGAATTTTGACCAAGGAAACGAAGCTTTCGGAATAAACTACTCCTTTAGTCTATTTAATGATTACGAAGCCGGTTATACAAACAAAGTCACTTTACCAACGCCTTATATCGAACTTAATAAAGCCATTGAAAGTGCATATATGATGTTTACCGATGTAGACCTACCCATGAATTTGCTAAGAAAAATCGAAACCGATCCCTTAGTGAGAAATCATTGGATGCGCAATGTTCAGCTAAAAAATCCGCAAGGCTACTCAATTAATATGGCCACCTTACAGCAAACGGTTAAAGATTTTTCGCCACAAACCAAAATGATGACTGACCAGGCGTTAACCTCAAATGCCTATCGCTTTACCCCGATAGGTAAACCGACAGGCTGGGAAGAGATAAAAAATCAACTCATGCATAGCCAAAACGGTGTGATTGTAGCTTTAGAAGACCCTGTAGGAACAGCAAGAGATTTGTCAGGATATCATTTATATCTGACAACAGAGCGAGATAACGTATTAGCGAAATATGAATATGCTATTTCGACCGCCCGCATTCTTGATGCTCACGCACTACATAAATATAAAGAAGAGGTCAAGTCTGCTCGGGATAGCCTTGAAATGTCGAATGCAGAATTGCGCGACCAAGGTTTACGGACCATTGAACCGGCCCCCATCAAATTCTCCCAACTATATCAAAAGGTCTTTTCTGATTATATTAACTCGGAGCATTTAAAAGCTAATGGCGACGCCGATGTACTGAATGTGTTAAAAGCGGAATTACAATTGGAAGATGATCTGCCGGGCGTCAATGCGATTAATAAAATGGCGTATATTCCGACCCGTTTCGGGCTGTCTTTTAAACATCTCGTTAGTGCACACAGTAATTTTATTTGTGCGCATAGGGATAAACTCGCTAAGCTTTATAGCTTATATACAAGCAATCCCCTAGACGGCACAGCAGCAAAAGCCTGGTGCTGTTATATGCATGGTTTTCTGCATGGATTGGATATTTCACCTTACGGTCGTAACGCTTTAATTGCTGCCTTACCGATTGAAGATGCGGACGCATATAAAGCTCCGCCTTATGCACAGCAAGCTACGCCGGCGGTGGAGTCTCTGAAAAAATATTTATCGGATTTCACCAAAGCCTTAGGCGCGCTTGAAAAAGTTGCGAAGACAGGCTATCTCAACATGGCAACCTATGATTTAGTCATTGAACTGGTGATTGATAAAATCTATGTACGCTATGCCAATAGTAGCCATAAAGGTTATGTTAGACAGCCGTTTAGTGTGCCTCAAACTATTCAGGCTACATATCAAGCCAAATTAAACACCAAAGAGATTGAGAAAATCCTACCGACACATCGAAGCCAAGCCGCGGTACCTAAGCATGTAAAAAAACTACAAGAAAGCATTAGTTCTCTAAAAGTAGATATGGCACCTAGACAATACGGCTTATTTCAAATCACGGAAGGGTTAGCTGGATTAAACAAAGCCTTGAGTGCCTCCGTTGCATTGGGCTTCTTTGTACAAAATAAAGCGGAAACAGAATTAGGAAAACTAGGTAGTGATCCGTTTTTAGCCTCTATGCAAGTGATTGCCGGAATGTACGCACCGAAAGGCGGTTTAGAACAACACACTTCCCAAGCATTAACGGAACTTGAACAGTTAACCTCGCGCAAAAATCTGCAACCAAACAAATGGATAAGTTATTTTGAACAAAAAGGTGCCGGTTCGGCATTGACCCGTATCCGAAATGCGATTATCAACGTCAATACAGGATTGGCCGGAGTCGGGGCGATGTTTGAATATTTCAACTGGGCGGAGGCCAATTATAAAAGCGATGAAGTGGGCAAAACCGCAGCCTTATTAAGCATGGGGGGAGGATTAGCCATTGAAGGTGCAATCGGCTCGTTAGGTATGTTGGCAAGTTCATCCTTGTCTGCCGGTACACTGACATTACTCACCGGCCTATCCTATGCCACCTTAGGCATTGGGATTGTGCTGATTACCATTGCAATTATTTATAACTATTTTGCCCCGGAAGATATTGAATTATGGGCTGAGAATGGTTTTTGGGGTAAGAGTCCTCTTTATTGGGGGGAACCTAATCAGAAGAAAGCGTATGAGTGGATGGTTAAAAGGCCTGACGTATTTAAAGAACAATTTGATAGTTCTAAATTTGAGTATAGTAACAATGAGCTAATTATCAATGATAGCGTGCATTTTTATCGTATCGAAATGCAACGCTACTTAAAATCTATGGCAGAAATCATTGTTACTTTGGATGCGAGTAACCCGCGTAAAATACTGGTTAATTATCCGGGCATTTATACCATTCAAGACACTAAAGAGATCCGTATTGATAGAATGGATGGTTATGCCAAAAATGTGAAAAAGATCTATCCGAGTTATGAAGATTGGCGATTAAGCATTGAGAAAGAAAAACTTCATACGACAACAACGTTTGAGCAGGAAGGCGTAGCCGGTATAACCATTCATGATGAACGGTTGCCTTATATGAATACTACCACCTATTCGGAAGATGTCGATGAGGGTACTATTCCTTATGAAGACTTACTCGCCCTCAGCGTGCAAGTCAGCGTACCGAATTATCAAGGCAATAAATACCGTAAGCAATCGAAACTCACTAAACTGACATTGAAAAAACATTAGGAGAAAACATGGCAGAACAACAGGAAAACAAAGATTGGCTAGATAGACTCGGGGAGTTTTTCAGTAAAATATTCATTAATCCAGATAAAGATATTGCCTACTCCATTCGTAAACGTGGCAACGATGAAATTGAAATTCGGGATTCCATCTTTGATGGATATGCTCGTGGGTTTATTCGTTTTGTTTTATTTGCCGGATTTTTAATTATTGGATTTGGTGGCGGAAATAGCCTAAATGAACCATTTAGTTCTCAAATTAGTGACTTTAAAATGGATTATACTTGGGCATTCACTCCTGATGAACTTATTATTCCTAATTATAGAAATTATTTAGAGCTATATAAAAAAAAGGATACTCTTACTTCAAAAGATCCATTTAAAACCTATGAGGAATATAGAAAACCTTATTTACGTGAATGGGAAAATGATAGATTCAAATTTATTCTATATTGTACTTGGTTATTTGTTTTTTTTATTGCTGTGCTATTTGCTTTTTTCCTCCCCCGACCACGTGGTTTTCGTGTCAACCGCAAAAAACGGGTGATTTATTGGCAAACCATCTTCGGTAGTCATGCCATCGCCTTTGTGCCGGAACAAGGTGACCCGCTAGGCGGAATCAATTACAGCCGTTTCGGCTTGTATGCGTTTGGTGGTCATGAACGTTTTTCATTACAACTTTGGATTGACGATTACCTTTCCAAACGCCGTGTTACCGCACTATTTGGGGTATACCCGAGCCCGAGTTCTGAACATAACGCCCAAATCCTACGAGCTATTCGCACCTATCTTACGGAAGACAATCCTGAATTTT
>NZ_KV838000.1:0-217 GCF_001838615.1 Haemophilus sp. HMSC61B11
GTCCACACAGATTGATTGATATATTGTAGAAAATGAATGAAGAGAGAAAAGTGCGTAAGCAAAGTGTAAGATAGAGTATCTTTATTTGTTGTCCCCATCGTCTAGAGGCCTAGGACATCGCCCTTTCACGGCGGTAACCGGGGTTCGAATCCCCGTGGGGACGCCAAATAAAGATAACTTTATTATCTTCTGTTCTTTAACAACCAGGAAACAAGCT
>NZ_KV838001.1:0-641 GCF_001838615.1 Haemophilus sp. HMSC61B11
CTATGGGCTGACTACGATATAAGTTACTGACATAGTCTCGTACATAATTTGTTGTACTAGCAAAATCATTAACTATATTTTCTGTCGTTTTTATATCTAATGTGAGGCTGGAAGGTGCGTTCGTCGGAATTTTCTTCATCCAGAACATCTTAACTAAAGGATCTCTTTCTATTGCCTGCAATAGTTCGTATGGCAACTTAAATTCCGAGTACATAATATATGCTGTTTCAATTGCCCGATTTAATTCTATAAATGATTTAGCTCTCATACCTATTACATGAACTTCTTTCAGTTCTGCTTGCATAGGCTTTTCTTTAGTTGCTTCTTCCTCGTTTGTGTTTTCTTCGTTGTTATTTTCTTCAACTTGTTGAGAATTATCTTCTTTTACTTCATTTGATGCATCATTTTGAGGTGTGCCTTTTTCAGATTGTTCTTTAATCCATTGATTAAAATTATCTTTAGACCACCTAGCAAAGACTTGTGCATCATCATCACTATGAGACTCATAAATATACCAAGCTTCACCGTTAGTGGCTTCAGCCGTTATGTTCATTTCTTCACATTCAGCTTTATCCGCCAAAATATAGATATAACCATCACGCAAACGGCGGAGATCATAATCACTATTCATTTCGGCTATT
>NZ_KV838002.1:0-60617 GCF_001838615.1 Haemophilus sp. HMSC61B11
TTGTACGTTCAAATTTTTCTTTAGACATTTAAAGAGTCCCTCTAAATAGACACGGTTATCGATGGGTAAATTAAACCACATTAACCAATAAAATCATTACTACTTAATAAGGAGAGAGGAATTTGGAAGGCTGGTGCTGATAGGCGGATTTGAACCGCCGACCTCACCCTTACCAAGGGTGCGCTCTACCAACTGAGCTATATCAGCGTTTGGAGCGGGCAGCGGGAATCGAACCCGCATCATTAGCTTGGAAGGCTAAGGTAATAGCCATTATACGATGCCCGCAGTCCTAAATTCATCTGTCCCATCAGAATTCATTTAGAAAATGGTGGAGGGAGAAGGATTCGAACCTTCGAAGGCTGAGCCAACAGATTTACAGTCTGCCCCCTTTGGCCGCTCGGGAACCCCTCCACACTAAATGAATACTTGTTTACCAAAGGATGGTGCCGACTACCGGAATCGAACTGGTGACCTACTGATTACAAGTCAGTTGCTCTACCTACTGAGCTAAGTCGGCGTGTTGTAAGCAAGTGAGGCGTATTATATGGAAAATTTTATGCCTGACAAGTTTTTTTTATGAAAAATACGTTTTTTTTAACTATTCGCCTAATTTACAAGCAAAAAGCCACATTCTTGTTTTAAAACTCACCAATTTTAATAAAAAACGATGATCACAACTCATTTATAGGGTATATTTTGTCCAATTTTTTCACTCTAGATATAAAGCACCGTGGAAATTACCGAACAACTCACCCCCTTTCTGAACTTTAGTCGTCAGCAATGGGCCGAATTAAGAAAATCTGTTCCGCTAAAATTAACGGAGCAAGATCTCAAACCGCTTTTAGGTTTTAATGAAGAGCTTTCTCTTGATGAAGTCAGCACCATTTATCTGCCGCTTGCACGTCTGATTAACTACTATATTGATGAAAACCTTCGCCGCCAAACGGTTTTAAATCGTTTTCTTGGCGGACAAAGCCCTAAAGTCCCTTACATCATTAGTATCGCGGGTAGTGTGGCTGTTGGGAAAAGTACATCGGCACGTATTTTGCAATCGTTGCTAACCCACTGGCCTACCGAACGAAAAGTTGATCTGATTACTACCGATGGTTTCCTGTATCCATTAGAAAAACTAAAAAAAGACGATTTGCTACAAAAAAAAGGCTTTCCTATTTCTTATGATACGGCGAAATTAATTCGTTTTTTAGCTGATATCAAATCAGGTAAGCCATCAGTGAAATCGCCTATTTATTCTCATCTGACTTACGATATTGTTCCTGATAAGTTCGATATTGTCGATCAACCGGATATTTTAATTTTGGAAGGGTTAAACGTTCTCCAAACGGGTTCAAATAAAGCAAATCAAACCTTCGTGTCTGATTTTGTGGATTTCTCCATTTACGTTGATGCAGACGAGAATTTACTCAAAGAATGGTACATCAAGCGATTCTTAAAATTCCGTCAAAGTGCTTTCACTAATCCGGATTCCTATTTTAAACATTATGCCAATCTCTCTAAGCAAGAAGCCATTGAAACGGCCAGCAACATTTGGGATAACATTAATGGATTGAATTTAAAACAAAACATTCTGCCGACTCGTGAGCGCGCCAATCTGATTCTTAGAAAAGGTGAAAATCACGAAGTTGAATTAGTGAAATTAAGAAAATAAAAAAGAGCGGTCAATTTGACCGCTCTTTTTCTCACTGCCTTACGATATTCTTCCATTCTCAATGCCAATCACCTGATCGCAAATCGCCATGGTAGATTGACGATGACTCACGAGAATAATCAATTTTTCTGCTTTCACGTTCAACAATGATTTCAAAATCATCGCTTCGTTTAAGCTATCCAAATTACTGGTCGGTTCATCGAGTAAAATAATCGGTGCGTTGTGTAGGAATGCACGAGCAATACCGATACGCTGTTTTTCACCATCAGAGAGGTTACCGCCTAATTCCGTCATTTTCGTTTGATAGCCTTCTGGCAAGCTTAAAATGAAATCATGAATTGACGCTTTCTTCGCAGCTTCCATAATTTCTTCTAACCTGGCATCACGGCGCGCAAGGCGAATATTTTCCTCGATGGTTTCGTTGAAAATATAGGTTTGCTGAGTAATGTACGCCATATTGTCTCGTAAACTACGGGTGTTGATATTCGGTAAAGTTTCACCGTTAATTTTAATGCTGCCTGATTTAGGATCGTAAAAACGCATCAGCAGTTTTAACAGGGTACTTTTACCACTGCCGCTTCTGCCATGAATCCCTAAGATTTCACCTTTTTTCACAGATAAGCTAACATCCGATAAAATTTGTTCTTCGCCGTAAGCAAAGTTGACGTTCTCTACATCAATGCGAGAAACCTCTTTCAAATCGACCGCACTTTCTACGTCTTTTAATTCGGGTTCTTCTGCTAGCAAGCTCAATACACGCTCACCTGAAGCCAAGGTTTGTAACAAGTTACTTGAAAGGTTACTTAATGCAATAACTGGCCCATAGCTCGACATCAATAAAATCACGCCAATTAAAAAGGCAGAAAAATCAATCTTATCTAGGCTAAACAAAATCAAGCCAGTGAATAACATAATAATGTTAAACGCTGATACTGCTACTTCCGTATAAACACGCACTTTGCCTTCTTGGTCTTTAATGCGTTCAAAAGCCATATCAATTTTTTGGCTGCGTTGTTGAATTTCATCTAAACGTAGTTTCGCGTAACCGAAAAGTTGAATTTCTTTCATACCTCGTATACTGTCGAGGAAGAAGTCATTCATTTCGCCTACTAATTCACGATAGCGTCTGCCATCTTCACGCGCCAATTTGGTGGTGATAATTGGTAGAATCACACCTACCGTTAAATAAGCGGCTAATGCTACAACCACAAACCAACCTGAAAGATGAGCGAAGACCAACAATAAAATCGCAGAAGTAAAAAATGCGATCATAATTGGTGCAATGGTGTGCGCATAGAACACTTCGAGCAATTCGATATCATTAGTTACCAAGGACACTAATTGCCCCGCTTGTTTGTCTTGCAATTTCACAAAAGCCAAACGGCGTAAGGAAGAAAATACTTTATCGCGCAATAATGCCAATAATTTAAAAGCAATATAGTGCCCTGACATTTGCTCTAAATAACGCAATGCGCCACGAGCCACCGCTAACACGATAAGTGCGGTCAAAATTCCAGAAAAACTTAAATGGGTGTCAAAGTTTAATAAATTCACTAACCCCATCGCCCCAAGCACCATAATAAAGATGGCAGCCAGGAAACCGAGCGTTCCCATGGTGATAGTAAACGCCATGATATGCGCCAGTGGGGTCACTAATTTCAACAAGTGCCCCATTACAACAAAACCATTTTTACGCATTTGCCACCTCTCTAATTTGTTCTAAATCTTTTTGTTGTTGGAACATTCCAGCATATGCACCTTGTTTTGCCATGAGTTCTTCATGCGTGCCTTGCTCAATCAATTTACCTTGTTCAAGCACATTTATGCAGTCTGCATTCACGGCATTGGCCAAGCGGTGAGAAATCATCACAATCGTTTTTTGTTGTTTAAATTGCTGAATGAACTGCAAAATAATTTCTTCGCTCTCTACATCAATGTTACTGGTTGCTTCATCAAAAATATAAAGCGCCGCATTGTGTAATAAAGCACGCGCTAGGGCTAAACGTTGGATTTGACCGCCAGATAAATTCGCACCACGACTTAATAACGGCATATCTAATCCACCATTATCTCGAACGAATTGCGCCAAATTGACTTGTTCTAAACACGCATAAATTTGCTCATCTGTGGCATCAACTTTAGCCATCGTCATATTTTCACGTAATGAGCCTTTAAATACATAACTGTTGTGGCTCACTAGAGAGACTTTTTCATAAAACGAATGACGATCAATCTCTTGAATTTCTTGACCATTGAGCAAAATCTTACCTTGTTGCGCCTTATTAAAGCCCATTAGCAACGAAACCAAAGTGGATTTACCACAACCACTTTTACCCACAAATACCGTAAGCTGATTTGGTAAGATGCTTAAATCTAAGCCTGTAATTGCTGGTTTCTCTTCGCTGTAAGCAAAATGCAAATCTTGAATATCCACCTGAATAGCATTTTTCGCTGCAAAATCAACTGCTTGCGTTTGAGTTTCCACTGGCGTATCTAACAATGTAAAAATCTTGTCTGATGCTGCTTTACCATTCATCGCCACATGGAAGAAAGAGCCCAATAACCGAAGCGGAATGAAGAATTCAGAAGAAAGCAGAATAAATAAAATGACACCTAATACGGTTAATTGATCCGCTTGGAATTGCAACAAAGCCGTTAAAATCCCGATTGCTGCACCACCGTAAGCAAGTAAATCCATCAGTGATACCGAGTTAAGCTGCATGGTAAGTACTTTCATAGTGATTTTGCGGAAATGTTCTGCTTCTTCATCCATTGCTTTCGCTTTATAAGCATCATCTTGATAGATTTTCAGCGTAATTAAACCTTGTAGGTTATCTAAGAAACTGCTGCCTAATCCCACATAAATGGACCAATATTTTGCCAAGAGTTTTTTCGCGATTTTATTCACCGCAATAATCGACATTGGAATGAGTGGCACACAAATCAACAAGATTAAGGCTGTTTTAAAGCTGAAAAAGATCAGAAAAGCGAAGAGTGTGAGCGGGGCAAGTAAGCTATAAAAAAGCTGAGGCAAATAACGTCCAAAGTAGATTTCAAGCTGCTCCACACCTTCTGAGGCCACTTGGATAATGTTTGACGTAGATTGTTGATTCACTTGGTTAAGTGTCATGGAAGCCAATTTACGATAAATAAGGCTACGCAGTTCGTGTTTTACTTTCGTACTGGCAAAATAAGAGGCCTGCACCGATTTTTTACCCGCAAAGGCACGCAATGCCAAAGCAGCAATTAAAACAATGCCCAAAATGACCGCACTTAATGGGCCCAACTCGTTAAAATAAGCCGCCTGTAAAATATAAGAAAACACGACGGCACTGATAATCCCGCCAATTAACGCCACCCAATTCCATAACACCGTGATGCCAATCCATTTTTTACTGTCGGCCACCGTGTTAATTAGGCGTTTATCTATCATCATAATGATTGCTCCTAAAACGAAAAGAAGTACGCACATTACTATGCGTACTTTGCTATAAAAAATTTAATAATTAAAAACGAATTTCAACAGATGCTGAGAAGTTTCGACCAGGTGCGTAGAAACGTTCAAGGCCTTTACCTTCTCTGTCCACTGTATTCGTCGTGCTGTTAGCATTAATCCCGCGTAACGCATCCCAATTGTGATACTTACGATTGAAGATATTATAAATGCCTGCTCTTAATGTAATGTTATCTGTTGGATTGTAATAACCAAATGCATCAGCAACAAATGCTGCTTTATTCAAATATTTATAACTAACAATTTCTTGTTTGAAATCAAATTCTTTACAAATATTTGTACCAAACCAATCATCAAATTCTTCACGCACACAATAACGTTTATTTTCAATTGTTTTAGCATCTCTTGCTTTTTTTGCCCCTAAATAAGTGAAGCGAGTAAAAATTCCCCACTTACCATTTGGATCTTCATAATCCAAACCTAACACAGCTTTTATAGGTTGAACAGATAATAAACTAGACCCATTAGAAAGTTTACCTTTACTATATCCAAGCGCACCATAGAATTTGAAACCATTTGGAACTGAATTAATAATATTATGAAGATCTAGATGTGTTTTTACTTCTATTCCTGTGACTTTTGCGCGATCAACATTCACCATTTGTTGCTCTAAACTTTGAAATTTTTGACCAAAGCTTAAAGTAGTAATTACACTTTCTTGCTCAAATAAGAAATGACGATAACGAGATTGATATAAATTAATATCAAATACACCCATATTATTTTTAGCTTGAGCAAATAAAGTATGGTTTAAACTACGCTCAGCTTTTAAAGCGGGATTAGCACGCCATGAACCATAAGCATTTTTAAATGTAAAATACATTTCAGAAGCAGTAGGGATTCGATAGCCTGTAGAAAGTTGATAACCTAATTTCCATGTATCTGATACTTGAGCATTAATACCCGCAAATCCACTCCAATTAGCAAAGCTACTTTTAACTGGCTCATCACCTTCAAGGCAAGCTTTTGAGCATCGTGCATTAAACTCTTTTGGTGTTAATTTTGCATAATCATAACGAACACCTATCACAGATGAAAAGATCTCATTCCAACGAATATTATCTTTCAGAGAGATACCATATTGTTTTGTTTTAATCGGACGCTGAATAGTATAGAGATCAGAATATTCATAACTGCGACCAATCCCTGCTCTATCATAATTAATATTTTCAAACTCTCGTTCACTGATAAAGTTTGTTAACGTAAAGGTATGTTCCCCCAACAATTTAAATGGCTGACTTTCTAGTTCTATCGTAGCTCGTTTAAATGTTGTTTTCATTCGACGATCAAAAATTTCACTCAATTCCTTTTCATTGGTCTTCCAATGTCTATCACCTTTGTAATTTACTGCTGCTAGATCAGTTTTTTGATAATCTAAATTAAGTTTTGCAAAAGCTAACCAAGCAGAATCTGGAGCATAAATATAACTTACATTAAAATTATGACGTTTATTTTCATCATTAGCTTCTCGCCAACTTCCACCATATAACGCATAACTTCTTTCATCAGTATAACGTTCTCCTTTCTGCCCAGTAAATCCAAAGGCAATACGATGATGAGCGTTAATCTGATAACCTAATTTAACCAAATAGCTATTAAAACGATGACTTGATGGGTCTGGCATTTGACGAGATGATGAATCCTCAATGCTACCATCACCTCGACTTTTCATCTGATGTCCTGTGCGTTGAGAATAAGCTACAATAGCGTCAAATTTCTCTCCTACATATCCCACGGCGGCAGTTCTTACCCATTCACTATTTTTACTCGCATATCCGCCTCGAATAAGTCCACCAAATTTTTGTCCCTGTTTGACTATATCAGCAGCATCTAATGTTCGATAAGAAACCGTGCCACCTAATGCGCCACTACCTGAATTAAACGCATCTGCACCTCTGACAATATCTATTTCCCGAACCAATTCTGAATCAACAAATAAGCGTGAATTATTGAAATTACCATAGCGCGCATATAAGCTGTTTTCTTCACTATCTGGTAAATTTACTCCATCTACACTAATACCAACTCGGTTTCCTTCCACTCCACGAATAGAAAACCCTTTTAGGAATCGTCCATTATCGCTAATCCCAACATCTGTGGTATAACGCACAAGATCTCGAGTATCTCTCACTAACTCTTTTTGGAGAGTTGATGCAGTTTTATGTTCAACAGCTGACTGCGTTTGTCGCTCTGCACTCAGCTCACCTTCAACATTAATCGTCTCTAATTGTTCTTCTGCAAAAGAAGATAGAGAAATGGATACCGTAGCAATAGGCAAAATTCCATAGGTCACTGCTAAAAATGTATTCTTTTTCATATTGTTATCCTTAAATAGCAAAACAGGTAGAATTATAAAAAAGAATAATAGGAAAAAATAGATAAAATTGAGAATTATTTTTATTTTTGTGATCTAATTCAAAAAAATACCGCACTCAGTTTCCCAAAGTGCGGTCATTTTTAATGATATTTTTGAGTGTTAGACTAAACGTCTAAGTTTGCTCTTAACGCATTCATTTCGATAAATTCACGGCGCGGTTCAACTTCATCTCCCATCAATGTGGTGAAGAGTTGGTCTGCTGCCACAGCATCTTTAATCGATACTTTTAACATACGGCGAGCATTTGGATCCATGGTGGTTTCCCAAAGTTGCTCAGCGTTCATTTCACCTAACCCTTTATAACGTTGGATTTCTAAGCCTCGACGTGATTCTTTCATCAACCATTCAACGGCTTGTTCAAATGACTGAACAGGTTGCGTTTTTTCACCACGAGTAACATAAGCGCCCTCTTCTAGTAAGCCATTCACCTGCTGACCAAATGCGGTAATCTTCGCAAATTCATTGCCCATCACAAAATCAAAGTTGATGAAGTAATCGGTATCAATACCATGTTTACGAACGGTAATGACGGCTTCATATACTTGGCGTTCGCTGTTAAATTGCGTTCTCGCTGAATATAAATGCGCTTCTGTTTCTTTTTCAGTTAAATACGCCACAAAAGAATTCGCCCAATTTTCGACCGCACTTTCATTACGCATTAACTCAACGGTTAATTGTGGTTGATAAACCAAACCTTGTAATAATGGCTCCGGATAGTAACGACTTAAGCGAGTAATTAATTTCTGAACATTGTTATATTCACTCACTAATTTCTCAAACACTAAATCATTCATTGCTGGTGCATTGGCACTGATATGCAACGCGGCACCATCTAACGCAAGCATTAACTCATATTGCACCATTTCGTCATTATCTTTGATATAACGTTCTTGTTTACCTTTTTTCACTTTATAAAGTGGTGGCTGAGCGATATACACATAACCACGCTCAATCAATTCTGGCATTTGACGATAGAAGAAGGTCAACAATAAAGTACGAATGTGTGAACCGTCCACGTCCGCATCGGTCATGATAATGATATGGTGATAACGTAATTTATCCGGATTATATTCATCGCGACCAATACCACAGCCAAGCGCAGTAATTAATGTGCCCACTTCTTGAGAAGAAAGCATTTTATCAAAACGTGCTTTTTCAACGTTAAGAATTTTACCTTTTAATGGCAGAATCGCTTGGGTTTTACGATCACGACCTGATTTTGCAGAGCCACCCGCAGAATCACCCTCCACGAGGTAAAGTTCTGAAAGAGCTGGGTCTTTTTCTTGGCAGTCTGCTAATTTACCCGGAAGGCCAGCAATATCCAATGCCCCTTTACGACGGGTCATTTCGCGGGCTTTACGAGCCGCTTCACGTGCTCGAGCTGCTGTAATAATTTGATTTACAATGATTTTTGCATCGGCTGGATTTTCTAATAAATATTCCTGCATACGCTCATTCATAGCAGATTCAACCGCACTTTTCACTTCAGAAGACACTAATTTGTCTTTTGTTTGTGAAGAGAATTTAGGGTCTGGCACTTTCACCGAAATAATCGCGACCAAACCTTCACGTGCATCGTCACCTGATGTGCTCACTTTCTCTTTTTTCAGTAACCCTTCGCTTTCCATATAGTTATTTAAGCTACGCGTTAATGCACCACGGAAACCGGCTAAGTGAGTACCACCATCTCGTTGTGGAATGTTGTTGGTAAAGCAATAAACGTTTTCATTTACGCCATCATTCCATTGCAATGCAACTTCCACGCCAATACCGTCTTTTTCTGCCGAAAAGTAGAATGGTTTTGGATGAATTGGATTTTTATTTTTATTTAAATATTCAACGAATGCTTGAATACCACCTTCATAATGGAAGTGATCTTCCGTGCCATCACGTTTGTCGATTAAACGAATCGATACGCCAGAGTTTAAGAATGAAAGCTCACGTAAGCGTTTTGCTAAAATTTTATAATCGAAGGTTGTAATTGCAAAGATTTCTGGACTTGGCCAGAAACGCACGGTTGTACCCGTCGCTTGAGTTTCACCAATAACGGTTAAAGGCCCTTGAGGCTCACCTAAGTGATAGAATTGCTCGTGCACATGGCCTTGACGACGAATAGTTAATTGCAATTTATCAGAAAGTGCATTTACTACCGAAACACCCACGCCGTGTAAACCACCTGATACTTTATAAGAGTTATCATCGAATTTACCGCCCGCATGAAGTACTGTCATGATTACTTCTGCTGCAGAAACACCTTCTTCTGGGTGGATATCTACCGGAATACCGCGGCCGTCATCTTGCACGGAAACAGAGTTGTCATCATGAATAGTGACGATAATATCGGAACAATAGCCGGCAAGCGCTTCATCAATCGCATTATCCACCACCTCAAACACCATATGGTGTAGGCCTGTTCCATCATCGGTATCCCCAATATACATGCCCGGACGTTTCCGAACCGCATCAAGCCCTTTTAAGACTTTAATACTTGATGCACCATAAGCATTTTCTGTAACCGGTGTTTCTGACATAGTTTTTCTCTATTTTGTAATGAAAATTGTGTGGAATTATAGCAAAAAACTGACTATTTTGCGAAATAAAAGTGCGGTCAAAGTGTGTGTTATTTTTTTTATTTGACATCTCGATTTTTCTCCTTATATTACCTACCTCATTTTTTGTATAGAAATGAGTTTTGTTGTATTAAAAATTAAAGGATCATCAAATGATTTCATTCCTAAAATCTAATCCAGGCACACCTATTCCTGATGCAGAAATTAGAGAACGCTATAATCGCTTAAGATGGCATGCATTATTTGGCATTTTTATCGGTTACGCAGCGTTCTACATTTTACGTAATAACTTCCTCCTTTCGTCTCCAGAATTAATTAGCGAGTTTGGTTTCACCAAAAAAGATATCGGTTTTATTTCTGGTACCATGTTAATTGTTTATGGTTTAAGTAAAGGTTTCATGTCTGCAATCGCAGATAAATCAAATCCGAAACACTTTATGATTTTCGGCTTAATGATGTCGGCCGCGGTAAACTTGATGATGGGCTTTAGCGCATCATTCTGGGCATTCTTATTCCTTTGTGTGCTTAATGGTATCTTCCAAGGGATGGGAGCGGGTCCAGCTTACATCGTACTTGCAAGCTGGTTCCCACGTAAATCTCGTGGTGTAACAACCGCTATCTTCAATATCTCTCACAACGTAGGTGGTGGTTTAGTTGCACCAATTGCGGGCGCTAGTATCGCTTGGTTAGGTCAAGAGCATTGGCAAGCTGCACACTTTGTTGTACCTGTAGCAATTGCTACTATTGTTGCGATTATTTTCTACATCTTCGGTGCGGGTCGTACTTACAATGAAGGCTTACCACCCGTTGGAAAAATTCTTGAAAGTGAGAATGAAGAATTAGTTGTCACAAAAGAAGAAAATGTAAATTTAACCACATGGGAAATCTTCCGTGATTACATTATGAAAGACATTAATGTGTGGTTTGTTTCTTTTATCGACGTATTCACTTATATGATCCGTTTTGGTGTATTAACCTGGTTACCACTTTATTTGTTAGAAACTAAAGGTTTCACTAAAGCTCAAATGGGTACGGCCTTTGCTATCTTTGAATGGGCAGCAATTCCTTCTACACTATTAGCCGGTTGGTTAACTGATACTTATTTCAAAGGTCGCCGCATGCCACTTGCTATCATCACCTTATTCGGTGTGGGCGCAGCAATGTTCATTTACTGGGGCGGTAGTGACTTATTAACCGTAACCATTGGTGCAGGTATTATTGGATGCTTAATTTATGTGCCAATGTTCTTATCTTCACTTCAAACTATTGAACTCGTACCTTCTTTCGCGGCAGGTTCTGCAACTGGCTTACGTGGTTTATTAAGTTATATCTTAGGTAGTTTCTCTGGTACTGCATTATTTGGTATTTTGGCTGATAAATTCGGCTGGGATGCGGGCTTCTACCTCTTATTATTCGCTGTAGCAGGCTGTATTTTCTGTTGCTATATGACACATTTAGGTGTATTACGCTTAGAACGTAAAAAATCACAAACAGCTAATAACTAATCTATCCAAATGGGCAAAATAGAATAATCTTTGTTGCCCATTTTTCTCACTTCAACAAGATTAATTTTGGTCAATGTTTAAAAAGATTTTTAATCCAAAGTTTGAATATAAACGATAAAGCATATCTTCACACTTGGTTATTTCTCTTTTAGGGTAACAAAAGCATTTCTTTTAATTGAAAAATATAACGTGCAATAACATATGCTTCAAGTGAAGAAAGCCACAATAAATAACAATCATTCTCAATAATCAAAATAAAAACAATCACTTACCCTCTTATTTTGTAAGGAAAATAAGGGTGTTTTTGATTCTGATCAAATAAAGTTCATCCATCAAGGCATATCATAGCTAGATTAACCATACAAGTAACGTGCCAATTGGAGTGATTATATGCAACGAAGTGATGGATTATTTTCTGCTTTAGCAGAAGTTTCCCGTCGGGATTTTATGAAGTTATGTACCGCACTTGCGGCGACTATGGGGTTAAGTTCAAAAGCGGGTGCCGAAATGACCGCTGCTTTAACCGAACCTAAACGTCCACCAGTATTATGGATTGGTGCGCAAGAATGTACGGGTTGTACTGAATCCTTACTACGTGCGACCCACCCAACAGTAGAAAACTTGGTATTGGAAATGATTTCCTTAGAATACCACGAAACCCTTTCTGCAGCCTTCGGGGAACAAGCTGAAGATAATAAACACAATGCAATTAAACAATATTATGGAAAATATGTTTTAGTCGTAGATGGATCTATTCCGGTAAAAGACGGCGGCGTCTATTGTATGGTAGCAGGTAAACCGATTGTAGAGCACATCCAAGAAGCAGCTAAAGGTGCTGCAGCGATTATTGCAATCGGTTCTTGTGCAGCATGGGGCGGCGTACCTTCTAGCGGTGGCAACCCAACTGGTGCAAGCAGCTTGTCTGAAGTATTACCAAAAGGTACCCCAGTGATTAATATTCCAGGTTGTCCACCAAATCCACACAACTTCCTTGCAACTGTCGCTTATATTCTTACTTATAAGAAACTACCGGCAATGGACAAATTAAATCGTCCATTATTCGCCTACGATCGCTTAATTCACGAAAACTGCTATCGTCGTCCGCACTTTGATGCTGGTCGCTTCGCTAAAGAATACGGTGATTATGGTCACCGCAACGGTTGGTGTTTGTATCATCTTGGTTGTAAAGGACCTGAAACTTACGGCAACTGCTCTACTTTAGAATTCTGTGATGTCGGCGGTAATAACTGGCCGGTCGGTATCGGACATCCTTGCTATGGTTGTAATGAAAAAGGCGTCGGCTTTACCAAAGGTATTTTCCAATTAGCAGGTGTCGAAAACCCAACACCACGCGTTGAAAAACCAGATGTCAACAACACTGAAGGTTCAGGTGCAACCATGACGGCTATTGGTTTATTAGGCGGTGCAGCTGCAATCTTAGCTGGTGTGAGTGTTGTAACCTTACGCGAATTAAGCGCTCAACATAAAGCCCGTTCTGAAGCTAAAGCCGCAGAAAAAGAACAACATACAGGTAAATAACAATGGATAGACGAAAATTTCTAAAAGCGGGTATGCTTGGCGGAATCGCATCTACTTTGCCTGTGCCAAATGTACAGGCATCAGAAGCGGTTGAGCCTATTCCCGGCGCACTAGGAATGCTTTACGACTCTACCCTTTGTGTAGGTTGTCAAGCATGCGTGGCTGAATGTCAAAACGTAAACCATACACCAGTAAATCCGAAAGGTGATCAAACTTGGTCAAATAACGATAAACTCACTCCATTTACTCGTAACATTATTCAAGTATGGAGTGATGGCGACGGCACAAATAAAGACAAAACAGAAAACGGCTATGCTTATGTGAAAAAACAATGTATGCATTGCGTTGATCCTAACTGCGTTGCCGTTTGCCCTGTTCAAGCACTTACCAAAGATCCCAAAACCGGTATCGTAAAATACGATCCGGATATTTGTACCGGTTGCCGTTATTGTATGGTGGGTTGTCCATTTGATGTACCAAAATACGACTACGACAATCCATTCGGTGAAATCAGCAAATGTGAACTCTGTAACCAAAAAGGCGTTGAACGCTTAGATAAAGGTGAATTACCTGGTTGCTGTCATGTTTGTCCGACTGGTGCCATTATTTTTGGTACACGTGAAGAATTATTGGCGGAAGCAAAACGTCGTTTAAGCTTATTACGTGGTACTGAATATGATTACCCACGTCAACACGTCAATAGCACAGATAAATACCGTGCAACCGTGCCGGCATATCAATATCATATCTACGGTGAAAAAGAAGGTGGTGGTACACAGGTGCTTGCCTTAAGTGGTGTACCTTTTGCTAACCTTGGTTTACCAGACTTAGATGAAATCGCGACAGGTTCTCGTGCGGCGCATTTACAACACTTCTTGTATCGCGGTTTAGCATTGCCATTAGTCGCACTGGCTGGTTTAACCTTTATGACTTACAAAAATATGCATGGCGATAAAATCGCTGAGCGTATTGCAGCACAAAAAGAAGCCATGCGTCAGGCACGCAAGGAAATCGAAGAAGCGGAGGATGAGCATCATGAGTAATCCACGTCCGGTAGGCGGTCGCCTTGTTTCTGCCGCAATTCTCTTTTTTGCACCACTTGCCGTGCTTTGCGTTTTATTAATTTTAAAACGTTTGGTTTTCGGTATTGGTTCCGTTACCGCACTTAATGGCGGTTATCCTTGGGGTTTATGGATTGCCTTTGACTTACTTGTCGGTACAGGATTTGCCTGTGGCGGTTGGGCGTTAGCTTGGACCGTGTATATTTTCAATAAAGGGAAGTATCACGCTCTTGTTCGCCCTGCATTGCTTGCAAGTTTATTCGGCTATTCCCTTGGTGGTTTATCTATTACCATTGATATGGGACGTTATTGGCATTTACCATATTTCTACATTCCAGGTCAGTTCAACACGAATTCCGTTCTATTTGAAACGGCATTTTGTATGACGGTGTACATCATCGTGGTAACCCTAGAATTTGCCCCGGTATGGCTTGGTTTCTTCGGCTTGAAAAAATGGTTTAATAAACTGAACAAAATCATGTTTTTCATTATTGCCTTGGGTGCCTTGTTACCAATGATGCACCAATCTTCAATGGGTTCCTTGATGATTGTGGCTGGTCACAAAGTCCATCCGGTATGGCAAAGCTATGAAGTGCTACCAATTCTCTCCTTGCTGACTGCTTTCATTATGGGCTTCTCTATTGTGATTTTTGAGGGTTCTTTAGTTAAAGCGGGTCTTGCAGGAAAAACACCAGATGAACGTCATTTATTTACTCAATTAGCACGCGTTACCGCAGGATTAATTTTCTGTTTCTTAGCGGTGCGTTTTGGTGAGTTGATTTATCACGACAAACTGCAAATGGTTGTGGGTTTCGATAAATTAACTAAATTTGAAGCATGGATGTTCTGGATGGAAGTCTGGTTGATGGTATTACCATTACTAACCCTCTTCCTTGGGGAGAAAAAATCAGATTCCCGTTGGTTATTTATTTCGGCATTAAGCATGTTACTCGGTGCAGCATTATGGCGTATGAACTACTCGCTTATCATGTATAATCCGGGCAATGGCTATCAATATTTCCCATCTGCGGAAGAATTGCTTATTTCAATCGGTTTCGTTTCGATTGAAGTATGTGCCTATATTTTAATCATTCGTTTATTCCCTGTATTACCGGTATTTAAAGAAAAACATACCGAAGACTCAGAAAAAATTATTGCCGAAAAAGCGGCGTTCAGCAAAAAAGTTAGCGGAGCAGAATAATGTCAGAAAAAAAACGTATCTCAATTGACCCAATTACCCGTATTGAGGGTCATTTACGTATTGATTGCGAAATTGAAAACGGTGTTGTCACCAATGCTTGGTCCTCTGGTACCATGTGGCGCGGTATGGAAAATATCGTAAAAGGTGCCGATCCACGTGATGCATGGATGATTATGCAACGTATTTGTGGCGTATGTACCACTGTACACGCAATTATCAGCGTACGTGCTGTAGAAGATGCTATCGGTGCTAAAGTCCCCGTCAATGCACAGTACATTCGTAACATGATTCTTGCTGCACACAGCATTCACGACCATATCGTGCATTTCTATCAACTCTCTGCAATGGACTGGGTTGATATTACCGCTGCGCTAAAAGCTGATCCTGAGAAAGCGGCAGATATGCTAAAGGGTGTCTCTACATGGTCATTAAATAGCGCTAACGAATTCCGCAACGTACAGAAAAAAATCCAAGCATTAGTGGATAGTGGACAACTTGGTATTTTCGCTAACGGTTACTTCGGTCATGCTGCAATGAAACTTCCACCAGAAGTAAACCTCATTGCCGTCGCGCACTATTTGCAAGCCCTTGAATGTCAACGTGATGCTAACCGCGTGGTGGCATTGCTCGGTAGTAAAACACCACATATTCAAAACTTGGCGATTGGTGGCGTAGCAAACCCAATTAACTTAGATTCCCAAGCGGTACTAAACCAAGAACGCCTCATGTTCGTGAAAGCTTGTATCGATCGCTTAACTGACTTCATTAACCAAGTGTATAAAGTAGATGCGGCAGTATTTGCGGCTTACTATCCTGAATGGTTAAGCTTAGGTAAAACATCGGGTAACTACTTATCTGTGCCTGAATACCCAATTGATGCAGATAACGCTAAATTCATGTTAAAAGGTGGTTATATCGAAAACGGCGATTTATCCACTTTCCGTGCAATCGACCAACAAAAAGATGAGTTCGTTGTAAAAGGAATTAAAGAAAGTGGTAAACACGCTTGGTACGAAGATGATGAACCATTAGAACCTTGGGCAGGCTTAACTCGTCCGAAATATACCGGCTGGCAAGATGACGGTAAATACTCTTGGGTAAAAGCACCAACCTTCTACGGTAAAGTCGTTGAAGTGGGTCCTCTTGCTTATTTAATGTGTGGTTTGGCTGCTAATGACACACCAACTGTCAACCACTTCAATGAATTAAAAGGCATTTATGAAAAATTGACCGGTAACACGTTAACCACCGATCAATTACATTCTACCCTTGGACGTATTATCGGCCGTACCGTGCATTGCTGTGCGATCAACGATATTTTAAGTGCTCAATGGCAAATGCTCATTGATAATATTGCTAAAGGCGATATGACGGCTTACATCAAAACTGATATTCCAGCAAACGGTGAGTTCCTCGGTGTTGGTTTCGGTGAAGTACCACGTGGTATGCTTTCTCACTGGGTTGTGATCAAAGATGGTCGCATTGAAAACTACCAAGCAGTTGTACCATCTACATGGAATGCAGGTCCACGTAACGAACAAGACCAAATGGGTCCTTATGAGCTTTCCATTATTGGTACACCGGTGGCAGATCCAACTAAACCGTTAGAAGTGGTTAGAACTATTCACTCATTCGACCCTTGTATGTCCTGTGCTGTGCACGTCGTTAATACCGAAAACGGCGAAGTGACTGAAGTGAAGGTGTTGTAATGAAGCCGTTAATTCTTGGCGTTGGCAATATTTTGTTAAGTGATGAAGGTGTCGGTGTGCGTGTTGTGCAGGAGCTTGAAAAACGTCCTGAAATTCAACCGCACTTTGACATCATCGATGGTGGTACTTGTGGCATGGAATTACTGGATGCGATGGCAAATCGTGAGCATTTGATTATTGTCGATGCCGTGCTTGCTAACAAACAGCCGGGTGAGATTGTCGTGTTACATGACGAACAAGTGCCTACCTTTTTCTCTCGCAAAATTTCGCCACACCAACTCGGCATTTGTGATGTACTTTCTGCAATGAAATTAACGGATGAATTCCCAAAACACCTTTGCCTTATCGGCATCCAACCAGAATCGCTAGAATCTGGAATTGGTTTGACAGAAACAATACAAAACATGTTGCCAAAGTTTTTTGAAACGTTAAATCAAGTCATTAAGGAATACGGCTTAAATCTAGACTCCCCTCTTTAGAAAAGAGGGGCTGGGGGAGATTTGACTTAATTAATCGAGACTATTGTTAAATCTCCCCTAACCCCTCTTTACGAAAGAGGGGAATTTTCTTTAAGGTTTCTCCAGAATTCTTTAATCTTATTAATATTGAAAAATAAACTATGTATCGACACGAAAAAACACCACAAAATCCGACCTCACTTTTAACCTCTGTCACTGGCTTTGAAGAAAACCCAACGGAGATTTTCCTTGCCGAAATGAAAAACATTGTGCCCGAAATGCAAGATCTTCCTTTCTTTCATAAAGGCATCGAGTGTTTCTGCCCTAAGTTTGTTTTATTCGAAGACCAATGGATTGGCACAGTATTAACCCCGTGGATGATGAGTGTGGTGATTCTACCTGGCCCTCAACAACAATGGGAACCACGTGAATTAGGTGATAAACTCACTGTACAACTACCGTACAAAGCACTCACTTTCACCGTTAGTAGTCTTGAAAATGTACCGCAATATTTAAGTTGTTCCTTGCATTCACCGCTCGATCCGAATCTGACTAACGAGCAAGCAGTTCAACTCACACAAGATTGTTTGCGTATGATTTTATCCATCCCAACCGCACAGCCGACATTTAATTCTGATCGCCGTAATCTATTTAAGGCGATGATCAAATAAATGTTAGCTGCAAACAGTTAATAAAAATGGGCAAAGTAAACTAACTTACTTTGCCCATTTTGCTTTCCATCCCACACAAAGTGCGGTCAGTTTTTACTTAATTTTTCAAATTAATACAACACACGGGCTTTGATTGTGCCTTCAATCTCACGAAGTTTCGCTAATAACGGAGACGCATCATCTGTTTCGATATCAACGACAACATAACCAATTTTCGGATCGGTTTGTAAAAATTGTGCCGCAATATTGAGATTAGCTTCAACGAAAATTTGGTTCAATTTGTTTAATACACCTGGACGATTTTCGTGAATATGAAGTAAACGTTTTGTACCAACGTGTTCTGGCAAGGATACTTCAGGGAAATTCACAGAAGAAAGGGTTGAACCGTTATCTGAATATTTCACAAATTTACCCGCTACTTCAAAACCAATGTTTTCTTGCGCTTCCGCGGTTGAACCACCGATATGCGGGGTTAAGATCACATTATCAAATTTACGTAGTGGCGAAACAAACTCTTCATTGATTGATGCAGGCTCAACAGGGAATACGTCAACCGCTGCACCACGAACTTTACCTTGTTCAAGTGCAGCTGCTAAAGCATCAATATCCACTACCGTACCACGTGCCGCATTGATCAAAATAGAATCTTGTTTTAATTGTGCAATACGTTCAGCACTCATTAAATTACGAGTTGAAGGTAAATCTGGTACATGAAGCGAAATCACATCACAAGAACCTAACAACTCTTCAAGTGTGTGTAATTGTTTTGCATTACCCAATGGCAATTTATTTTCAATATCGTAGAAATATACTTCCATCCCTAGAGACTCCGCAATAATACTTAATTGCGAACCGATATGGCCGTAACCCACAATACCTAATTTTTTGCCGCGCACTTCATGAGAACCCACTGCCGATTTATTCCATAAACCACGATGCACATCTGCATTCGCTTGAGGAATATTGCGCATTAAGAGCAAAATCTCACCCAACACTAATTCAGCCACAGAACGTGTATTAGAGAATGGCGCATTAAATACTGGAATCCCACGCATTTTTGCTGCATTAAGATCCACTTGGTTGGTACCGATACAGAAACAACCAATAGAGATAAGCTTCGGTGCAGCTTCAATCATTTCTGCAGTTAATTGGGTACGCGAACGTAAGCCAATAAAATGCGCATCTTTAATGGCTTCTTTTAGCTCATCACCATCTAAGGCTTTTTTGTAAAAGTCGATGTTGGTGTAGCCCGCTGCATGCAAGGTATCTAATGCACTTTGGTGCACGCCTTCTAATAGCACAAATTTAATTTTTGATTTGTCGAGAGAGACTTTGTTTGTCATGTTTGCTTCCTTATTTTTATTAATCAATAACTTTTGCGCCGTCTGGAGTGCCAACAATCACAATATCCGCACCACGTAAGGCAAAGATACCATTTGTTACCACACCCGCGACATTATTCAATTCTTTTTCCATTTCCACCGGATTTAAAATCGCGAAATTATGTACATCTAAAATCACGTTGCCGTTATCAGTCACCACGCCTTCACGATATTCTGGGGCACCACCAAGAGAAACTAATTTACGACCAACTTGTGAACGTGCCATTGGAATGACCTCTACCGGTAATGGGAACGTACTACCTAACACATCCACTTGTTTACTAGAATCCACAATACAAATAAATTTTTTCGCTAAAGCCACCACAATTTTTTCGCGAGTCAATGCTGCACCGCCACCTTTAATCATCATTTTTTGTGGATTGATTTCATCTGCACCATCCACATAAATATCTAAACTGGATACATCGTTAGCACTGAATACTTCAATGCCCTGTTTACGCAATAATTCTTCTGACGCTTTAGATGCGGCTACCGCGCCTTGAATTTGATCTTTTAATTCACCTAAGGCTTCAATAAAAAAATTCACTGTGGAACCACTTCCCACGCCAACAATGGTATCGGGCTTAACATATTTTAACGCCGCACGGGCCGCTAATTTTTTCATTTCTAATTGGTCCATTTTTCTCTCCCTTTTAACAACGTAAACGTTTACTTTACTTTAATACGACCCTGTCAAATAAACAAGTGTAAAAATTTATTTGTCATGATGAAAAAATTTTATTCATCTAAAAAAAGCGCTAACAGCTCATTCAAAAATAATTTTCCGTGTTTGGTGATTTGCCAAAAATCCGGTGTTTCCACGATATAATTCTGCTGAATGGCAAAATCAATTTGATTTTTGACCGCACTTTGCGAAAGCCCAGTATAATGGTCAAACTCTTGTTTTGGTACCGCTTCCAGTAAGCGGAAGCGATTCATAAAGAACTCAAAAGCGCGGTCATTTTTTTCCACGTTTTTTTCTTCATAAAGGTATTCACCACGCAAGTAGCCCTTTGGATGCTTCGTTTTAGAAAAACGTAAAATATCGCCATCAGGAAAAGTCAGTTTTCCATGGGCACCGCAACCTATAGCCAAATAATCCCCGAATCGCCAATAATTCAAATTATGCTGACATTGAAAACCCGGTTTTGCATAAGCGGATGTTTCATATTGCTGATAACCTGCTTCGATTAAAAGTTGATGTCCTTGCTCAAAAATATCCCAAAGCTCATCATCATCCGGCAATGTAGGCGGACGATAAGCAAACATGGTATTGGGTTCAATCGTGAGTTGATACCAAGAAAGGTGAGGTGGAGCAAGCTCAATAGCTTGTCGTAAATCATCTAAGGCTTCCTCAAGCGTTTGATTTGGCAAGCCGTGCATTAAATCCAAATTGAAACTTTTTAACCCAGAAACTTTCGCCAAATTGACCGCACTTTTAGCCTCCGCCGCATTATGAATTCGCCCTAAACGTTGTAATTTATCGTCATTAAAACTTTGAATGCCCATGGAAATACGTGTTACACCGGCATCTACATAACCTTTAAAACGCTCCGCTTCCACCGTGCCAGGATTGGCCTCCATAGTAATTTCAATATTCTCTGAAAAAGGAATACGACGTTTAATTTCTGCTAATAGCAACTTGATGCTTTTCGCTGAAAATAAACTTGGCGTACCACCACCAATAAAAATTGAATGAAGTGGACGGTTTTGAATACTCGTCTGATATTTCTTTAAATCTGCCTCCAGATCGGCGATCAGATGTTGCACATATTCTTGTTCAGGAATTGCGCCTTTCTGTGCATGCGAATTGAAATCACAATAAGGGCATTTCTGCACACACCAGGGAATATGCACATAAAGGGAAAGAGGGGGAAATTTTTGCATAATTAAAAGTCAAAAGGGCTTGTTTTCACAAGCCCTAAAAATGAGTCATTAATTGACCGCTCTTGCTGTTTTAGTCGCAGCTTTACGGCGTGGTGCTTTCGCTTTCGTTTCCACTTTCACGAATTCAATACCTTCCGGTGGATTCTCTAACGCTAAGCCTAACACTTCATCAATGGTTTCTACCGAATGAATCGCAAGATTTTCTTTCACGTTATCTGGGATTTCTTCCAAATCTTTCACGTTATCTTTTGGAATCAATACAGTTTTAATACCACCACGATGTGCCGCAAGTAATTTTTCTTTTAATCCGCCAATTGGTAATACTTTACCGCGCAGGCTAATTTCACCGGTCATCGCGACATCGGCACGCACTGGGTTACCCGTTAAGCAAGAAACCAATGCAGTACACATTGCGATACCTGCACTTGGACCATCTTTCGGTGTCGCACCATCTGGCACATGAATGTGAATATCACGTTTTTCATGGAATTCAGAATTGATACCCAATTTCTCCGCACGCGCACGTACTACGGTCATCGCTGCTTGGATAGATTCTTTCATCACATCGCCTAATGAACCGGTGAAGGTTAATTTACCTTTACCTACTACTGAAGCCGTTTCAATGGTCAGTAAATCACCGCCCACTTCTGTCCACGCAAGGCCTGTTACTTCGCCCACACGGTTTTGGGTATCCGCTTTACCGAATTCAAAACGTTTCACACCAAGATAGTCATGCAAGTTGTCTGAATTCACGGTAATAGATTTTACTTTTGGATTGACTAATAAATTCTTCACCGCTTTACGACAGATTTTAGAGATCTCACGCTCTAATCCACGCACACCTGCTTCACGAGTGTAATAACGAATAATATCTAAAATGGCATTTTCTTCGATGGTTAATTCACCTTTTTTCAATCCATTACGTTCAATTTGTTTTTGTAACAAATGACGCATCGCAATATTGAGTTTTTCATCTTCGGTATAACCAGAAAGACGAATCACTTCCATACGATCTAACAATGGACCTGGAATATTCATGGAGTTTGAAGTTGCCACAAACATCACATCAGACAAATCGTAATCTACTTCAAGATAGTGATCATTGAAGGTAGTATTTTGTTCAGGATCAAGCACTTCTAACAAGGCTGATGCAGGATCACCACGCATATCCGAAGACATTTTATCAATTTCATCAAGCAAGAAGAGTGGGTTTTTCACGCCAACTTTTGCCATTTTTTGAATCAATTTACCCGGCAATGCACCAATATAGGTTTTACGATGACCACGAATTTCTGCTTCATCACGTACCCCACCTAATGCCATACGCACATATTTACGGCCTGTTGCATTAGCAATAGATTGACCTAATGAGGTTTTACCCACCCCCGGCGGTCCTACTAAGCAAAGGATTGGACCTTTGATTTTGTTTAAACGTGCTTGCACTGCAAGGTATTCTAAAATGCGTTCTTTCACACGTTCTAAACCGTAGTGATCCGCATCTAAAACCTGTTGTGCTTTTGCGATATCTTTCTTCACTTTAGTGCGTTTATGCCATGGTACTTGAAGCATCCACTCAACATAGCTACGCACCACCGTTGCTTCAGCAGACATCGCTGACATCATTTTAAGTTTTTGTAACTCGCTCTCTACTTTTTCGCGTACATCTGCCGGCATACCTGCCGCATCAACCTTTTGACGAAGTTGTTCAACTTCATCAATGGTATCTTCGCTTTCGCCTTCGTCCATTTCTTTGCGAATCGCTTTAATTTGTTCGCTAAGATAATAGTTACGCTGGCTTTTCTCCATTTGTTTTTTCACACGGCCACGAATTCGTTTTTCAACTTGAAGAATATCCGCTTCAGATTCCATCATGCCAAGTAAATATTCTAAACGCTCTTGTACACCAGCCAGTTCTAATACGCTTTGTTTATGACGAACAGTCACTGGAATATGCGCGGCCATGGTATCAGCTAAACGATCGGCATCATCAATACGTTGAAGCGCACCTAAAACGTCTGCAGGAATTTTTTTATTGAGTTGAAGATAGCTTTCAAATTCATTTAAAACAGCTGCCTTCACCACATCTAATTCTTTTTCATCACCAAACGTGGTTTCAATCGGTGTGACTTCCGCTGAAAAATGGTCTTCACCATCATTTAATTGATTAATTTTCGCGCGTTGTTGCCCTTCCACCAACACTTTCACCGTGCCGTCTGGCAATTTTAATAGTTGAATAATATTCGCAATCGTCCCGACATCGAATACATCATCAACGGTAGGTTCTTCCAAATCCGCTTGCTTTTGTGACACCAATAATAATTGTTTGCCCTCATTCATGGCTTCATCAAGGGCACTAATCGATTTTGCGCGCCCAACAAAAAGTGGCATCACCATATAAGGGAAAACGACAACATCCCGTAATGGCAACACAGGAAGTGTACGTTGTTGAGTTCTTTTGGCGTTCATAATTATCTCTCTTACATCAATTCTATAATTTTATTGAATATGGGGATGAGTTGCATAAATTCAAGGTAGGATTTGGCATATTAAGGACAAATCGAGAAATAGGCAAGTAAAGAACCACCTTTATTGATGCTTAATTGGAAAAACCATGGAATACAGGTACAATAAGTGCGGTCAAAAATCAGCATGATTTTACCCAATAAAAAACGTTTGAAAAAATAACCGCACTTTATCCATTATGACAGCAAAACAAACTATTACTTTCGCGACCTTTCAAGAATTACTGCCCGATTCTTGTAATCATCCATTAAAAAAACAATTAAGGGATAAAGCCCGTTATTACGGACGTAAATTTTTATTTAAAAAACAATGTGATGCTTTGGTTGATTTCTTAAATGATAATCAAACCTGGATTCCGCTTTTTCAACAAAATCCATATCGTTTTAATGCATTGCTTGCCACCTATTGTGACAAACGTTTTTCTGCAACCGATCGACTCAATGCCATTATCAATAATCTGTTGATGCTTGAAGAAAAAATGGGCGTAGAATTTTGCAAAAAACTACTCCAAGAAAAATCCCTTTTATTAGCACAATTAACGGATCAACTTGGTATTTATTTCAACATCAACCAGATTGACCCTTTTGAAGGTTATTTTTCCATTAACTTAAAAGACAATGATGGGCGTAGCATTTATGATGCTTCTTTCACCTTCTTAAAACCAAATAAATTACTCATTGCCTCCATTCAAGGTCCTTCTTATGAAGAGGCGCAAGAAGCTGTGAAACAAGCCACAAAAGAATTACACGGTGTTCGTCCAATGTTTATGTTGATGAATGTTTTCCGCTTGTTAGCTGAAAAATGGCAATGTGAATTAATCGGTATCCCTCACACTTCACAAGGTAAATACCGTTTATCTGCGCGCAGTAAAATCCTATTCAACTACGATGAATTTTGGCAGGAAAACCAAGGTCAATTAAAAGGTCAATATTGGCAATTACCGCTTGAAAGTACCCGCAAACCGCTGGAAGAAATCGCTAGCAAAAAACGTTCTATGTACCGAAAACGTTATGAAATGTTGGATGAAATGTCCAAGAATATTTCAAATTTTGAAAGTAAACACGGTTAATTCCGTGTTTCTTTTTAGGCTAAGTACAAAATAAATATAAAAACAATAATCTATCAATATCGAATACCACACATAAAAAGTTGTAATACATCTTTAAAAAGCTTTTGCTCTCTTCCTTTATAGTAGAATTGGAGGCTGGCAGAATTTAATATTTCATCTATTTTTTGAATAAAAAGATCAATTAACATGACAGGGAAATCATCACGGATAATCTTGCGTTTTTGTAAAGTACCAAAAAAATAATGCATGTATTGATACTTCTCTTCTTCCATTTCTTTAAAAAAATCCCGTAATTCTCTATCCTGTTCGTGATGTAAATCATGTAAGACTGGTACTGAGTATAACGTTTCCATAGAATCTTGCTGCATTGATAAAATTTTTGTAATAATTTGACTTAGATCTGATTGAGTATCTAGCAAATTATCAAAATCTTCTCGCATCTTATTTTTCTGTTCTTCAAAGATACACTTCACAAGTGCCTGCTTAGTAGGAAAATATTTATAAAACGTTACTCGACTTACATCTGCTACCCGACAAATTTCTGCTACAGAGGTTAATACCCAGCCTTGTTCATAAAACAATTTAGTCGCAATCTGTTTTAGTAAAACACCTTTTTTCATAACCAACTCCTTAGGTAGCAATAACATAGTCTAAAGTATTAAATTGTCAAAGACTTCATTTGAGAAAAATTATTATTTACTTTCTCATGATAACTATGTTAAGTTTACACTATTAATTATTAATAGCAAAAAGTGTAAACCACAATTAAAAATTAATAATAGGAGAACCAATGAAAAAACCAACCCCACAATTAAGTTTGATTAGTCTTTGTATACTGAATATTTATTCTCTTTCTGCCTACGCTGAAAATAATACAATAACGTTGGATGAAATTACTGTGGTAGGTGAAAAATTTGAGCGAAATCAGTCTACTACTGGTTCAAGCACCTCAGTGGTAACAACCGATCAACTCAAACGAGAAGCCAATTTACTGTCTGCTACCCAATTATTAAAACGCGATGTAAATATTTCAGACACCGGCTTGGGCAATGATTTACCTACAGTGCGCGGCGTTGACGGTTCCGGTCCAGCAGTAGGTGCGGTGGCATTTTTTGCCGGTTCACGTCCACGTTTAAACATGCAAATTGATGGTAGAACTTCTAGCTATAATGAACTGGCGTTCGGTACAAAATCCCTGTGGGATATGAAACAAGTAGAAATTTATCGTGGAGCTCAAAGCTATGCCCAAGGGCGTAACGCCATTGCCGGTGCTGTGGTAATGACCAGCAATGATCCAACGCAAGAATGGGAAGGTGCTGCGAAATTAAATATGGGGAATCATCGATTGGCACAAACAGCCGCCCTGATTTCCGGTCCTGTCGTGAAAGATGAATTGGCGTTTCGTTTAAGCGTAGATCATCAACAACGGGAAACCGCTGTGGATTTACCGCATTATGATCCCGTCGGTAACCCACGTTGGTTTAAAGCCACCAACACCCGCGCCAAATTACTGTGGACCCCATCTGCATTGCCGGATCTCTATAGCCGTTTAACGTTCAATCATTTAAACGCGCGAGCCCCACAAAGCGAAACAGAGTTACAACCTAATTCACCACGTTACACGCCGGAACGTCCGGTATTCCAAACACGCTCTGCGAGTACCATTTGGGACATTGGCTATCAACTCTCAGATCGTTGGAAATGGGAAAATAAATTGGTTTACACCCACTTTATTCACGATAGAAAAACGACTTCGCCATTCAACACCGCATTGCCGCCAAATCGTCGAGGTGTTCCAGCTCGCGTTGATGGCAATGAATTCCAAATTGAACCCATTGTAAAATACGAAAGCGAAAAATACCGTGGTTTATTCGGTTTGTTCTATTTCAATGCGAAACAAGATGAAAGTGTTACGATGCTTAATGGACGCATTGCTCGCACACCGATTACGACAAATTTTAATGATAAAACGAAAACCAAGGCGGCCTTTGGTGAAATTACCTTTACACCTGATATTCCGTTTGAATTGACGCTTTCTGCTCGCTATGAACAGGAACATCATCAGCGTAAAGGCAAAAGTGCGATGTTTTCCATCAACCGGGATAAAAAATATTATGTCTTCCTGCCAAAAGCAGACATTGCATGGAAAATTAACGATAATCAACGCTTAGGCTTTAAAGTAGGCAAAGGTTACAACCCGGGTGGTGCCGGTGTGACTTTCGGTGTTCCGTATACCAGCTATGAATATGACGCAGAATATGTCTGGAACTACGAACTTTATCATCGTTGGATATCCACAGATAAACGCCTACGCATTAATAGCAACCTATTCTATAACGACTACAAAGACATGCAGTTACCGTTCACCCTTGGTCCGAATTCCATCGTGATCCGCAATGCCGATAAAGTCGTTACCTATGGTGCGGAAATAAATACCGAATGGCAGGCCACGGAGAAACTGGCACTCAATGCTGGCATCGGGATGTTAAAAACCGATATCAAACGTTATCCAAACAGCGGCATTGAAGGGAATAAACTCGCTCGTGCACCAAGTTTTAGTGGAAAACTGGGGGCCAATTATCGTCTTCTTGACCACCTAGAAATTGGCACCAATTACAGCTACAACAGCAGTTATTATTCCACTGCCGACAACTTAGCCAATGGTAAAGTAGGGCATTATGACCAACTAGATGTTTATTTAGCGTACGACTTTAAGTATGCCAGAATCACGCTTTATGCCGACAACGTGCTTAACTCACGCAAAGATATCTTACTCGTACCGCGCTCAGGCGACATTACCCGTCAGCCGGAACGTCAAATTGGACTTTCTACCGAGTTAAGATTTTAAACAATGAGTCAGCAGCACCAACAAATTTGCCAACCTGTTGCCGCGCAATTACGCGCCTCAATGTGGTTGGCAACCTTCGCGCAAGGCTTAAAAATCGGGATTTGGCTTTTGATGATCCACATTGTGTTCACCGTCAGCCAATCTCTTACGTTTCCTTATTGGCAGATTTTCGCGCTGCTTGCCACGTCCATTTTGTATTACACCTGCAAAATTAAAGCTCACGACAAATCTCATTATGAGGCCTTTGAATTGGAAAAAATTCTACGTCAACAGCTTGCAAAAAAAATCAGTCAATTATCGTTAGGCAAAGTCAATGAAATCGGGTCAGGCGGTTTAACCAAAATACTGTGCGATGACGTAAACGAATTGCACACCTTTTTTGCCGATGCACCGCCCCTTAAAGCGGAGGCTTATTCCACACCTATTTTCGTGTTGGCAGCATTGTTTTGGTTAAATTGGCAAATGGCATTGGCTGTGGTGATTTTCCTTGTCGTGTTGTTTACGATTCTGCAGCGTTTAATGCAAAAAAGTCGGTTGAATTATCGTGATTACGGTGTTGCCGTGAGCAGAATCAACAGCGCTATTATTGAATATATTCAAGGCATGAGCACGATTCGTACCTTTGATGCGGGACAAAGTTCGTACAGCCGTTTTAGCACCGCATTGGAAAATTTTAATCAGGTCATCTTCGCTTTTTTAGCCAAAGTGGGCGCACCAACACGTCTTGCCCGTTCGCTTTTTACACCAATGCCGATTATGCTGTTTTTGATCGTGTTAGGCGTGTATTTACACTCGCTTGCGCTGCTTTCCACCTTTGGCTTTTTTGCTTTTTTAGTGTTAGCTGCTGGGGTAATTGAAACCATGCATCCGTACATGGGGCTGTTTCATTTGTTGGAACGCTCCCGTGCCGCCATTGAACGCATTAACGAAATAAAAACGTTGGAAAATGCCACCGCACTTTTGCCACGACAAACGCCGAATGGTTATACCGTTCAATTTGAACAGGTCAATTTCAGTTATGGTGCCGACAAAGCGACACTGAAAAATATTAACTTCAGCGTGCCGCAAAATAGTTTTACCGCCATTATTGGCACTTCAGGCTCTGGCAAAACCACCTTGCTCAATTTGCTATTGCGCTTTTGGGATGTCGATAGTGGAAAAATCATCTTAGGTGGTGCAGATATTCGTCATATGGAACAGGATCAACTCATGAAATATTGTTCGGTCGTATTTCAGGATAATTTCTTATTTTCTTGCTCTATTGCCGAAAACATCGCTTACGGCATAGAAAATGTGACGGAAGAAGCAATTATCAATGCCGCCAAACAAGCCCGTATTCACGACTTTATTATGACATTGCCGGAGCAATATCAAACGAAGGTAGGTGAACGCGGACAATTATTGTCAGGCGGACAAAAACAACGTATCAGTATAGCCCGAGCCTTTTTACAAAATCGTCCGATTTTATTGCTAGACGAACCCACGGCTTTTTCCGATGCAAAAAACGAGGCGGATTTAATGCAGGCATTTCATGCGCTGATACAAAATAAAACAGTGATCATGGTAGCGCATCGCCTGTCTAGCATTACCCAAGCCGATCAAATTATTTATTTAGAGAACGGCAAAATCATTGCTCAAGGCAATCACCAAGCCTTGTTGCAAACCAATGTCGCCTATCAAACCCTTTGGGCGGAATATCAACAGGCAAAATTTTGGACGATACATTAGAGAATGTTATGCAATCTTACTTTAATCCTGAAACTCAACGCGTAAAAAGCCTGTGGCAAACTTATCACGCCTTATTTGTCGCCGCCCAACAGCAACAAAGCGCATTCTTACGCTGTCTTGCTTTTGCGGCGCTGTCTGCAACTTTATTCGGCGTGGCTATCGGCTTGCTGTATCCGCTGCTTTTGGCATTAGAACAAACTGAAGCAGGACAAAGTGCGGTCATTTTTTGGAGTGTTTTGTGTGGCGTGCTTTTAATCGCCAGCCTCCTTTTCCGCATTTGGGCGGAATATTATGACACCAAAGGCGATTCATTTTTGGCGACATATCAATTAAGGCGTCAACTGGGCGAAAAACTTCGCCGCGTATCTCTTGCTGTCCTCAGTGGATTTCGTGCAGGCGAACTCAGTGCCGTTGCCATCCAAAGTATTAATGAAGCCACAAATTACGCTTTCAGTTTAATCAGTATTCTAATTTACGGCATCGTAACACCGGTGTCTGCCGCCCTTTGTCTTTGTTTCTTTGATTACCGCTTTGGGCTGCTGATCTTCATTATTTTTCCGCTTATCGTGCCACTTTATTTATGGCGGAGAAAAGCTTTCCGTCGTGGATTTAGTATTTTGGCAGAAGCTAATCAGCGACTTAAAGGCGAAACCATTGAGTTTGTGCAGGGCTTGGAAATTCTGAAATCAACAGGACAGACAGAAAACAAACAACATATTTTCAACCGTGTGATTGAAGATGTGGCCAACATTCAACGCATCGGTACTAAAAAAGGCGAACGTCCGAATTTGATTATTACCTCAAGCATTCAATTAAGTCTTATTGCGGTATTAATTGTTGGCACATTTTGGGTGATTTCCGGTAGCGCTCATTGGGTATTGTTAGCCACGGTACTGATTTTAATTGCGCGAATTTCAGATGTATTAAACTTCTTTGTGCAAATGTCTTCGCTCTTAGAAATTTTTGTGATTAGCTGTGAAAAATTTGAAAAACTGATGGCATTGCCTGAATTGGCGGAAAATCATGGCAGCAGATTACCCACAGATTATCGCATTCGCTATGAGCATGTCCGCTTTGGTTACAATGCCGAAAAAACCATCCTAAATGACATTAATCTGGATATTAAACCTAACAGCCTCAATGCTTTTGTGGGCACTAGCGGTTGCGGTAAAACAACATTACTCCGCTTGTTGTTGCGTTATGCTGATCCGCAATCGGGGCAAATCACACTCGGTGGTGTCGATATTCGGGATTTTAGTCAAGAAAAACTCATGAGCTTGATTTCAGTAGTGTTTCAAGATGTGTATTTATTTCAAGACAGCGTATTAAATAACATCCGAATGGCAAAACCGAATGCTACAGATGAAGAAGTTATTCACGCCTGTAAACTTGCCCAATGCCATGATTTTATTCAGGCATTACCACAAGGATATCAAACGCAAGTTAATGAAATTGGGAGTAATTTTTCCGGTGGTGAAAAGCAACGACTTGCTATCGCCCGCGCGATTTTAAAAGACGCACCGATTCTCATTTTAGATGAACCAACAGCATCTTTGGATACCCGCAATGAGCTGGCAGTGCAAAAAGCGCTAGATCAGCTGGTTAAAGACAAAACCGTGTTGATTATTGCTCACCGACTTTCCACCATTGTGGGAGCCCATTGCATTTATGTGTTGGAAAACGGCAGCATTGCCGAACAAGGTACGCATCAAACACTCTTAGAACAAAAAGGACGTTATGCAGCGTTTTGGCAATGCCAACAAGGCAACATCACTCACTAAACAGGATTGGGCACTCCTTGCCACGACCGCCGGTTTTAAGTTCTGTGTGGTGGCGTTTTATATGATTGGTATTATCACCATGTTAAGAGAGTTGGGATTCGATCTTAAACAGCTTAGTTGGTTCTATTTGCTTGGTGGAATGGAAATGGCGAAATTCATCGTTTCGCCGTTAATTGAACGCTATCGTCTCAAGCGTATCGGGCAATTTCGCGGCTGGCTATGCCTTTCCTCGCTAATCATTTTTATTGCCTTATTCATGTTGCATTTCATCCAACCGCAACGGGATTTTACACAGCTTATGGTGGCGTGTGTGCTATTGAACCTAAGCAGTTTATTTTTCGGTTGTGCGGCGCTGGGGTTAACATGTTCAATCTTGCCTTTTGAGCAACGTGGCTTTGGCGGTGTCATTCAGGTGATCGCAGGACGCGTGGGTAAAATGCTTGGCGGCGGTTTGGTGTTACTGATTTATCATCATTATGGCTGGCAAAGTGCGGTGGATTTAATCAGTGTTTTTGCACTACTATTGATTCTACAAATCAGCCTATATTCCGAACCTACAGTTGCCGCTGAACCGCAAAATCCGCCATTGCGTTTTTTATTCACACGCTTTTTCCACTTTTGGCAACAACCGCACATTTCATTTCGTTGGTTGATTTTATTGTTATTTTTGTTTATTCCCAGCGGCATGGTGGTCAGTAGTTTCATTCCACGTCTAAATGCCTTGGGCTGGAGCAGCCAACACATTGGGCTATTACTTTCCGTATTCGACCCCCTTTGTGCTATCGCCTTTGCCCCACTAAGTGGTCTATTACTCAAAAAATATTCTCGGGTTTCTGTCACCCAATGGGTATTATTTAGCCAAATTTTTGCCTTCTGCTTATTTATTTTATTTGAATATGTCGGCACAGATTTTCCTTATCTTATCGCTGTACCAATCTTATTATTAAGTATTACTTACGCATTACTTGTGCCGTGCTTGCTGGCTATTATCCTTGATTATTCATCTAAAGCTTATGCCACATTGGATAGTTCACTACAATTTTCTGTTGCATTACTAGGGGCATATTTAGCTGGTTTTATTTCACTCAGATTGATCAGTATATGGGGATACGTTACGGTATATTGGATTGTGACAATCATTGCATTTGCTATTTGGTACTTTTTTAAGAACTACAATCAAAAATCATAAAAACGTAATGATCAAATGCTATACACCTCTAATTTTTCTGAACAAATCAATTTTAAATTAAATCTCACCATATAGAATTCAACCAAAGTAAACGATTGCCAACCTTGTTATTATTGCATTCTTTCAAAAATCGCCCTTTGCTTTTTTGCTCGTTTTGTGTAGAATACGCGCTCGGCTTATTGATTAATCCGAACACAAGGAGTTCTCCATAATGGAAGCATCAAAGAAAAAGATGAAATTTCCTTCCGCATTTAGCATTCTCTTTATTATTCTTCTTATTGCCATTGGTCTTACTTGGCTTATTCCCTCAGGATCCTACTCTAAACTTTCCTACGACAGCACCGAAAATCATTTTATTGTTAAAACCCACGGAATTCCCGATCAAAGCTATCCAGCAACAGAACAAACCCTTAATCAACTCAATATCAAAATTCAACTTTCTCATTTCACCAACGGCATTATCAAAAAGCCGATTGCTATCCCCGATACCTATCAACGCATTGAACAACACGAAAAAGGCATTACCGATATGATTCACGCCATGGTAGATGGCACCATTGAAGTCGCGGATATTATGATTTTTATTTTTATACTTGGCGGGATGATTGGTGTTATCAACAAAACAGGGGCGTTTAATGCCGGATTAATGTCTCTCACCAAGAAAACGAAAGGAAATGAATTCTCTGTTGTCTTTGCTGTCTGCGTGTTGATGCTGTTAGGAGGTACGGCTTGTGGTATTGAGGAGGAAGCGGTAGCCTTCTACCCGATTCTTGTTCCTGTCTTTTTAGCCTTAGGCTATGATTCGATTGTCTGTGTTGGCGCCATATTCCTTGCTGCCTCAATGGGCACAGCCTTCTCTACAATTAATCCATTCTCCGTTGTCATTGCCTCAAATGCTGCAGGGATTCCATTCACTGAAGGGATGGGATTTCGTACACTGGGTCTGATTCTTGGTGGAGCCTGTGTGATTGCTTACATGTATTGGTACTGTAAAAAACTGCGTGCTAATCCTGAGTTTTCTTATACGTATGATGATCGCCAAGCATTCTATGATCTCTATATGAAAGATATCGATCCAGATGCTAAGGTTGAATTTACCTTTAGAAGAAAACTGATTCTGATTCTATTTAGCGCCGCCTTTCCTCTCATGGTATGGGGTGTGATGTTTGGCGGTTGGTGGTTCCCTCAAATGGCGGCTTCCTTCCTAGCCATAACCATTATTATTATGTTCATCAGCGGATTGCCTGAAAAAGATGTCGTAAATGGGTTTACTCACGGTGCTTCTGAATTAGTCGGCGTTGCATTGATTATCGGGTTAGCTCGAGCAGTTAATATCATTCTAGAACAGGGAATGATTTCTGACACCATCCTTGATTGTATGACACACCTTGTCGCTGGAATGAATGGCGGAATCTTTATTATCGGCCAGCTCATTGTCTTCATTTTCTTAGGATTGGTTGTACCTTCATCTTCAGGTCTTGCCGTACTCGCTATGCCAATTATGGCTCCGCTAGCTGATACTGTTGGCATTCCAAGAGATATCGTGGTATCGGCTTACAACTGGGGGCAATATATTATGTTGTTCCTTGCTCCAACAGGATTAGTCCTTGTTACATTACAAATGCTTGGCATCCCATTTAATAAATGGTTGAAATTTGTCATGCCAATCGTAGGTTGCCAATTTGTTATTTCATCGATACTTCTCCTTGTTCAAGTATTTATATATGCGCAATAAGCAATAAAATAAAAAGCCACGCAATTGCGTGGCTTCTTTTTATCATCTGATGCTATTTGACAAACTCATCAAACTCTAACTCATAATCATCACCATCTCTGGTGTATTTGATATAACGTGGAAATTGTTCTCCTGAGAATTTCTTCACCATGATGTCTTTGTTACCTGTTTTAAATGAATAGGTAATTTCAGTAACAGTTTGCTTGTTATATTGAATCTGTTTTTCCACTTTCTTCACATTCACATTTTCCATTGGGTAAAGTTTTTTACCATTTGTAATTTGGAAACTGATTGGCAATTTATCGTAATAACTCAACTGAAATGCCATGGTGAATAAGTCAAAAGTCGGTAATTTTAACGGTTCAGTTTCTAACCCATTTTTCACTTTACCGTATTCAATGGTTGTTGGTGAAATTTTAGAAATAGCATAAGGCTTACCATTACGCACATCTTGATAATTCACCATTTTAAATTGACTCGAAGTTTGTGAACCACGAGAAGTAAACACAATGTTGTACAACGGAATATTAATTTTCGCATTGACGGAATACTGTGAACCATCTGCTTTAAAATGCACGTACGCAGGCATTAAATAATTGGAACTGTATTTAATATTATAATCCACCGCAGACCATGCTGTTGGCACATAAGCAATTAATGCAGCAAAAAGGATTTTAAATAACTTCATTGGTTTTCCTTATATATAAAAATAGGTTGCCCTTTAGAGTATCACAACAAAAAGAAGTTCCCCATTAAAAAACCATCTTATCCTAAGACAAGATGGTTTTCATTTATTTTAACTTAATGGAGGATTATAAAACTGCGCCCGCCATTAAGAAGCCGAATAATACAGATAAGCTAATTGCAATCACACCAGGAATTAAGAATGGGTGATTGAATACATATTTACCGATACGAGTTGAACCAGTGTCATCCATTTCTACTGCCGCAATTAAGGTTGGGTAAGTAGGAAGAATGAATAATGCTGATACTGCGGCAAATGCTGCAATTGCGGCTTCCGGAGAAACACCTAATAAAATAGCAGTCGGATATAATGCTTTTGCAGTTGCAGCTTGTGAGTAAAGTAAGGTACTTGCGAAGAACAAGATAACCGCTAAGCTCCAAGGGTATTGTTGTAAGAACTCAGCTGATACTGCTTTGATTTGATCGATATGACCTTCAACGAAAGTATTACCTAACCATGCCACACCAAGCACACAAATTACTGCTGACATACCTGATTTGAAGGTTGCTGCATTGGTAATGTTTGCAGTGTCCACTTTACATGCCATAGTGATAATCGCTGCAGTCGCAAGCATGAAAGAGATAATCGCGTTATCACGAGAAAGAATTGGGTTTTGAATTAAACCAACTGTTTTACTGATTGCAGTTGCATAAAGCATGACCACTAAAATTGCGATAAGGAAAATTGCGACAGAGCGTTTTGCATAAGGTTTGATCTCAATTTGCATTTCACCACGCATAGTGATTAAGCCTTTCGCTAGACGATCTTGGTAAACTTCATCATCTTTCAAATCTTTACCGAGGAAGTTACAAATCACCGCAGTAATCATACATGCAGCATAAGTAGTTGGAATCCAAATACCTAATAATTGTAAGTAACTTAAACCAAAGTTTTTCTCTAATTCAGCAGAAAGGAATACTACTGCAGCAGAAATTGGAGAGGCTGTAATCGCAATTTGTGAAGCGATAACCGCAATAGAAAGTGGGCGTGAAGGACGAATACCTTGTTCTTTTGCCACTTCAGCAATCACTGGAAGTGTTGAGAACGCTGTGTGACCAGTACCTGCAAGCACAGTCATAAAATAAGTCACCGTTGGCGCAAGGAAAGTGATGTATTTTGGATTTTTACGTAGGATTTTTTCAGCCATTTTTACTAAAAAATCCATACCACCCGCAACCTGCATTGCCGCAATCGCCATAATTACAGACATGATAACTGAAATTACATCAAACGGGATTGCACCCGGTTTTAAGCCAAGCAGTGAAAGTGCTACAACACCCATACCACCCATGAAACCAATACCAATACCGCCTAATCTAGCCCCTAAGTAAATAAAGAGTAGGACGACTAAAAGTTGAGCCCAAATCATAATGTTTTCTCCATATTAATTAAAAATAATTCTGAAACAAATCTTAACAACAAACTAGTGCATTATCTATATTTATTACTTGGATTAGTCTATTTTATCCGAAAGTGCGGTTAAAATTTAACTCAAATTCTGACCACACTTTTAGTGACTGTCTTAGAAATCCTCAAAGTATTGTTGAATCACTTTTGGATCTTTTGTTTGTGTTAAGGCTAATTGTAATAACACACGTGCTTTTTGCGGATTCAATGTACCTGAAGCCACAAAACCATATTTAGAATCATCTACTTCAGCATCACGTGTTGTGTAACCCGTCGGCACACGAGATGATCGAACCACTACCACACCATCTTTCGCCGCTTTTTCTAAACGTTCTAAATGGGCTGCATTCACATTACCATTACCCACACCCGCAGAAACAATACCTTGATAGCCCGAATCCAATAATGAATTTAACGGCTCAATTGGTGCATTCGAATAAGCATAAACAATGCCTACTTTTGGCAAGCTGTCTAATTTATCCACATTAAATGGTGTGTTTACGGTATGTTTACTTTCAGGTGAACGTTCATAATCCACTTTACTGTTATGGATGTAACCCAATGTACCATAGTTTGGTGAATGGAATGTTTGTACTGCAGTAGTGCTCATTTTGGTCACATCGCGCGCACCTAATACTTCATCATTCATCGCCACTAATACGCCGCGACCAGATGATTTTTTATCGGTTGCCACGACGACAGCGTTATAAAGGTTTAATGGACCATCCGCACTTTTTTCTGTCGCAGGACGCATAGCCCCCACTAATACAATTGGTTTTTCACATTTTGCAGTAAGATCTAAGAAATAAGCGGTTTCTTCCATGGTATCGGTACCATGAGTAATCACAAAACCATCTGTATCTTTACATTGTGCATTAATGGCTTTAGCTAATTTTAACCACACATCATCGCTCATATCTTGTGAACCAATCTTCACAATTTGCTCACCTTTTATATTTGCAAGCTGCTTAATTTCGGGCACCGCATCAATTAATGCATCAACATTGAGTTGCCCTGCTTTATAAGCAGAAGAAACGGCAGTTTCACCGCTTCCGGCAATGGTGCCGCCAGTCGCTAAAATCGTAATATTGGGCAATTCCGCGGCTTGTGCGACCGAAAAACCTAGTCCAAGCATCATAAGTGCTGTTAATTTTTTTAATTGCATGCGCGTCTCCTTTCACATTTAACAATCTAAGCTCAGCTATTCTCTACTTAATTAGGCGTAGAATAAACACAAAGATAATATATTTATGATCCCGATCACATTTTTATTGATCCGATTGTATAAGCTTTCGCCAACGTTGCGTTTCCTTGATAATTTTTTTGAAAGATAACTAAAGTGCGGTTATACTTAAAGCCTTATTTCATCTGAAGATAAACTCTTATTCATTATCAAAATTAAGTTGAGAACAACATGCAAGAATTTATTCCTCAAGCAATTGAATTTGCTCAAAAACACACTTTTTTAACGATCGCATGGTTTGCTGTCCTTTTTATGACACTTTTCACCTTTTTTAAAAGTGCGACACAAAAATATCGCGTCATCACCAACCCTGAAGCGGTTCGCTTAATGAACGATGAAGAAGCCGTGGTGATTGATTTACGCCCTATTGATGAATTCCAACGCGGCCATATCATTGGTAGCGTCAACTTGCTTCCAACTGAAATTAAAAATCAAAATGTAGGCAAAATTGAACATCACAAAGAAAAACCGCTTATCATTGTGGATGTTAACGGTGTTTCTTCTGCTACATCCGCAGAACTTTTAACCAAACAAGGCTTTGAAAAAGTTTATGTGTTAAAAGACGGTTTAGCGGCTTGGGCGGGTGCAAATTTACCATTAGTAAAAAAACATAAGTAAGGATCCTCTATGTCTGAACAAAATCAACAACCTGAAGTAGCAGCTGAAGAGCAACAAGAAGCAGTACTTCAAATTCAACGTATTTATGTAAAAGATGTTTCTTTTGAAGCACCAAATCTTCCTCATATTTTCCACCAAGAATGGAAACCAAAACTCGGCTTTGATTTAAGCACTGAAGCCGTTCAAGTGGGTGAAGATTTATACGAAGTCACGTTAAACATCAACGTAGAAACCACCATGGAAGACTCTGGTGATGTGGCGTTTATTTGTGAAGTAAAACAAGCTGGCGTATTTACAATCAGCGGTTTAGAAGATGTTCAAATGGCACACTGCTTAACATCTCAATGCCCAAATATGCTTTTCCCTTATGCACGTGAATTGATTTCTAACTTAGTAAATCGCGGTACATTCCCGGCATTAAACCTTTCTCCAGTAAACTTCGATGCGTTGTTCATTGATTACATGAACAAGCAGCAAGCTGCAGCCGAAGCGGAAGAAAATAAAGAAACCCAACATTAATTGTGATAAGGGCAGGCGATACCGTCTGCCCTTTTATTTTAAAGGTGATTGAAATGAACGCATCCCAATCTCCAATTACCATTCTTGGTTGCGGTTCTTATGGAACAGCACTCGCTATCTCATTTTCTCGCAATGGTTCTCCAACCTATCTTTGGGGGCACAATCCCGATCACATTCATCAAATGCAACAGGAACGTCAAAATCGCCGTTTTTTGCCTGACATTGAATTTCCAGAAAGTTTGCATTTAGAATTAGATTTGGAAACAGCTCTTGATCAATCGAAAGATATTTTAATTGTGGTGCCAAGCCATGCTTTCGGCGAAATTCTCTTAAAAATTCGACCGCACTTAAAACCAGATCATCGCTTAATTTGGGCAACCAAAGGATTAGAACGCAACACCGGCCGATTACTACAAGAAGTAGTGGAAGAAACCTTAGGTAAAGCAATTCCAACCGCTGTGCTTTCTGGTCCTACTTTTGCGAAAGAATTGGCTCAAGGTTTGCCAACGGCGATTACCCTTGCCTCTTGTAATGAAAAGTTTGCCTTAGAATTTCAAGCGCGGATTCATTGCAGTCAGCATTTCCGGGTGTATGTAAACCAAGATATGATTGGCGTTCAATTAGGTGGCGCCATTAAAAACGTAATTGCGATTGGCGCAGGTATTTCAGATGGTATGGGATTTGGTGCCAATGCCAGAACGGCATTGATTACCCGTGGAATTGCGGAAATTACTCGCTTAGGCGTATCCATGGGGGCCAATACGCAAACCTTCATGGGCATGTCAGGTTTAGGTGATTTAGTGCTCACTTGTACCGATAACCAATCCCGTAACCGTCGATTTGGCTTAATGCTCGGGAAAAGAACTGATAGCCAACAAGCCATGGATGAAATTGGTCAGGTGGTGGAAGGTTTTTACAACACCAAAGAAACCTATTTATTAGCGCAACGTCAAGGCGTGGAAATGCCGATTACAGAACAGATTTACCAAATGCTCTTTTGTGGTAAAAGTGCACAAGAAGTGGCACTAAGCTTATTAGGTCGTGAACGAAAAGGCGAATAAGGAGAAAAAATGACGTTAGAAGTATGGCAACACATTCGCCAAGAGGCAAAAGAACTAGCAGAATGCGAACCAATGCTCGCCAGCTTTTTCCATTCCACTATTTTAAAACATCAAAATCTCGGCAGTGCCTTGAGTTATTTGCTTGCGAATAAACTGGCTAACCCTATCATGCCCGCAATTTCGCTGCGTGAAATTATTGAAGAAGCTTATCAAGCCGAGCCCAATATCATTGATTGTGCCGCTTGTGATATTAAAGCCGTGCGCCACCGCGATCCTGCCGTGGAATTGTGGTCCACACCATTGCTTTATTTAAAAGGTTTTCACGCTATTCAGAGCTATCGCATTACCCATTATTTGTGGAACCAAAATCGAAAAGCACTCGCACTTTATTTACAAAATCAGATTTCAGTAGCTTTCGATGTGGATATTCACCCTGCCGCCAAAATTGGACACGGCATTATGTTTGACCATGCTACCGGTATTGTTGTGGGTGAAACCTCCGTGATTGAAAATGATGTGTCTATATTGCAAGGTGTTACCCTAGGTGGTACAGGTAAAGAATCCGGCGATCGCCATCCAAAAGTTAGAGAAGGTGTAATGATTGGAGCTGGAGCAAAAATTCTCGGTAATATCGAAGTGGGCAAATATGCCAAAATCGGTGCCAACTCTGTTGTACTTCAACCAGTGCCTGAATATGCCACTGCAGCAGGTGTACCCGCTCGTATTGTCGGCAAAGACAAAGAAGCAAAACCAGCATTTGAAATGAACCAATATTTTATCGATGATGATATAAATCTAAATATTTAAGGAATCGATATGATTAACAAAGACACCCAACTTTGCATGTCCCTTTCTGGCAGACCAGGCAATTTTGGCACGACATTCCATAACTATCTGTATCAAAGACTAGGGCTTAATTTTATCTATAAAGCCTTTACTACTACGGATATTGAAAGCGCCGTCAAAGGCATCCGTGCACTTGGCATTCGAGGATGTGCCGTTTCGATGCCTTTTAAAGAAAGCTGCATGCCATTTTTAAATGAAATCTCGCCTTCTGCACAAGCCATTCAGTCTGTGAATACCATTGTGAATGATCAAGGTTTTCTTCGCGCTTACAACACCGACTATATCGCGATTGTTAAACTTATCGAAGAATATCAATTAGATAAAAAGAGTTGCATGATTGTGCAAGGCAGTGGTGGCATGGCGAAAGCCGTCGTTGCAGCCTTTAAAAACAGTGGATTTGAGCATCTGAAGATTTTTGCTCGAAATGAAAAAACAGGTAAAAATTTAGCCGCACTTTATGGCTATGAATATATCCCATCTTTAGATAATCAATCGGCAGACATTTTAGTCAACGTTACGCCAATTGGGATGAAAGGTGGAAAAGAAGAATTTGATCTCGCCTTTCCTGAAAATCTCATTCAACAAGCTCAAACCGCTTTTGATGTAGTGGCGATTCCTGCTGAAACACCGTTTATCCAATTTGCTCAACAGCAAGGTAAACAAACCATTTCTGGTGCAGAAGTGATTGTGCTACAAGCCGTCGAACAATTTGAGCTCTACACAGGCATTCGACCTGATGATCAATTAATTACTGAAGCGGCTGCTTTTGCAAGGGTAAATAGTTAAAGTTCAATAAAAAAGGCGTTTTAATTCAAAACGCCTTTTTTGTTTATTGCATATTAAGAATTTTTTGCAAGCCACGGTGAGATAAATAGCAGAAAATGAAACACATCACCGCACCACACATGATGGTATAGAATCCACTACTCCAACCAAATTTATCTACAACAAAACCAAACAATGTTGTACCAAATGTAGAACCAACAATATAACTCATAAATCCACGTAACCCTACTGCTGATCCTAATGCAAAACTAGGAATAACTTCCATTGCTTGTACTGCAACCATAGATTGAGGAATATAGACCAAACACCCAACTATTGCAGAGAATAAAATAATGGCAAAAATGGATTCTGAGTTCATGTAGCCGAATACACAGAAGAAAACAATTGTCATACAAATCATTGGTAAATACATAATTTTTCCACGGAAAAATTTATCAATTAACCATCCGGCAATGAGCGTTGATGGAATAGCTGCCCATTCAAAAATCATAAATGCAGCGCCCATATCTGTTTTAGTAAGACCTTTTTCTTTAAGAAGATAAAGCGGAATCCAGGTTAACATACCAAAACGAACCATATAGGTGAAAATATCAACACCAACGAGATACCAAGAATTAGGGTTTTTAACGACAAATTTATAAAAAATTTGGAATGCAGTCATGTTTTCTGGTTTTTCAGATAAATGACCTTTTAATTTTGTATTAACCGTTTCTTCGTTATACATTTCCTCAACAGTTGGTAGTCCTTCTTCAGCAGGACGGCGTTTCACAAAAAATAACACAAGGAAAACACCAATTAAGGCAATGACACTCGGTACAACATAAGTAGAAATTTCCCATTGTTCAGAACCGAGATAAGCAAGACTAGCGCCTACAATCGGTGCCACAATACCACCACCTAAATTATGTGATACATTCCAAGTTGTACTTGCTCTCCCACGTTGGCTACGCGGATACCAATATCCAACTGTAATAATTGAAGGACCTACCCCCATTCCCTGGAATACCCCTAATAAAATGACTAATCCTACAAATAAATAGAAGCTTGTTGAGAACCCCATCATAATATTAATAAGAATACAAAGAAGAAGCCCCAAAGCCATAAAGTAGCGAGGATTAGCTTTATCTGCCAAGATACTCATTGCGCCTTTGCTACACCCGTATGTAATCAGCAAAGAGGATGTCAGTAAACCAATTTGCGTCTTAGAAAGCTCTAATTTTTCTGCCAGATAGGGAGTGGATAGAACGAAGTTATTACGGACAATGTAGTAACACATGTAACCAATAAAAACACCGATAAGAGAATGAAGCTGATATTTTAAATATTTACTTTTGATTTCGGTTGAATAACTACTATTCATACCATTCATTCTTGATGAAAGATTTGTTGTACTGCTCATAATGAATCCTTTCTAGTAAAGATAACGCTTAGAATTTTAATGAAAAAGAAGACTAAATTTTGTGACGTACATCACATTTTTGTAGCATTTTGAGAAAAATTTGAATATTGAGATAAAAATATTTTCAGAGGCGAGCAGAATTCACTTGTTTTAATATGATGAAAAAATAAAGGCGTTTTAATTAAAAACGCCTTTTATACATTACGCTAACAATTTTCTTGCTGCTTCCACTACGACTGATACAGCTTTGTCTTCTGTATCTTTCATGGTAGCTTCATTTGGAATTTCTTGTTGTGTACGGTTCACAATCACACCTGCCACCATACCTGCTCGTAAGCCAAGAGCATTACACATCGTAAATAATGTGGCTGACTCCATCTCGTAGTTCATCACATTGATATCTTGCCATTGTTTTAACAAACCTTGGTAATCACGATACACTTTGCCACTATACGTATCATAACGTTCTTGACCTGGATAGAAGGTATCTGAAGAAGCTGTAATTCCTACAAATGGCTCAATACCTTTTTCTTTAGCCGCATTGAAAAGCGCCGTGGTACATTCAAAATTTGCCACTGCTGGATATTCAATTGGCGCAAAGTGACGACTTGCACCATCAAGACGAACCGCACCCGTTGTAATAAGAATATCGCCCACATTAATATGCGGTTGAATCGCGCCTGTTGTACCAATACGTAAGAATGTGCGCACGCCAAGTTGAGCTAGCTCTTCCACACAGATAGACGTAGAAGGGCCACCAATACCGGTTGAACACACCACCACTGGTTGACCATTTAAATAGCCTAACCAAGAAGTAAACTCACGTGTACTTGCAAGAAACTCAGGGTTATCAAGTTTTTTAGCAATACGTTCGCTACGTGCAGGATCCCCAGGTACGATAGCGAGTGTAGCACCTTTTAATTGTGCTTTAGTCAGGTTTAAGTGAAATACATCAGACATAATAATCTCCTTTTTATCATTCTTGCCGCAAAGTGCGGTCAAATTTTCGTTATTTTTTCAATGCGCCTAAAATACCACGCATGATTTGTTTGGTCACTTCATTACGAATATTTCGGCCGACTGATTTTGCCACGCTATTCACAATTTGTTCTGTCGGAGAAAGTTTATCTCCACGTTTTTGTGTTCCAAAAATCATACGGCTTAAGCTACCGAATAAACCGCTTTCTTCCTCTTGCTGCGCTTGTTCGGCTTGTTTTTGTTGCACTGCGGCTAAATCCGCTTGCGCATTCAATACTTCAAAAGCGGATTCATTATCCACGTAATCTTTATAGAATGCATAAAGATCATCGTCTTTCACCCAAGCCGCTCGCTCTTCTTCAGTAATCGGGGCAAGTTGGCTTTTCGGCGGGTAAACATACGCCACTTCAACTGGCGTTGGCATCCCTTTTTCATCTAAGAATGAAATCAATGCTTGACCCACACCTAAAGTTGAAATGGTTTCAACCACATTAACTGCTGGATTTGAGCGGAATGTTTCTGCCGCAGATTTCACTGCTTTTTGATCACGTGGCGTAAAAGCACGTAACGCATGTTGGACACGGTTACCCAATTGCCCTAACACGGTATCCGGTAAATCTAATGGATTTTGGGTTACAAAATAAATTCCCACCCCTTTAGAACGAATCAAGCGAACCACTTGTTCCACTTTATCCACCAACACACTCGGTGCGCCATCAAAGAGTAAGTGTGCTTCATCGAAGAACATCACAAATTTTGGTTTCTCTGGATCACCTACTTCTGGTAATTGTTCAAATAATTCAGACATCAACCAAAGCAAGAATGCACTATACATTCTTGGGGAATTAATTAATTTTTCAGAATTTAAAACATTGATCACACCACGACCATCACGGGTTTGTAACCAATCTTCAAGATTTAATGCAGGTTCACCAAAAAGATTGGCCGCTCCTTCATTTTCAAGTGTCAGTAAGGCACGTTGAATCGCGCCCACACTTGCAGCTGATACATTGCCATATTCTACTTGGAACGATTTAGCGTTCTCTGCTACAAATTTAAGCATTGCACGTAAATCTTTTAAGTCGATGAGTAACAAGCCTTTGTCATCTGCCACACGGAATACGAGGTTTAATAAGCCTTCTTGGGTTGCGTTTAAATTTAATAAACGGGAAAGTAATAATGGTCCCATTTCAGAAATCGTGGTACGAAGCGGAATACCGGTTTCACCGAATACATCCCAAAATGACACAGGATAGCCATTTAAATAACTCTCGCCACCTAAATCAAATTGCTCAATGCGTTCCGCCACTTTACCACTGAATGTGCCAGCTTTGACTAAACCGGACAAATCGCCTTTTACATCAACTAAAAAGACCGGCACGCCATCATCACTGAACGCTTCCGCCATTTTACGTAATGTTACGGTTTTCCCCGTCCCTGTCGCCCCGGCGATCAGACCATGACGGTTTGCCATTTTTGCGGTAATACCAAGGGTTTGACCTTGTTCGGTACGCGCGAGAGAATATTGCATAAAGATTCCTTTGTTTTGTTGGTTTTATTTAAACGAATAATAAGGAAAAAACGAAGTGCGGTCAAAATTTAAGTGATTTTACGGTATAATTTCTCAAAACTAACTCAAAGCAGGAAAAATAGATGTCAAACGCAAAAATTCTTATTATTAAAACAGGATTGATAGAAACCTTAACATTCCCTGATGGTAGCTCATATGAAAGTGCTATCCGTAAAAAACCGGTACAGATGGTAAAAGTGCACACGCTGGGTGCAGAAGGTAACGATGTGGGTTTAAAAGCCCATCACGGTGGTGTCGATAAAGCCTTGTTTTTTATGTCTGATGTGTCTTTCGACGCTTTAAACGCGCTACTTGGTGAAAAGTTTGATTTTCACGGTAGCGCGATTTATGGTGAAAACTTTGTTGTATCAGGCTTACATGAAGATAATGTCTGCATAGGCGATCGTTACAAAATTGGTTCTACTCTTTTAGAAGTGTCTCAACCACGTAAACCTTGCGAACGTTTATCTCATAATACCAAGAATGATAATACAAGAGAGATGATCCGTCAGTCTGGCTGGACAGGTTGGTATGTGCGCGTGATTGAAGAAGGTGAAATTCATCAAGGCGATGAACTTATTTTGCAACATCGTCCTTATCCAGAATGGACAATTCGTCGTTTAAACACACTACTTTCAGCTCCTTCAAGCATTGCAGAACTAGAAGAAGCCTTAGCCATTGAGGAATTAGCGCCAGCGTTTAAACGTTCTGTTAACTCACAATTACGTAATTTACAAAAGGCAGCCTAAAATGTCGGCTAAAACGACCGCACTTTGTCCGTGCCAATCTTCGCTTTCTTATGAAGATTGTTGCGGACGCTTTCATTCAGGCAACATGTTTCCAGAAACCGCGGAACAACTTATGCGCTCCCGCTATTCAGCGTTTGTGCTTAAAAAGATTCCTTATATCGTGCAAACCACTGTGCCAAGCCAACAAACGTTATTAGATGAAAAAGCCCTGCAAGATTGGGCTGATGAAACGCAATGGCTCGGTTTAGATATTGTCAAAGCAGAAACCTTAACCAAAACACAAAGTGCGGTTGAATTTAAAGCACATTTTCAAGGCAACGAACAGCCGCAAGTGCATCACGAATATTCTCTTTTTGTAAAAATTGATGGTCGTTGGTATTTTGTTGATCCCACTGTACCGCTCCCAAGCAATAAACAGCCTTGTGTTTGTGGCTCAGGGAAGAAATTTAAACATTGTTGCGGAGGCTTGCTCTAATGACCTTAACGTCTTTTTTCGCATTATTCTGGCAGCGTTCTCAAGAAAATAAATTAACGCAAGCTGCCGGTTCACTCACCTACAGCACCATGCTCGCTATCGTGCCATTAATTATGGTGGTGTTTTCAATTTTCTCTGCTTTTCCCGTTTTTAACGAAGTAACCGGTGCATTGAAAGAATTCATCTTCACCAATTTCGCGCCTTCCGCGAGTGATGTTGTGGGACAATATATTGATGAATTCGTCCGTAACTCCAAGCAAATGAGTGCCGTGGGGATTGTGAGTTTGATTTTAGTGGCATTGATGCTCATTAACTCCATCGACCGTACACTCAATGGTATTTGGCAAGACACTAGTAATCGCCCGATTTTTACGTCATTTGCTATTTATTGGCTCATTTTAACGCTCGGCCCGCTTTTAATCGGTACTAGCATTGCGGCAAGTTCCTATGTTAAAGCCATGTTCGAGCAATCTGAAACGCTCTCTTTTGGCTTAAAACTCCTCAGCTTTGTGCCATTTCTTTCTACTTGGTTTATTTTCACGCTCATTTATATGGTCGTGCCAAATAAGAAAGTGAGCATCAAACACTCCGCAGCAGGCGCATTAATTGCGGCAATTTTCTTTACTTTAGGGAAACAAGCCTTTACTTGGTACATCACCACCTTCCCATCTTATCAATTAATTTATGGCGCCATGGCAACACTGCCGATCATGTTATTGTGGATTCAAATCAGCTGGACGGTGGTGTTATTCGGTGCACAATTAGCTGCAGTGCTTGCAGAAGTGCAGTCAATGAATCAAACAAATTTAGAGGAAGTAAAATGATTGCATTAATCCAGCGTGTGACTCAGGCTAAAGTGGAAGTTGAAGGTCAAATTGTGGGACAAATCAGCAAGGGATTATTGGTTTTATTAGGCGTGGAAAAAGAAGACGACCAAGCCAAAGCAGATAAGCTCGCTGAGAAAGTGTTAAATTACCGTATTTTCAGTGATGAAAATGACAAAATGAATTTAAACGTGCAACAAATCGGTGGCGAAGTGCTTGTGGTATCCCAATTTACTTTAGCTGCAGACACACAAAAAGGGCTACGACCAAGTTTCTCAAAAGGTGCCGCACCAGCATTAGCTAAAGAATTATATGAATATTTTTCGCAAAAATGTACAGAAAAAGTGACCGTTGCTAACGGACAATTTGCAGCAGATATGCAAGTGAGCCTCACCAATGATGGCCCAGTTACATTTTGGTTAACTGTATGAATAAATAGAAAAACCGTTATTTTTTCAGATCTCAGGAAACTCTTTCTTTGATCGCATTGTCGTATTAACGCTCACACGCACATAAAAATTTCAAATTCCATCTATAATTGCGTTGGTAATCCCTTTATTTTGTGGGTAAACTAAGGCGGTTTGATGTGGATCTTCTTAAAGTTTAGCTTGTAACAAAATGAAAAAAATTTCGTTAAAAATAACCGCACTTTTGCTTGGATGGATGAGTTTTTCAGCCCTTGCAGAACAAACCGTGGATATTGAGATCCGCGGGATCAAGGGTGAACGTGCTATTCGCAACACTGACATGAATGTCAAACTCATTGATAAAGGTGAGATGGACGGCTCAGATCGTTATAAACAATTAGTTTCAAATGCTGTTGATAAAGGCCTTCGAGTCTTCGGTTATTATGGTTCTTCCGTGGCCTTTGAATTAAAAAAACGCAAAGGTCAACGAGATTTACTTATTGCGAATGTCACCCCGGGTGAGCCAAGTAAAATTGCTGGAACAGACGTTGAAATTACAGGCGAAGCAGCAGAAGATGAAAACTTCACGGCACTCCGTAAAAACTTGCCAAAACAAGGCGAGTTAGTCGAGCATCAAAAATACGATGATTATAAAAGTAGTATTTCAAATCTTGCCCTTGCTCGTGGCTATCTTGATGGAAAATTCCAAATTTCTCGCTTAGAAATCAGCCCAGAAACTCATGAAGCATGGTGGCGAATGCTGTTTGATAGTGGCGTGCGTTATCATTATGGCAATATCACCTTCAACCATTCCCAAATTCGCGAAGACTATTTGCAAAATATGCTCAACATCAAATCGGGCAATCCTTATTTAGTCAGCGATTTATCTGAATTAACCAATAATTTTTCTTCCACCAACTGGTTTAGCTCAGTGCTTTTACAGCCTCATGTCCGCGAAGAAGAAAAATTAGTGGATATCGAACTGTTACTTTATCCACGTAAGAAAAACTCAATGGAACTTGGGATTGGTTTTGCTACAGATACAGGCCCTCATGTCCAAATTGGTTGGACAAAACCTTGGATCAATAGCCGAGGCCATAGTTTCCGTACAAATCTTTACGTCTCTGCACCAAAACAAAACTTTGAAGCCACCTATAAAATGCCATTGTTGAAAAATCCATTAAATTATTATTATGAATTTTCAACCGGTTATGAAAAAGAAAATAAAAACGATACGGATACCAAAGCCCTCACTTTCGCTGCATTACGCTATTGGAATAATAGCGAGGGTTGGCAATATTTTGCGGGTCTTCGTGTCCGTTATGACAGCTACACACAAGCTGATTTCACCGATAAAACCTTCCTGGTTTATCCAACTGGGGGCTTTAACCGTACCCGTTTAAGAGGTGGCCAATTCCCAACATGGGGAGATACCCAAAAAATCACGGTTGATTTAGGGAATAAGCTTTGGATGTCAGAAGCCAATTTCTTTAAAATTCAAGCTTCCACAGCGTGGATTCGTACTTATGCCGAAAATCACCGTTTTATTACCCGTGCAGAAATTGGTTATTTAAATACCGCGGATATTCGTAAAATTCCACCGGCATTACGTTTCTTTGCGGGGGGCGATCGCAGTGTGCGAGGTTATGGCTACAAGAAAATCTCACCGAAAAATAAAGATGGAAAATTAGTCGGCGGCTCTCGCTTAGTAACAGGTAGCCTTGAATATCAATATCAAGTTTACCCAAATTGGTGGGGAGCAGTATTTGCGGATACAGGCTTAGCCGCAGATGCTTACAAAGCAAATGAGTTACGCTACGGCGCAGGTTTCGGTGTACGTTGGGCATCGCCAGTTGGCGCCATCAAATTTGATATTGCAACGCCAATTCGAGATAAAGATAACAGCAAAAACATTCAATTTTACATTGGCTTAGGGGCTGAAATTTAGGGTATGACTATGTCTGAACAAGAAAAACAACCAGATAACCAAACCACACAACCCGTTAAAAAGAAAAAGACCTGCCGTAAAATTTTATGTGTCGGAAGTGCGGTCATTTTTGTCCCTGTTTTAGGCTTAGTCACAGCGCTTTCTTTTGATAGTGGACAACGTGCACTTATTCAACTCGCCGATAAAATGCTCGATAGCTTATCTATTGAGCAAGTCAGCGGTGGCTTACAAGATGGTTTAGTCTTAGAAAATTTACGTTTTCAAACAACCGGCGTAGATGTGGCACTCCCTAAAACGCGATTACAACTGAATTTAGCTCGTTTACTTTCGGGTGATATTATTGTTGATGATCTCAGCTTAACGCAGCCGAAAATTGCCATTGATACCAGTGTCATGCCACCTTCTGAAGAGAAACAAACGGAAAGTGGTCCAATGGAAAAAATCCATTTACCGGTTTCTGTGCAAGTGAAAAATGTGGCGATTACTGACTTTGATATGAAACTCGATCAAAGCAATATTACGTTTTCGTCTTTTCAAAGTGCGATCAGTTTAAACAATGAATCTGGCCTTACCCTTGAGCCCACCACGCTTTCAGACGTGCTTTTCTCAACTGTCTCCCAAACTCAACCGAATACACCTCAACCTAAGAAAAAAGAACCCGCTAAACCCGTTGATTGGGCGCAAATTGAGCAAACACTCACACCGGCTTTTTTAGGTAATTTAAATGCGGTGAACTTGCCTTTTGATATGCACATTCCAAGTTTTTTGGGTACAAACTGGCAATATCAATCGCTCAATGAAAAAGGCAAAGAAATCCAAAAAATCACTGTGCCTAAAGTGGAATTGCAAGCAGATGCCACCGATCATTTAGTGAAATTACAAAAACTCGACATTGACAGCTCTCTTGGTACACTTTCGAGCCAAGGGCAACTCCGGCTCAATGAAGATTTTCCGGTTGATCTCACATTAAAATCTGATCTCCAAGCCTTTAAATCAAAAGACAAAACTATTCTGCCTGCTAGCAAAGTTGATCTCAATTTATCGGGTTCCTTGAAAAAAACAACCGCACTTTCGTTAACCACACAGGGTGTGCTTGATGCCACCTTAACAGGTGATGTGAAACTGGCCGAAGATAAAATGCCATTAAATCTGCAGTTAAAAGCGAAAAAAGGTCAATACGCTTTTGCAGATAGCCTTGCACCGCTCAAAATTAACGATGTTGATATTAAACTCACGGGCGATTTATTGAATTATCACGCAGAGGTTGTTGGTGGCGTGGAGGGTATGGATCATATCCCTCATACTCACGTTGATTTAAATGTAGACGGTAAACTCTACGAAGTCACCATCAACGAATTAAAACTTGCTGCCCTAGATGGTACCGCACGTTTAACAGGTTCCTCAAACTGGAAAGATAGCGCACAATGGGATGTGACGGCTGATTTAAATAAAATGAACATTCGTCCTTACGTGCCTGCCATGCCAGCCGTATTATCGGGCAAAGTGAGCTCTCAAGGTTCCGCAGATTCCAATCATTGGAAAGTGGATGTGCCTACCGTGGATTTAACCGGTAGCCTCTCTTCTCGTCCATTAAGCTTAAAAGGTAGCGTCTTTTTAAGTCATGAAACCTTATTAAATATTCCTGATTTATTGCTGAACTATGGCGATAACCGCATTGCGGCAAAAGGTACATTAGGTGATAAATCAAACCTAGATTTAGATATCAACGCACCAAGTTTACGTGGTCTGTGGCAAGATTTAGCGGGTTCCGTAGTCGGCAAAGCACAGATTTTAGGGAAACTTACTGCGCCAACCATTAATACTGATTTAACGGCACAAGGCTTGAACTTCCAAGGATTAGACTTATCTAAAGCCGTAATTAAAGGTAATGTTGTCAGTGAACCACAAGTGAAAGGTGAACTTAACGTCAAAGCGGAAAGCTTCCGTTATGGTGACAGCATCAAATTACATAATATTGATTTGAATGCATCAGGTGATGAAAAACATCATACGCTCACCTTAAAATCAAAAGGTGAACCTGTTGCAGCTGATTTACAAATCTCGGGGAATTTTGACCGCACTTCTCAGCAATGGAAAGGTAATTTAAGTCAAGTGAGCCTAAACTCACCTATCGGTGATTTTAAAGTGAATCAAACCATTCCAGTGACTTATGACAATAAAAAAATCCAAGCCACCATTGGGTCACACTGCTGGATTAACCAAGACTTAGATCTGTGCTTCCCTCAACAATTTACGGCAGGGAAAAACGGCGAAGTCCCTTTTGAGCTTAAACGCATCAATTTAGATTTAGTGAATAAATTGATGGGACAAGACACGCTCAAAGGCCAGTTACAAAGCCGAGGTAAAGTGGCATGGTTCACAGATAAACCGTTACAACTGAATGTGGCAGTGGAAGGTAATAACATTGGTGTAGCACAAAAATTAGACTACCGTACCTTTAAGCTAGATATTCCTAAATTAAGTGTGAATGCTGATATTCAAAATAACAATTTAACCTTGAAATCTGACATTAACGTTCAAAATCAAGGTCGAATCGGCACAGACTTAAAAATTAATGATTTAAGTAAAGGCCGTCAATTAGGCGGTACCTTTACCATTGGAGGTTTACGCTTATCTTTAGCCAATCAACTTTTCTCTAGCGGGGAAAGCCTAGATGGTGAAGTGGTCTCACGCTTAAGTTTTGGTGGTAATTTAGAAAAACCATTATTAAATGGCAATTTCGATATTCGAAATGTGAAAACAAAACTGAAAAGCCTGCCTTTTGATGTGACTGATGGCCAAGTCGCAATTCGCTTTAATGGCACCTCTTCAACCTTAAATGGTCATGTTCAAACACCTGATAGCAAACTCAACATCAACGGACAAGCTAACTGGGCTCACATGGATAACTGGACGGCAGAAGTTAGAGCGCAAGCAGATAATTTCAAAGTTGATATTCCATCCATGGCGAAATTAAAAGTCAGCCCAAATGTGGTTGTCAAAGCCTCACCAAAACTCTTAGATTTGAGTGGTAATGTGGATATTCCATGGGCGAGAATTGCCATTGAAAGCTTACCGGACAATGCTGAACCAGTGAGTGAAGATGAAGTCATTTTAAATGGCCCAAGAAAAAGTAAAGAAGAACTCATTAATCGCCAATTTGCTTCAGAAACTAAATCGGGCATGCAAATTCAATCTGATTTAAAAATTAAAATCGGTGATGATGTGCATTTAGATGCCTATGGTTTAAAAACCAATTTGAATGGCTTACTTTCTGTGAAACAGGATAAAGGCAAATTAGGATTATTCGGTCAAATTAACCTGAAAAATGGTCGTTATGCTTCTTTTGGACAGGATTTATTAATTCGTAAAGGACAAATCAGCTTCTCTGGTTTACCTTCACAACCGATGTTAAATATTGAAGCGATTCGTAACCCAGAAGCGATGGAAGACAGTAAAGTGACCGCGGGGGTAAAAGTGATTGGTCTGGCATCCAGCCCACAAGTCACCATTTTCTCTGACCCGGCTAAACCTCAAGACCAAGCGCTTTCCTATTTATTAACCGGTCGATCATTAGAAAACAGTGGTGAAGCAGGTTCTAGCGGTTCTGTCGGTGCGGCATTACTTGGCTTAGGTTTGGCGAAAAGTGGTAAAGTAGTCAGCGGTATTGGCGAAGCCTTTGGTATTCAAGACTTAAACTTAGGCACTGCCGGTGTTGGGGATAGCTCTAAAGTGCAAGTTAGTGGTAATATTGGTAAACGCTTACAAGTGAAATACGGTGTAGGATTGTTTGATGGTTTAGCGGAAGTGACCTTACGTTACCGCTTAATGCCGCAACTTTATTTCCAATCGGTTTCCAGTACAAACCAAGTTTTTGATTTATTGTATCAATTTGAATTTTAGGAAAGGACATGCATAACGACAAGCAACTGTCTCAACTCGCAGAACCTCATCACCGAGGTGAGGCCCGGGAGATTGCCGCCATTGATTTAGGCTCAAACAGCTTCCACATGATTGTGGCGAGGATTATCAATGGTTCGATTCAGGTGCTGTCTCGTTTAAAACAAAAAGTGAGGCTCGCCGACGGCTTAGACGAGCACAATGTATTAAACCAAGAAGCCATTGAGCGAGGTGTAAATTGCCTTGCACTTTTTGCTGAACGCTTACAAGGTTTTTCGCCAGAAGATGTGAGTGTCGTAGGCACTTATACCTTACGAAGAGCGGTCAATAATGACGAATTTTTACGTCAAGCTGCCGCAGTCTTTCCCTATTCAATTAATATCATCAGCGGTCAAACGGAAGCCAAAACCATTTATGCGGGCGTTTGCCACACTCAACCAGAAAGCGGACGTAAACTGGTCATCGATATTGGTGGTGGCTCGACAGAAATGATCATCGGTGATGATTTCACCCCCTTAGTGGCAGAAAGTCGTCATATGGGGTGTGTGAGCTTTGCCAAAAAATTCTTCCCGAACGGACAAATTTCAAAAGAAAACTTCGAGCAAGCTCGCCAAAGTGCGGTCAATAAAATTGAAGATTTAAGCTGGGAATATCGCAAGCTCGGGTGGCAATCAGTGTTAGGTTCATCTGGCACGATCAAAACCGTCTATCAAGTGATTACCGCGACCCTTGATCCTAACGGCATCATCACAACTGAACGATTACAAAATTTAATTGAACAAACCTTACAAGCTTCCCATTTTGAAGAGCTTAACATAGCGGGTTTAAACCCTGATCGCGTCGATGTCTTTGTACCAGGCTTAGCCATTTTAAGTGCCGTTTTTGACGTTTTTGGCTTAGAAAACATGCGCTATTCTGACGGTGCTTTGCGTGAAGGGGTGATTTACAGCTTAGAAAAAAACTTCCAAGTTTCAGATATTCGTACACGTACCGCATTAGGACTGGCCGAACAATTTAACTTAGATTTAGCGCAAGCTGATCGCGTGGCAAATAGTGCGAAAACCTTGATTGATCAATACACCCATTGGCAAAAGCCTCATCTTGCTGATGAAATGAAAAATCTGTTGATTTGGGCAGCTCGTTTATTGGAAGTCGGCATTGTGATCAATCATCGCAATGTACAAAAACATTCCGCTTATATTCTGCAAAATATGGAGTTACCGGGTTTTGATCGCGAGCAGCAACGCTTATTGGTGAATTTAGTTCGTTATCACACAGGTGCATTTAAAAAGAATGATTTACCAATTTTTGCTCGTTATGCGGATGAAGATGTCCTTGCTTTACTGATTCTTTTACGTATTTCGGTAATTTTGAATAAATCTCGCCAGGCAACAGATAGCACCGATAAAATTAATCTCAGAATTGACCGCTCTTTACAGACTTGGGAACTGACTTTTGAGAAACATTACTTGGATAATAATCCGTTAGTATGGAATGATTTGCGCTTAGAAAGCAATTTACTCAAAGATTTAGAACTCAGTTTGATTTTTAACTGATAAAATAGGGGCTTTCATGCCCTTATTTTTTATCTTGCTCCAACAGCAAGCTATAAATATTGGCGAGATAATAGCTCTGCTCTGCTTCGGGAATTTCTTGCGGAATAAAAGAAAGCAAATCGTGATGAATTTCCAAAACATCAGGGAAAATGACCGCACTTTGCATTTCATCATAAAAGGAGTGATGAAGTGGAGAAACGCAACCGCCTCGTTTTAAGCGAGCAAGGCTGTTGGCAATATGCAATAAGAGTGTGATGACGGTCGGAATAGACACATCTATGCGCCAATGATGTTCTAGGCGACTTTGCAAAGTCAGAATAATATCAATAACGTCCTGATCAATCTGACCGCGAATTTTCCAACGGGTTAATTGTTTGAGTAACGACATAACATTCCTTTTTGAGATAGGATAACTTTACCGCTATTTCATAAAATTACCAGTGCACAGATCACAAAATTGAAACAAAGTGAAAAAATTTACTAACTAGGAAAGCAATAAATGATAGATAACAGACTTTTTGAAAAATATGATGGCCTGATTTTTGATATGGATGGCACCTTAATCGACACCATGCCGGTACACGCCCGCGCGTGGAATATGGTGGGAGAACAATTTGGTTATCGTTTTAACAGCCAAATTATGTATGATTTAGGTGGCGCAACTGTGAGCACTATCGCCTCTGCCATTATGCAAGATGCCGGTATGCCACAAGAACGTTTAAATGAAGTGATACAAGCAAAACGCAAACTTTCCTATGAATTGATTCCAACAGAATCAAAATTACTCCCAACCTTTGACGTGGTGCGTCATTACTATCAACAAAAGCCTATTGCGCTCGGTTCTGGTTCGAACCGCCAAATTATTGATATGTTGATGCAAAAATTAGACATCAAACATTACTTTAACGCCATTGTCAGCGCAGATGATGTGAAAGAACATAAACCGCATCCAGAAACCTTTTTACGCTGCGCAGAACTGGCAAAAGCCGAACCATCACGTTGTATCGTCTTTGAAGATGCCGATCTTGGTGTAAAAGCGGGATTAAATGCAGGAATGGATGTGTTTGATGTCAGAACGCGCGAGATTATTAGAGCCTAATGTGGGACATTTTCTCTTTCAGCTTTTGGGCTGATTTTTGGCAAACCCATGGCTTGTGGCTGATGTTTTTCAGCGCTTTCTTAAGTGCCACCATCTTGCCGGGTAATTCAGAAATTGTGTTTGTCTCCCTGGCTGCGCCAAAAGTATTGGTCGGATCATTATTAAGTGCGGATATTTTTTGGCTTGTTTTTCTGGCAACCGCAGGCAATACGCTAGGCAGCCTCACCACTTATTGGATTGGGCGATGGTTTCCGAAAATTGACAGCAAAAATGACCGCACTTTATGGGCGATAAACAAAATACAACGCTATGGCGCCATCACTTTATTATTGAGCTGGTTGCCTATTATCGGGGATGTGTTTTGTGCGGTAGCCGGTTGGCTTAGATTGAATTGGCTAAGTTGTTTGATTTTTATGACGATTGGAAAAGGACTGCGTTATATTGCCTTGCTCTTTTTCAGTTTGCCTTTCGTGTCATAGCTGTGAATAGCCTTTGTGCATAACCTGGTTGTGGGCTAGAATAAAGACGAGTTAATATTCAACAGATAAAAAAACGCCCCTTATCGAGTAAGGGGCAAATAACCTAAGGAACCAATTTTATTAAAACAACTGCAAGTTGCTTGTTCTATAAGACCGACGCTAAAAAGAAAAGTTCAAAGAAATTGTAAAAAAATGTAAAAAAATTTACAAAAACTTGCAATTAATTTACAAATCACTGATTTTCAAGGAAATAAATATGCCATTACTCGACAGTTTTAAAGTGGATCACACCCGTATGAACGCACCTGCCGTGCGCGTTGCCAAAACGATGCGTACCCCAAAGGGCGATGACATCACTGTTTTTGATCTTCGTTTTTGCATTCCAAACAAAGAAATTCTCCCACCAAAAGGGATTCACACCCTTGAGCATTTATTTGCGGGTTTCATGCGTGACCATTTAAATAATGACAATGTAGAAATCATCGATATTTCCCCAATGGGTTGCCGTACAGGTTTTTACATGTCATTAATTGGCACACCAAACGAGCAACAAGTAGCTGATGCATGGTTAGCTTCCATGAAAGATATTTTAACCGTGCAAGACCAAAACCAAATTCCTGAATTAAATGAATACCAATGCGGAACTTACACCGAGCATTCTTTAGAAGAAGCACATGATATTGCTAAAAATGTGATTGCTCGCGGTGTGGGGATTAATAAAAATGACGATTTAGCACTTGATGAATCTTTCTTAAAATAAGGACACAACATGACAATCCTAGGTACAGCATTAACCCCGAATGCTATTAAAGTGATGATGCTTGGCTCTGGTGAACTGGGCAAAGAGGTGGTGATTGAATTACAACGTTTAGGCGTGGAAGTGATTGCCGTCGATCGTTATGAAAACGCCCCAGCACAACAAGTGGCACATCGTGCTTATACGATTTCCATGCTAGATGGTGCAGCACTCAAAGCCTTAGTGGAAAAAGAGCGCCCAGATTACATCGTGCCGGAAGTGGAAGCCATCGCGACAGATACGCTGATTGAATTAGAAAAAGCAGGTTTTAATGTTGTGCCTACCGCCAAAGCCACCAAGCTTACAATGAATCGTGAAGGCATTCGTCGTTTGGCTGCCGAAGAGCTTGGTTTGCCAACCTCACCTTATCAATTTGTCGATAACTTTGCTGACTTCCAAAGTGCGGTTGAAAAAATCGGTATTCCTTGCGTGGTGAAACCGATTATGTCCTCTTCTGGCCACGGTCAAAGTATTTTGAAATCCAAAGACGACTTACAAAAAGCCTGGGATTACGCGCAACAAGGTGGTCGTGCAGGCGCAGGACGCGTGATTGTAGAAGGGTTTGTTAAATTCGATTATGAAATCACCTTACTCACCGTTCGCCACATTAATGGCACCAGCTTCTTAGCGCCAATCGGCCACCGTCAAGAAGATGGCGACTATCGCGAATCTTGGCAACCACAAGCCATGTCTGATGCAGCGTTGAAAAAAGCACAAGACGTAGCAGAGAAAATTACCACTGCATTAGGTGGTCGCGGTATTTTTGGTGTGGAAATGTTTGTATGTGGTGATGAGGTTATCTTCAATGAAGTTTCCCCTCGTCCACACGATACCGGTATGGTCACGCTAATTTCTCAAGAATTATCTGAATTCGCCTTACATGCCCGCGCGATTTTAGGCTTACCTATTCCGGAAATCACCCTCATTAGCCCATCGGCTTCCAAAGCCATCGTGGTAGAAGGCCAATCGAAAAACGTGCAATTTGGCAATATCGCCGAAGTATTGGCTGAACCCCACACCAATATCCGCATTTTCGGCAAAGGTGAAGTCAATGGTCATCGCCGTTTAGGTGTCTTACTCGCTCGCGATATTTGCGTGGAAAAAGCATTAGAAAAAGTAGAGCGTGCTTACGCGAAGTTGGATATGAAATTATAAGGTTTGCTTAACATAAGTATCGTTGAAAAGACAAAAAGTGCGGTCAGTTTTTGAGAGCTTTTAAAACGCTTTAAAAATTGACCGCACTTTATATAGATGTTTTAAATTATATATCCATTAACTCATAAGAAACATTTCCGGTTTCTAGTAACTCAATAAATACTCTTTTAATAAAATCAAAGTCTTCTATCACCGAACAAGCTGGATAGGGTTCTCCCTCAAAGTAAACCAATCCAGGAGTACCATTAAAGTCAGATTTTGTTCTAATTAGGAACTCCCCATCTTTTCCATACTCAATTAAAGTAAATAAATATCTTTCACCGTCACATTGAACTGATAATCCTGAGATTCCAACTTCCGGCTCTGGGATAAACTCTAACCCCGCAGCCCCCTCATTTAGTTCAATATTATTAAGTATAGATATCATTTTATCTTTATCAATAGAAGATACTCTCTCCCTATTAGATGCTATAATCCAGTCCTTTCCTCTTTGAAATCCACAGGTAAAAAATAAATTATTTGTCATTTTGGGGTTCCTTTATTGATCGTTGACCTTTAGACCAAACGTACACTTTGGGTAACTTAGTTCTATTATCTATTGCATGAACAGTAACAGATTTTAACCCAGCTTTTTCAGCAGCTGTAGCTATATCATTTTTACAATAATCACAAACATCCTTACCTTGAACATTAATGACCATACTTTTACCTTTAGTTACACCTCGGTCATAAGCCTGTTGAATAGCTCCTATTTCTGCATGAGCATTTTCCATATTACTATTTGGATAAGGCGAGCCGTTTTTTAAAGGCGGTTTCGCTGCCACATTTTCTGCAATTAGTGTCAGTTTATTTGGATCTGAAAATTTATCCGCCCTAGCCATCTGATTGGTATCAACATAAACCCTGCCATTAACATCCACTCTTGCAATGACATCAATCTTCTCAAGTTTTGTGCCTTGTGCTTTAAGCATTTCGTTTGATAGCTGCTCTTTTAATGGGATAGATTTAGCATTATTCTCCGCACCAGAAGAAATTTTAATCTTATGGTTTTCATATCCTTTTGTTTTCCCAACAATCGGCAATTTTTCGTTTGCATTGGCTCCTTTTGGCAACTTAGTTAAGGCTAGTCCCCCTAACCCCAAAGCTTCCGCAGCACCTAAAGCAAGAGTTGCATAGTGTACGCTCTTTGGTAATTGGTTTCTAGTTTTACTATTTTCCGACTCCACAAAGTCACTCAATTTAACCTGGGTCTCTCTACTTAAATTATTAAAATAGGATCCAAACCTTAAATAACTAGAGTTTTCATATGCTGCTTCATCTCCCGATTGCATCATCTGAATATGTGGTATATAACAAACTGGATTATCACCACAATCCTTCAATATTTTTCTTCTATTTTTCTCACTTAATTTCGCGTATTTCTCAAAAATAGGTCGAGTATCTTTTCCTTCCTTCTCTGCTTTAGCTAACTCTTTAACGAGGCTGTTTACCTCTCCGTTGTATAAATAATTATTCTCCACAGCATCTTTCGCCGTCTTAGCCGCAATAATCGCTCCATCAGAACTATCCGATAAACTACCACCAGCAATACCTGCCGCTACCTGGCTTAAAGACGATACCGTACGTTTTTCTTCTTCGCTGAGC